>NZ_JBHXFE010000044.1:24460-36249 GCF_042722475.1 Streptomyces sp. NPDC127092
CTCCTCCTTATGGCACCACACCGGAAAACAGGAAAGCTTGAGGGGGACAGTCTCCCCCACATGCCGCCCCCTTCCGTCCCCCCCCCCCCTCCCCCCCCCCCCCCCCCGCCGGGCTGTGATCACTGCTGGTTGATGCGCTCGTTGATGACCTTGTCGGCGGCCTCGCCGGCGGTCTTGGCGTCCTCGCCCTTCAGGACCTTGGTCATGTAGTCCTTGATCGGGTTCGGGGCGGTCTCGACGTTCGCCCAGCCCGGGGTCACCGGGGTGATCTTGCCGACGGAGGCGGACAGCTTCATGGCCTCGGCGAAGGAGCCGGCGGCCGGCGTGAACTGCGCGGCGTCGTTGTTCGGGAGCAGGGCGCCCTCGGTGGCGGCGGCGTACTTCGCCATGTACTCCTTGCCGGCGGCGAGGGCCAGCCACTCCTTGGCGAGCTCCTTGTTCTGGGAGCGCTCGGCCACGGCGAGGTTCGAGCCGCCGAAGAAGACGGAGCCCGGCTTGTCGGCGGTCTTGCCCGGGATCGGGAAGTAGCCGAAGTCGGCGGTCTTGCCGGCCTTCTTCATGGCGTCGATCGCGCCGCCGGCCTCCCAGCCGAGGCCGATCCAGGACGCCACGCCGCCCTTGGGGATGACGTCGGTGGACTGCTGCGGGGTGGCCTCGTCCTTGTCCTTCGGAGCGGTGGAGTAGGAGGCCAGCTCCTTGTAGAAGTTCATGGCGCTGGCGGCCTCGGGGGAGGACAGGTTGCCCTTCCACTTGTCGCCGTCCTTGACCGCGAGGTCGCTGCCCTCGTCCCAGACGAAGCCGGCGAGGACGTACCAGCTCTGGCCGGGCAGGTAGATCGGCTGGCTCTTCGGGTCGGAGGCCTTGAGCTTCTTCAGGCCCTCGATCCACTCGGCGCGGGTCTTCGGCGGGGTGACGCCGGCCTTCTTGAAGGCCGCCTTGTCGTAGACGACGACGCGGTTGGTGGCGTACCACGGGGCGGAGTAGAGCTTGCCGTCCAGCTCGTTGGAGGCGAGCATGCCCTTGTTCCAGCCGTCGTAGCCCAGCTTGGCCTTGTCACCGGTGAGGTCGGCGAGGCCGCCGGTGACCGCGTAGCCGGCGGTCTGGGTGTTGCCGAGCTCCAGGACGTCCGGCGGGGTGTCCTCGGAGAGGGCGGTGGTGACCTTCTCCTGGATGCCGTTCCACTGCTGCTTCTCGACCTTGACCTTGACGCCCGGGTGCTTGGCCTCGAAGGCCTTGTTCACCTCGGCGGTCCAGGCGTCCGGCGCGGAACCGTCCATCACCCAGACGGTCAGGGTCTTGGCGCCGCCGTCGGCCTTGCCCTTGTCCCCCTTGTCGCCGCCGTCGGAACCACACGCGGCAATGCTGACCATCATGCCCGCGACGCCGATCGCCGCGATGAGCTTGCGCTTCACGCCACCCTCCTCAGGGATGCCTGCTCCCCCCACCACCGCGCGAAGACATACGTCGAGTAATGCTGTGGGGCTGGGACCTGGTCTTTAATGGTTTAGACCAGTACCCGGAGCTTGGCCTAGACCTTTAGGGGTGTCAAGGGTGTATAAGAAGGGCAGTCGCGTCCGTTATCGGACCGACACCTGAGGGAGGGCGACGACCTGTGACCGGTCCGTGCCACCATGTGAGCCGCGACAGACGGAGGAGCCGGTGACGGCAGCAGCACAGGAGTCGGAGAGGCAGGCCATGGCCACGGACGCGGGCAACACCGAGACAGAGGGCGGCGTCGCCACCCGCACCGCGCGCGTGCCCAAGTACTACCGCCTGAAGCGGCACCTGCTCGACATGACGGAGACCCTGCCGCCGGGCACGCCGGTCCCGCCCGAGCGGACGCTCGCCGCCGAGTTCGACACCTCCCGCACCACGGTCCGTCAGGCCCTGCAGGAGCTGGTCGTCGAGGGCCGCCTGGAGCGGATCCAGGGCAAGGGCACCTTCGTGGCCAAGCCCAAGGTCTCCCAGGCCCTCCAGCTCACCTCGTACACCGAGGACATGCGGGCCCAGGGCCTGGAGCCCACCTCGCAGCTCCTGGACATCGGCTACGTCACGGCCGACGACACCCTCGCCGGTCTCCTCGACATCTCCCCCGGCGGACGGGTCCTCCGCATCGAGCGGCTGCGGCTGGCCAGCGGCGAGCCGATGGCCATCGAGACCACCCACCTGTCCGCCAAGCGCTTTCCCGCGCTGCGGCGTTCGCTGGTCAAGTACACCTCGCTCTACACCGCGCTCGCGGAGGTGTACGACGTCCACCTGGCCGAGGCCGAGGAGACCATCGAGACCTCCCTCGCCACCCCGCGCGAGGCCGGCCTGCTCGGCACCGACGTGGGCCTGCCCATGCTGATGCTCTCCCGCCACTCGCTCGACGCCAACGGCGAGCCGGTGGAGTGGGTGCGCTCGGTCTACCGCGGCGACCGCTACAAGTTCGTCGCCCGCCTCCAGCGCCCCAACGGCTGAACCGGCCGCACCGCCGGTCCGGCCCGCGACTGACGGTTGATCCGTTATACGGACAGGGGTTCCTAGAAACGAAACCGTCCCCTAGATTTCCTCGGCATTACGAGGTGATCAGCGAGGGGACGGTTTCGCCATGTCAGAAGCCACACAAGGGAAACAACCGGTCATCACGCCACTCAGAGTGGTGATCGCGCTCTGCCTCTTCGCGCCGTTCGTCGCGATGCTCTGGGTGAACTCGTACGCCAAGGTGGAACCCACCTTCATCGGCGTCCCGTTCTTCTACTGGTACCAGATGCTCTGGGTCGTGGTGTCCACCGCGCTCACCATGGTCGCCTACCAGCTGTGGCAGCGTGACCAGCGCGCCCGCAAGGGGGGTGCGGCGAAGTGAACAACGACGGCGTGAACGGCGTCGCTCTCGGCGTCTTCGTCTTCTTCTTCCTGGCCGTCACGGTCATGGGCTTCATGGCCGCGCGCTGGCGCAAGGCCGAGAACGAGCACAGCCTCGACGAATGGGGCCTGGGCGGGCGCTCGTTCGGCACCTGGATCACCTGGTTCCTGCTCGGCGGCGACCTCTACACCGCGTACACCTTCGTCGCCGTCCCCGCGGCCATCTACGCGGCGGGCGCGGCCGGCTTCTTCGCCGTGCCGTACACCATCCTGGTCTACCCGCTGATCTTCACCTTCCTGCCCCGCCTGTGGTCGGTCTCCCACCGGCACGGCTACGTGACCACCTCCGACTTCGTCCGCGGCCGCTTCGGCTCCAAGGGCCTGTCGCTCGCGGTCGCGGTCACCGGCATCCTCGCCACCATGCCGTACATCGCGCTCCAGCTCGTCGGCATCCAGGCCGTCCTGGACGTGATGGGCGTCGGCGGCGGCGAGAACACCAACTGGTTCGTCAAGGACCTGCCGCTGCTCATCGCCTTCGGCGTGCTCGCCGCGTACACGTACTCCTCCGGCCTGCGCGCGCCCGCGCTCATCGCCTTCGTCAAGGACACCCTGATCTACATCGTCATCGCGGTGGCGATCATCTACATCCCGATCAAGCTGGGCGGCTTCGACGAGATCTTCGCCAAGGCCGGCGAGGCGTACGCGCAGACCAACCCGGCCACCGGCAAGCCGAAGGGCGCGCTCGTGCCCGGCGAGGCGGGCCAGTGGACGTACGCGACGCTGGCGCTCGGCTCGGCGCTCGCGCTGTTCATGTACCCGCACTCGATCACGGCGACCCTCTCCTCCAAGAGCCGTGAGGTGATCCGCCGCAACACCACGATCCTGCCGCTGTACTCGCTCATGCTGGGTCTGCTCGCGCTGCTCGGCTTCATGGCGATCGCGGCCGGCGTGAAGGTCACCAACGGCCAGCTGGCCATCCCGCAGCTCTTCGAGAACATGTTCCCGGCCTGGTTCGCGGGCGTGGCGTTCGCCGCCATCGGCATCGGCGCGCTGGTGCCCGCCGCGATCATGTCGATCGCCGCCGCCAACCTCTTCACCCGGAACATCTACAAGGACTTCATCAAGAAGGACGCCACCCCGGCCCAGGAGACCAAGGTCTCCAAGCTGGTGTCGCTCCTGGTGAAGGTCGGCGCCCTGGTCTTCGTCCTCACCATGGACAAGACCGTCGCCATCAACTTCCAGCTCCTCGGCGGCATCTGGATCCTGCAGACCTTCCCGGCCCTGGTCGGCGGCCTGTTCACGCGCTGGATGCACCGCTGGGCCCTGCTCGCGGGCTGGGCCGTCGGCATGATCTACGGCACCTGGACCGCCTACGGGGTCGCGAGCCCCACGCAGAAGCACTTCGGCGGCTCCGCGGCGGAGATCCCGGGCATCGGCGAGATGGGGTACATCGCCCTCACCGCCTTCGTCCTCAACGTCCTCGTCACGGTCGTCCTCACCTTCGTCCTGAAGGCCGTCAAGGCGCCGGACGGCGTCGACGAGACCGCGCCCGAGGACTACACGGCCGACGCCGGCGACGCGGGCGTCGTCACCGAGCTGCCGAAGGTCGGTGCCGCCGGGCACTGATCCTTCCGCACCACACGTTCCGCCCGCCGACCGGACCCCCGGTCGGCGGGCGGATCCGTTCAAGGTGGAGACTGTGCCATGGACTTCACGATCAGAGACGTACGGCCGGAGGAGTACGGGACGCTCGGCGACATCACCGGCCGGGCCTACCTCGACGACGGGCACCTCCTCCACGGCGAGGAGGACTGGTACTACGGCCACCTGCGGAACGTGGCGGGGCGGGCCGAGGTGGCCGACGTGCTCGTGGCCGTCGACGAGGCGGCGGGCACCGTCCTCGGCGGCGTGACCTTCGTTCCGGCCCCCGGGGTGATGGGCGACCGCGCCACCGAGGGCGAGACCGAGATCCGGATGCTGGCCGTCGCCCACGCGGCCCGCGGCCGCGGCGTCGGCGAAGCGCTGGTCCGGGCCTGTGTCGAGCGCGCGCGGGCCGTCCCGGGCTGCGAGCGGATCGTCCTGTCCACCCAGACCGGGATGCGCACCGCGCACCGCATCTACGAGCGCCTGGGCTTCCACCGCGCCCCCGAGCGGGACTGGCACCCCATCCCGGACCGGCCCGAATTCGTTCTGCTCTGCTACTCCTTGGAGTTGTAGGAGCGCAAACGACACACAACATGTGGGGGGTGCCATGGGAGGCGCCCCCCACATGTATGCTCTTCCTCGCTGTCGCCGCAGGGGAATCCGGTGGAAATCCGGAACTGTCCCGCAACGGTGTACTTCGTGCGCTTCCGTACGACGTGAGTCCGAGGACCTGCCGACAGTGCGCCCGGTCCGTCCGTTCCGGGTGCCACAGACGTCCGGGCCTCGCGGAATGGGCCGGTGGACGCGGCGCGCCGTGCGTACGGCCCGCCCGTTCCCGCCTCCCGCCCTGGCCCCGAGCCGAGCGAGGGAGAGCCCCCACGTGACCATCGCGCCCGCCGATCCGGCCGCAGCGATCGAGAACGACGGCCCCGGGACCGCGCTGCTGCGCACCCTGACCGATCTCACCGCCGACCTCCCGGACACCGACCCCGGCAAGGTCGCCGCCGCCGCCCTCCGCGGCCGGCACCCCGGCTCGGACGAGGCGGAGCTGCGCGAGCTGGCCACGGAGGCCGCCGCCGGACTCATCGCCGAGGACCCGGCGTACTCCCGGCTCGCCGCCCGGCTGCTGACGATCACCATCGCCGAGGAGGCCGCCGGCCAGGGCGCGGTGTCCTTCTCCGCCTCCGTCGCCGTCGGCCACCGCGAGGGCCTGATCGCCGACCGCACCGCCGCGTTCGTCGCCGCGCACGCCGACCGCCTCGACGCGACGATCGACCCGGCCGCCGACGACCGCTTCGGCTACTTCGGTCTGCGCACCCTCTACTCGCGCTACCTGCTGCGGCACCCCATCACCCGCAAGGTCATCGAGACCCCGCAGCACTTCATGCTGCGCGTCGCCTCCGGCCTGGCCGAGGACGACTCCTCGCGCGCCGTGGACGAAGTGGCGGCGCTGTACGGGCTGATGAGCCGGCTCGACTACCTGCCCTCCTCCCCCACCCTGTTCAACTCGGGCACCCGCCACCCGCAGATGTCCTCCTGCTACCTGCTGGACTCCCCGCAGGACGAGCTGGACTCCATCTACGACCGCTACCACCAGGTCGCGCGCCTGTCGAAGCACGCCGGCGGCATCGGGCTCTCGTACTCCCGCATCCGCGCCCGCGGTTCGCTGATCCGCGGCACCAACGGCCACTCCAACGGCATCGTCCCGTTCCTGAAGACCCTGGACGCCTCCGTCGCCGCCGTGAACCAGGGCGGCCGCCGCAAGGGCGCCGCCGCGGTCTACCTGGAGACCTGGCACGCGGACATCGAGGAGTTCCTGGAGCTCCGCGACAACACCGGCGAGGACGCCCGCCGTACGCACAACCTCAACCTGGCCCACTGGATCCCGGACGAGTTCATGCGCCGGGTCAACGCGGACGCCGAGTGGTCGCTGTTCTCCCCGGCCGACGTGCCCGAGCTCGTCGACCTGTACGGCGAGGAGTTCGACGCCGCCTACCGCAAGGCCGAGGAGGCGGGCCTGGCCCGCAAGACCATGCCGGCCCGTGACCTCTACGGCCGGATGATGCGCACCCTCGCGCAGACCGGCAACGGCTGGATGACCTTCAAGGACGCCTCCAACCGGACCGCCAACCAGACCGCCCTGCCCGGCACGGTCGTCCACTCCTCGAACCTGTGCACCGAGATCATCGAGGTCACCAACGACGACGAGACCGCCGTCTGCAACCTCGGCTCGGTCAACCTCGGCGCGTTCGTCGACACGGCCACCGGCGACCTCGACTGGGAGCGGCTCGACGCGACCGTCCGCACCGCGGTCACCTTCCTCGACCGGGTCGTCGACATCAACTTCTACCCGACCGAGCAGGCCGGCCGCTCCAACGCCAAGTGGCGTCCGGTGGGCCTGGGCGCCATGGGTCTCCAGGACGTCTTCTTCAAGCTGAAGCTGCCCTTCGACTCGGCCGAGGCCCGCGCGCTGTCCACCCGGATCGCCGAGCGGATCATGCTCGCCGCGTACGAGGCCTCCGCCGACCTCGCCGAGCGCGGCGGCCGCCTCCCCGCCTGGGAGCAGACCCGCACCGCCCGCGGCGTGCTGCACCCCGACCACTACGACGTGGAGCTGAACTGGCCGGAGCGCTGGGCCGCGCTGCGCGAGCGGATCGCCGCCGTCGGCCTGCGCAACAGCCTGCTGCTCGCCATCGCGCCGACCGCGACGATCGCCTCGATCGCCGGCGTCTACGAGTGCATCGAGCCGCAGGTCTCCAACCTCTTCAAGCGCGAGACGCTGTCCGGCGAGTTCCTCCAGGTCAACTCGTACCTGGTCGACGAGCTGAAGCAGCTCGGCGTGTGGGACGCGCAGACCCGCGAGGCGCTGCGCGACTCCAACGGCTCGGTGCAGGGCTTCGGCTGGGTGCCGGCCGAGGTGCGCGAGCTGTACCGCACGGCCTGGGAGATCCCGCAGCGCGGCCTGATCGACATGGCCGCCGCCCGCACCCCGTTCCTCGACCAGTCGCAGTCCCTGAACCTGTTCATGGAGACGCCGACCATCGGCAAGCTGTCGTCGATGTACGCGTACGCCTGGAAGCAGGGCCTGAAGACGACGTACTACCTGCGCTCGCGCCCGGCGACCCGGATCGCCCGCGCCGCCCAGGCCACGACCATCCCCGTCCAGCAGGCGACGCCCGACGCCGACGCCATCGCCTGCTCCCTTGAGAACCCCGAGTCCTGCGAGGCCTGCCAGTGACCAGCCGTAACAACAACCTGCTCGACCCGGGCTTCGAGCTGACCCTGCGTCCGATGCGCTACCCGGACTTCTACGAGCGCTACCGCGACGCCATCAAGAACACCTGGACCGTGGAGGAGGTCGACCTCCACTCGGACGTCGCCGACCTCGCCAAGCTGTCCCCGGGCGAGCAGCACATGATCGGCCGCCTGGTCGCGTTCTTCGCGACCGGCGACTCGATCGTGGCGAACAACCTGGTCCTGACGCTGTACAAGCACATCAACTCCCCGGAGGCGCGCCTGTACCTGTCGCGCCAGCTGTTCGAGGAGGCCGTGCACGTCCAGTTCTACCTGACGCTGCTCGACACCTACCTGCCCGACCCGGACGACCGCGCCGCCGCGTTCGCCGCCGTCGAGAACATCCCGTCCATCCGCGAGAAGGCGCAGTTCTGCTTCAAGTGGATGGACTCGGTGGAGAAGATCGAGCGGCTGGAGACGAAGGCCGACCGCCGTCGCTTCCTGCTGAACCTGATCTGCTTCGCCGCGTGCATCGAGGGCCTGTTCTTCTACGGCGCCTTCGCCTACGTGTACTGGTTCCGGTCCCGGGGCCTGCTGCACGGCCTGGCCACCGGCACCAACTGGGTGTTCCGCGACGAGACGATGCACATGAACTTCGCCTTCGAGGTCGTGGACACCGTCCGCAAGGAGGAGCCCGAGCTCTTCGACGACGAGCTCCAGCAGCAGGTCACCGACATGCTGAAGGAGGCCGTCGAGGCGGAGCTCCAGTTCGGCCGGGACCTGTGCGGTGACGGCCTGCCGGGCATGAACACCGAGTCCATGCGCGAGTACCTCCAGTGCGTGGCCGACCAGCGCCTCACCCGCCTGGGCTTCGCCCCGGTGTACGGCTCGGAGAACCCGTTCGCGTTCATGGAGCTCCAGGGCGTCCAGGAACTGACCAACTTCTTCGAGCGCCGGCCGTCCGCCTACCAGGTGGCGGTCGAGGGTTCGGTGGACCTGGACGAGGACTTCTAGGACCCGCGTTCCGGCCCGTACGGCGAAGGGCCCCGCTCCACCACGGGGGGAGAGCGGGGCCCTTCGCCGTACGGCCGTGCGCGCGGGTCAGTCGTTGGGGACGACCGGGTAGCGCGGGGTGCCCTCCTCCATCTGGCGCAGGGCGTCCTTGCGGTCCCGCTTCGACAGCTTGTCGATGTACAGGAAGCCGTACAGGTGGTCCGTCTCGTGCTGGAGGCAGCGGGCGAAGTAGCCGGTGCCGCGGACCTTGATGTCGTTGCCGTGCATGTCCTTGCCGTGCACCTCGGCGTAGTCCGGGCGGGCCAGCGAGGCGTACGCGGTCGGCACGGACAGGCAGCCCTCGTTGGAGTCGTCGAGGTGGCGGCGGTCGGCCGGCAGGTCCTGGAGGACCGGGTTGATCACGTGGCCGACGTGCCGGACGCCCTCGTCGTCCATGCAGTCGTAGACGAAGACCTTCAGGTCCACGCCGATCTGGTTCGCGGCGAGGCCGACGCCCTCGGCCGTGCGCTGGCTGGCGAACATGTCGTCGATGAGCCGGGCGAGCTCGTCGTCGAACTCGGTGACGTCCTTGCACTCGCGGTGGAGCACGGGGTTGCCGACGACCGTGATCGGGCGCGAGGTGCCCCGCTCGCGGTGGGCGAGCTCACGCGCCTCGCAGTCCTCCGTGTCCACGACGAAGCCGTCGTTGATCTGCTCGTCCGTCTCCTGCTGCGCCATGTCCGGCCGCGCCCTTCTGAAAACCCGATTCCGTCGGAGGACAGCCTACGGGCCCGAGGGGGTGTCTCGGCGAGCCCGGCATGATCGGCGAGACACCGCCTGGGCCACCGGGCTCAGCAGACCTCTTCCAGATCGCGCCACTCGCGGCTGTCCGGGCTGTCCGCCACCCAGCCGTCGAGCAGCCCGCGGACCAGCCCGGCGGGCGCCGCGATGCCGCACTCGCGCTCCGGCACCCACAGCTCGCCGGGCGAGCGGTGGCCCAGCGGACCGGGATGGCCGGGCTCGCTGTGGTCGTGCGGGTCCAGGTGCTCGCCCTCGCCCTCGGCGCTGGGCATCGTCGACTCGGAGCAGGCGCGGCAGAGCAGCCGGACGGAGGACGACCAGTCCTCGGCGGCGAAGCCCGCGTCGGCGGCGAGCTGCTCCAGGGCGTCCCGGTCGGCCTCGGTGGCGGCCTCCAGGAGGACCACCCAGGTGGGGACGGGCGAGGGCGCCCACAGCTCGATCTCGTCGAAGACGGGGTAGGAGGGACCGGCGCTGGTGGTGCGCTCGCCGTTCGGGACGCCGTCGTGCAGCACGACCTCGCCCCAGCGGCGGCCCGAGGACGGGAGCGGGATGGAGAGGACCTCGATGCGGGCCGGGTCCAGGCGGCGGCCCCACACGACCTCGGCCTCGCCCTCCGGGGAGAGCCGCACGGCCGCGCTGCCCAGCTCCATGCCGGCCGGCTCGCCGGTGCCGGAGGCGGCTCCGGGGACCTTGAGGCCGTAGGCCTGCCAGGCACGGCGGGCCAGCGGCCAGTCCTGCAGGGCGGTGGCGGCGATGCCGACGTTCCACCAGTCGGGGGCGCCGGTCTCCTTGTCGAGCAGGGCGACGGCGCGCAGCCCGGCGGCGCGGGCCTGCTCCCAGTCGTGCCGGAACTTGTGCAGCAGCGCCAGGTTGAACCAGGACTCGGACAGCCAGGGCTCCAGGTCCGCCGCGCGGGTGAGCAGCGCGCCCGCGTCCTCGTACCGGCCGTCGCCGATCAGCGTGAACGCGCGGTCGGTGGCCTGCCGCCACGAGGCGGAGGGCCGATGCCGTACCTTCCCGAAGATCCTCACGATTCCCGCCTGCCGGTCGCTTCACCCTCTTGTTCGCATCCAACCATGCCCGGTCGGACACGCGCTCATTACCCATGGGTTACCCCGGAGGAGCTGGGGTGACGCCGCCCCGCGCGAGAACGCGGGCGAGGGATTCCACGACGGCCGGGTGGTAGTCGCGGGCGGTGCCCAGCCGGAGCCGTTCCAGGGCGCCGAGACCGCCGCCCGCGCTGCCCGCGGCGAGGTCGTCGTAGGCGTTGACGGCGCGCACGATCCGGGCCGGGAGGGGCTGCTCCCGGTACGGGTCGGCCTGGCGCTCGACGATCCGGGCGACGGCCTCGGGGACGCCGGTCTGCCGCACCACGGCGGCGCCGAGCAGCGCGATCCTGCGCTGCTCCTCGGCGGGCAGCGGGGCGGTGGCGCCGCCGGCCACGGGGTCGACCAGGGAGAGCTGACCGATGTCGTGCATGAGCGCCGCGGACTCCAGCACGGTCAGCTCGGGCCCGGAGAGGCCGAGCTCCCGGCCCACGGCCCGGCTGAGCGCGGCGACCCTGTGGGCGTGGCCGGGCGGGGTGCAGCCGGCGATCTCGGTGGCCCGGGCGAGCGAGGCGATGGTCTGCCGGCTGGTGGTGCGCACGGCGGCGTACCGCCGGAAGGAGACCTGGGTGAGCAGCAGGGGGACGGCGAAGACGGGCAGCGCCCAGAGGCCGGCGACGGCCACCGCGAGGGCCATGACGGCTCCGGTGGCGCAGACGGCGGAGCCGATGCCTGGCAGGGCGCGCAGTTCGTCGCGGAGCAGCGGTCCGAAGGGGTGGCCGGTGCGGGCGCGGTGCAGCAGGGCGGCGAGGACCGCGTCGCACAGGGCGGTGAGGAGGAGCAGCAGGAGCAGGAACAGGGCGTACGAGGGGCCGTGGCCGAGGTGGGCGGTGACGGCGCCCGCGTTGTAGAGGGGCTGGAAGCAGGCGGCGGTGAAGGCGACGGTGAGGACGCGGCGGGCCAGGTGGTCGAGGTCGGGGTCGCTGCCGCGGGCCACGTGCGGGACCGTTCCGGCGAGGCCGGCCGCGACGGCCACGGCGACGGTCTGGAGGACGCCGTGGGTGGTGGCCTCGCCGGCGTTCTGGCCGAGCAGCGCGTACGCGAGGGCTCCGGCGGTGGGGGGGGGGGGGGAGTCCCCCTCTCCCGGCCGGGGGCCCCAACAAGGCAACCCTCCGAAAGAAAGGAAGAAGCCAAAAGACAAAGCATTGGCGGGTTTTTCTAGGCCCT
>NZ_JBHXFE010000044.1:36259-71160 GCF_042722475.1 Streptomyces sp. NPDC127092
GGATGGGGGGAGGAGGAGGGGGGGGGTTGGTTCCGGTGCGGTGGTCGGCGAGAGGGCATCGAATGTGGGTGCTGTGTCTGTGGGAGGCTCTCCCTCTCCCCCCCCCCCGGGCCGGGCGCCCCAGCGGGCCAGCTCGCCGAAGGCGATGAGGACGCCGAAGGCCAGGGCGTTGGCGGGTTCGTCGAGGCCGTGCCAGAGGGTGAGGCCGAGGGCGGTGAGGGTGAGCAGGAGGGCGGCGCCGTGGACGGCCCTGGTGGTGGTGCGCGCGGCCCTCGTCGGGGCGGCTTTCGCCGGGGCGGCCGTCACAGGGGCGGCCTTCCGGCGGGCCGCCGGTCGGGGCGGCCGTGGGGCTCCGCGGGGTCCGGGGCCGTCGGCGGCGAGTCCCGGGGGGCCGGGACGGCGGGCTCGTGGGCGGTGACCTCCGGCCGCCAGCCGTGCTCGTGGAGCGCCCGGGTGAGCGCGTCGACCATGCGCGGGTCGAAGTGGGTGCCCGCACAGCGCCGCAGTTCGGCGAGGGCCGTCTCCACGGGCCGGGCACGGCTGTAGGAGCGGGTGGAGGTCATGGCGTCGAAGGCGTCGGCCACGGCGACCACGCGCGCGTACTCGGGGATCTCGTGGCCCTTGAGGCCGTACGGGTAACCGGAGCCGTCCATGCGTTCGTGGTGGTGGAGGATCGCGGTGCGGGCCTCGCCGAGGAAGCCGATGCCGCGGACCATCTCGTGCCCGTACTCGGGGTGGAGTTCGATGACCCGGCGCTCGTCGGGGGTGAGCGGCCCGTCCTTGCGCAGGACGCGGGTGGGGACGCCGAGTTTGCCGACGTCGTGGAGGATGCCGGCGAAGCGGACGACCTCCAGGCGGGGTTCGTCCATGCCGAGCTCACGGGCGATCAGGACGGAGGCGTGTCCGACGCGTTCGCTGTGGCCGCGGGTGTAGCGGTCCTTGATGTCGACGGCCTGGACGAGGGCCCTGATGGTGGCCTGGTGGGCGGCGCGCTCCCGGTGGTACTGGGCGAAGCCCCAGCAGGAGATGTACATGGGGAGCAGGACGAAGAGGGCGGCCGGTGGGCCGTAGCTGCTGCGCCAGAGGACGGCCATCATCAGGCCGGCCAGACCGTGCACGGCGTGCGGGGCCAGGGCGCGGCCGAGCAGCCCGCGCCACGCGGTGCGCAGCGGGAACTGTTCGGCGGTGGCGCGGATGGCGCCGTCGAGGGCGGTGAGGACCAGGCAGAAGGCGAGGGCCGCGGCTCCGGCCGGCAGGAGCACGTACGGGAAGTCGGGGACGTCCGGG
The DNA here is from genome assembly GCF_042722475.1 of Streptomyces sp. NPDC127092. Classification (NCBI taxonomy): domain Bacteria; kingdom Bacillati; phylum Actinomycetota; class Actinomycetes; order Kitasatosporales; family Streptomycetaceae; genus Streptomyces; species Streptomyces sp. NPDC127092. Next base: position 37,547 of record NZ_JBHXFE010000044.1, read on the forward strand.
CCCAGTCCCAGCGCGTCGGGGCAGCGCAGGGCCTCGGCGGTCCGGGCGGCGGCCCAGACGGCGAGGGCGAGCTGGGCGGCCCGCCAGGCCCGGCGCAGGGCGAAGGGCGGGCGCTCGACGCGGGCGAGCACGGCGCCGGGCAGGGCGGTGAGCGCGGCGGCGGCGGGCGGCAGCAGCAGGGCGGCGGCGAGCAGGACGGGGAAGAAGGAGCCGGTGCCGGGGGGCGCGGGACCGCCGTCGGGGCCGCCGAGGACCCGGCCGGTGAGCCGGCAGCGGACCGGCAGCTCGCAGACCGGGTAGAGGGTCGCGAGCAGCAGCACCGTCGGCCAGGGCGTGCCGGGGCGTAAGGCGGGCAGGGTGACCGCGGCGGCGGCCAGCAGGGCACAGCCGATGAACACGCGTGCCGTTCGCGGGACCACCATCACGCCCGCCACGCTAGCGAGTCGGGTTCCGTGGAGCGGCCGGGCCCGGGCGATTCGCACCATCGGGTGATACAAGCCGATGGGCAGATAGACAGACCGGGAGCCGGGCGAGGTGCTCGCCCGGCTCCCGGTACGCGTCCTGCTGCTACTGCTCCTGCGGGGTCGCGGACGGAGCGGCCACGTCCTGCTCGGGCACGAGGTGGCCCGAGCGGATCAGCTCGATCCGGCCCATCACCTTGGCGCGCAGGTCGACCGGCACGTCGTCACTGCCGCAGCAGCGCTTGACCAGCTTCTTCACGGCCTGTTCGAGGCCGTACTTCTCCAGGCACGGGGAGCACTCCTCGAAGTGCACCTCGAACTTGGTGCATTCACCGTCGGGCATCTCTCGGTCGAGGAACTCGTAGAGATGGTCCAGGACCTCTGAGCAGTCCGTCTCGTGCGGGTCTCCGCAGCTCATGAGCCCGAGCCTTTCAGATCGTGCGACGACTCACCGGCGCCCGCGGGAACCAGCCCGCGGTCGCGGGCGTAGTCCTCGAGCATGCCGCGCAGCTGGCGGCGGCCCCGGTGCAGTCGGGACATCACCGTACCGATGGGTGTCCCCATGATGTCCGCGATCTCCTTGTACGCAAAGCCCTCTACGTCGGCGAGATAGACGGCGATGCGGAACTCCTCGGGGATCGCCTGCAGCGCTTCCTTCACGTCGGAGTCCGGCAGGTGGTCGAGGGCCTGGGACTCCGCGGACCGCAGTCCGGTCGACATGTGCGACTCGGCGCGGGCGAGCTGCCAGTCCTCGATCTCCTCGGCAGCCGAGCGCTGGGGCTCACGCTGCTTCTTCCGGTACGAGTTGATGAAGGTGTTCGTGAGGATGCGGTACAGCCACGCCTTCAGGTTCGTGCCCTCGCGGAACTGGTGGAAGGAGCCGTACGCCTTCGCGTAGGTCTCCTGCACCAGGTCCTCGGCGTCCGCGGGGTTGCGCGTCATGCGCAGCGCGGCCGAGTACATCTGGTCGAGGTAGCCGAGGGCGTCCCGCTCGAAGCGCGCGTTGCGCTCCTCGGTCGTCTCCTCGGGGCCTTCGTCGGTCCCTGTGTCGGTCCCAGTGACCGGACCCACCTCCTCCAGCGCTGCGGCGAACCCGAACGCGGACCCGCTCGCTTCGGAGGATAGACGAGGAACCGCTCCGTCCGCCGCCCGAATAGGCGTGCCCTTGGGCGCAGGCAGTACCGTCCAGTCCAGGTCAGCGGCCTGCGGGCGCTGCGGGCAGATGGTCGAACCCATGCGACGGACTCCCTCTTCCTTGCTCTCCGGTACCGACGTCCCTCACAACAGTGGTCCCGCACTCAACATTCCCGGTGCGGCCGCGCGGTCAGCGAAGTGACGCGATCCACGCCGTGACCTCGCGGACGATCACGTCCAGGGCCTCTTCCTGGGTGATGGCGGCCCGCTTGGGCACGGCGAAGCCGTGGTCGCCGTACGGGACCTCGACGAGGGTGTGGTCACCGGGCGGGAACTCGGCGGGTTTCCCGAACGGGTCGTTGCCGCCCTGGACGACGAGGGTCGGCACACCGGAGCCGCGTAGTTCGTCACCTCGGGACTTCTCGGGCCGGCCCGGCGGGTGCAGCGGGAAGCTCAGCGCGAGGACGGCGCTCGCGCCGAGCTCGCGGGCGGTGCGGCAGGCGACCCGGGCGCCGGCGCTGCGCCCGCCGGCGATCACCGGCAGGCCCGGCGCGGCGAGCGCCGGCCACAGGCCGCGCCACCCGGTGTCCAGGGTCTTCGGTGCGGGCGCGACCTTCTTGCCCGCGACCCGCCAGGGCTGCTCGACCAGGGCGACGGTCACGCCTTCGGCGGGCAGGGCCGCGGCCAGGGCCCGCAGGTCACGGGCCTCGATGCCGCCGCCCGCGCCATGGCTCACGGCGAGCACGGTCCACGGCTTCTTCGCGGCGTGCCAGGTGATCCGGGCGTCCCCGGCGTCGGTCGGAACGGTCTCGCTCTTCGTCACGGTCACCCGCCCATCCTGCCCCGGCCGGCCGCCGGAAGCCGGTCTCCACGACGGCGTCGCCGGCCCCGCCCCTCAGAAGAGCGTCGCCACCTCCGGGCCCTCCAGCTCCGTCAGCAGCTCGGGCCCGTTGTTCCGTACGTTGCTGACGGCGGTCGCCACCGGGTAGGCCCGCATCAGGCCCTCCGGCGGCGGGGCGAGCAGCGAGCGCAGCTCGTCGAGGCCGGTGCGGGACGGGTCCAGCCAGGCGTCCCAGCGGTCGGGGGTCAGCATCAGCGGCATCCGCGGGTGGATGTCGGCGAGCGAGCGCGGGCCCTCGGCCGGGGCCACGCCCAGCGGGCCGGTCTCGGCCTCGGTGGTGACCACCGAGCAGGTCACCCACCAGGCCTGCGGGTGGTCGTCGGGCAGGGTGCGGTCCCGCCAGAACTCGTAGATCCCGGCCATGGCGAAGACCGAGCCGTCGGCGGGGGTCACGAAGTACGGCTGCTTCCGGGGCCGCTTCTTCCTGCCCTCGACCTCCAGCTCCCGCTCCTCGGCCGCGGTCACCCACTCGTAATAACCGTCGGCGGGCAGGATGCAGCGGCGGGCCGAGAAGGCCTTCTTGAAGGAGGGCTTCTCGTGCAGGGTCTCCGCGCGGGCGTTGATCATCCGGGCGGCGCCCTCCGGGCTCTTCGCCCAGGACGGCACGAGTCCCCACTTCAGGACCCGCATCTGGCGAACCGGCCGCCGTGATTCCGCGTCTTTCAGGGGGCGCTCCAGGATCGCGTAGACCTCCTTGGTGGGGGCCACGTTCCAGTCGGGGGCCAGGGTCTCCTCGGGCTCCCACTTCTCGACCTCGAAGGCGTCCACCAGGTCCTCGGGGCGCCTGCTCGCCGCATACCGTCCGCACATAAGTGCCACACTGCCACGTCCCACCCGTCGTCCACCGAGGAGCCCGTCAACACCATGAGCCCCGAACTCGACCTCCTCGGCACCCAGCCGGCGCCGGCGACGTGGATCGTGGTCGCCACGGCGGTCGCCGCCCTCGCCGCGGTCGTCCCCCGCCCCATATGGCGGCTGTCCAGGAACGCGATCACCATCGCCCACGAGGGCGGCCACGGTCTGGTCGCGCTGGTCACCGGCCGCCGCCTGCAGTCGATCCGGCTGCACTCGGACACCAGCGGGCTGACCGTCTCGCGCGGCCGGCCGACCGGCCCCGGCATGATCCTCACGGCCGCCGCGGGCTACACGGCCGCCCCGCTGCTCGGGCTCGGCGGCGCCGCGCTGCTCGCCTCGCACCACGTGACGCTGCTGCTCTGGCTGGCCACGGCCCTGCTCCTCGCTCTCCTGGTGATGGTGCGCAACGCTTACGGGATCTTCACCGTCCTGCTGACCGGCGCCCTGTTCCTCCTGGTGTCCTGGCTGGCGGGACCGGACGTCCAGTCCGTGTTCGCCTACGCGGCGGTGTGGTTCCTGCTGCTCGGCGGGGTCCGTCCGGCGTTCGAACTGCAGGTCAAGCGGCGGCACGGCGGCGCCGGGGACTCCGACGCCGACCAGCTGTCCCGGCTCACCCACGTGCCCGCCGCGCTGTGGCTGTTCTTCTTCCACGCGGTCTCCCTGAGCGCCCTGATCGGCGGCTTCCGCTGGCTCCTGGGGTGGTGACTCCCCCGTAAAGTGAGGGCATGACCGAAAGCTCCGCGTCCACCGATCCCCTCACCGGCCTCTGGCCCGCCCCGTATGCGGGCGGCGCCGTCGACGCCACCGTCACCGTGCCCGGATCGAAGTCGGTCACCAACCGCGCCCTGGTGCTCGCCGCGCTGGCCGCCGAGCCGGGCTGGGTGCGCCGCCCGCTGCGCTCCCGCGACACCGTGCTCATGGCGGAGGCCCTGCGCACCCTCGGCGTCAAGATCGAGGAGGGCGTGGGCCCGGACGGCACGGGCGAGGCCTGGCGGGTCCTCCCGGCCGGACTGCGCGGCCCCGCGGCCGTGGACGTCGGCAACGCGGGCACGGTCATGCGCTTCCTGCCGCCGGTCGCGGCCCTGGCCGACGGCCCGGTCCGCTTCGACGGCGACCCGCGCTCCCACGAGCGTCCGCTGCACGGCGTGATCGACGCGCTGCGCGCGCTGGGCGCCCGCATCGACGACGACGGGCGCGGCGCGCTGCCGATGACCGTGCACGGTGCCGGCGGCCTGGAGGGCGGTGTCGTGGAGATCGATGCCTCCTCGTCGTCCCAGTTCGTCAGCGCCCTGCTGCTCTCGGGCGCCCGCTTCAACCACGGCGTCGAGGTACGGCACGTCGGCGACCGGCTGCCCTCGCTGCCGCACATCCGGATGACGGTCGACATGCTGCGGGCGGTCGGCGCCCAGGTCGACGAGCCCGAGCACGGCGGCCGCCCCGACGTCTGGCGGGTGGCGCCGTCGGCGCTGCTCGGCCGCGACCTGGTGGTGGAGCCCGACCTGTCGAACGCCCAGCCGTTCCTGGCCGCGGCGCTGGTCACCGGCGGCCGGGTCACCGTGCCCGACTGGCCCGAGCGGACCACCCAGCCCGGTGACGCGCTGCGGGAGATCTTCACCGAGATGGGTGGCTCCTGCGAGCTGACCGAGCGGGGCCTGACGTTCACCGGCACCGGCCGGATCCACGGCATCGACGTGGACCTGGGCGAGGTCGGCGAGCTGACCCCGGGCATCGCGGCCGTCGCCGCGCTCGCCGACTCCCCCTCCACCCTGCGCGGCGTCGCCCATCTGCGGCTCCACGAGACGGACCGGCTGGCGGCGCTGACCAAGGAGATCAACGGTCTGGGCGGCGACGTCACGGAGACCGAGGACGGACTGCGCATCGTCCCGCGCCCGCTGCGCGGCGGGGTCTTCCACACGTACCACGACCACCGGATGGCGACGGCGGGCGCGATCATCGGCCTCGCCGTGGAGGGCGTGGAGATCGAGAACGTGGCCACGACGGAGAAGACCTTGCCCGACTTCCCGAGGATGTGGACCGAAATGCTCGGAGTCTGAGCCATGCGGCGTTACGGGAAGCACACCGACGAGGACGACATCCGCCAGCGGCCCAACCGCAAGGGCACCCGTCCGCGCACCACGATCCGTCCGAAGCACGAGGACGCCGAGGAGGGCATGGTCCTCACCGTCGACCGGGGCCGGCTGACCTGCCTCGTCGACGACCGGATCGTGCTGGCGATGAAGGCCCGCGAGCTGGGCCGCAAGGCCGCCGTGGTCGGCGACCGGGTCTCCCTGGTCGGCGACCTGTCCGGCGAGAAGGACACGCTCGCGCGGATCGTGCGGATCGGCACGCGGAGCTCGGTGCTGCGCCGCACGGCCGACGACGACGATCCGTACGAGCGGGTGGTCGTCGCCAACGCCGACCAGCTGGCGATCGTGACCGCTCTCGCCGACCCGGAGCCGCGCCCCCGGCTGATCGACCGCTGTCTGGTCGCGGCCTACGACGGCGGGCTCTCGCCCTTCCTGGTCCTGACGAAGTCGGACCTGGCGCCGCCGTCGGCGCTTCTGGAGCTGTACGGCGACCTGGACATCCCGTACGTCGTGGTGAACCGCGAGGAGCTGTACGACGGCGCGGCGGCGGACCGGGTGCGCGAGCACCTGGGCGGCCGGGTCACCGCGTTCGTGGGGCACTCGGGCGTGGGCAAGACGACGCTGGTGAACGCGCTGGTGCCGGAGGAGCGGCGGCGGGTCACCGGTCACGTGAACGCGGTGACGGGCCGCGGCCGGCACACCACGACCTCGGCGCTCGCGCTGCCGCTGGACAAGGCGGACGGCTGGGTCATCGACACGCCGGGCGTGCGGTCCTTCGGACTGCACCACGTCGACCCGGCCCGGGTCATCCACGCCTTCCCCGACCTGGAGCCGGGCACGGAGGAGTGCCCGCGGGCCTGCAGCCACGACGAGCCGGACTGCGCGCTCGACGCGTGGGTGGCGGAGGGCAAGGCGGACCCGGCGCGCCTGGTGTCCCTGCGCCGGCTGCTCGCGACCCGCGAGCGGCGCGAAGGCGACTGACGAGGCGGCCGGAGGGGCGGCCTGGCGGGCCGCCGACGGCGGCGGCGAGGGCTCGGCCGGCGGCGCGTTCACCCGTATCGCTCACGTTTGCGGGCGCGGGCTGTTGGTAAGTGCATAATCGCACCAAGTGAGACGAAGCAGTCACCGACGGCGTGGGAGGCACTGACGATGGCGTGGCTGCTGGTGGTGGTCGCCGGCCTGCTGGAGACCGGTTTCGCGGTGTGCCTGAAGCTCTCCCACGGCTTCACCCGGCTGTGGCCGACCATCGCCTTCGCGGCCTTCGCACTCGGCAGCTTCGGCCTGCTGACCCTGGCGCTGCGCAAGCTCGACGTGGGCCCGGCGTACGCGGTGTGGACCGGGATCGGCGCGGCGGGGACCGCGATCTACGGGATGGTCTTCCTCGGTGACGTGGTGTCCACGCTCAAGATCGTCTCGATCACGCTGGTGATCGCCGGCGTCATCGGCCTCCAGCTGTCCGGCTCGGCGCACTGAGCCCGCGGCACGCCCGCCGAGGCGACCACGTACGACAGGGCGAGGCGCAGCGTCAGCTCGCAGCCGCGGACGGCCGTCCCGGGTTCCTCCGCGAGCAGGGCCGCGGCCCGGTCCCTCGCCTGGAGCAGCAGTTCGCCCGGCGACGGGACCCCGGCGTCGGCCCGGCGCTGTTCGGGTACGGCGGCGCGGGTCCCGCCGCGCGCGGGCCGCGGAGCGGGCAGCAGCTCGCCCCAGGCACCGGTGAGCAGGGCGCGCATGAGGGGCCGGGCGGCCGCCGCGGCGACGGTCCACTCGGCGACGGCCACGAGCCGGCGTGCGGGCGGTCCCGGCCGGGCGAGTTCGGCCTCGACGCCCCGGAGGTAGAGGTCGGCCTCGCGCCGTACGAGGGCGCGGGCGAGTCCTTCCTTGCTGCCGAACTCGTTGTAGAGGGTCTGCCGGGAGACCCGGGCGCGGGCGGCCACGTCGACCATCCGCACGGCGGACCAGGGCAGCGTGCCGAGGGCCGCGAGGGCCGTGTCGAGCAGGGTCTCTCGGGCAGTCGGCATCGTCGCCTCCCAGCCGGATCGGTTCTGCGCTCAGCGTTGACGGACGGCCACGCACTGTCAAGGGCCGCCGCGGGCCGACGCTTCTTCGGGGGATAGAGTTTCGACCATGGCCGATTACCACGACGATCTGCGTCTCGCCCACGTCCTCGCGGATGCCGCGGACGCGGCCACGATGGACCGGTTCCAGGCACTCGACCTGAAGGTCGAGACGAAGCCCGACATGACGCCGGTGAGCGAGGCGGACCGGGCCGCCGAGGAGCTGATCCGCGGTCAGCTGCAGCGCGCCAGGCCGCGGGACGCGATCCTCGGCGAGGAGTACGGCGTGCAGGGCACCGGCCCGCGCCGCTGGGTGGTCGACCCGATCGACGGCACCAAGAACTACGTGCGCGGCGTGCCGGTGTGGGCGACGCTGATCGCGCTGATGGAGGCCGGCGAGACCGGTTTCCAGCCGGTGGTGGGCGTGGTCTCGGCGCCCGCGCTCGGCCGCCGCTGGTGGGCGGCGAAGGGGCTCGGCGCGTACACCGGCCGCAGCCTGGCCTCGGCGACCCGGATCGGGGTGTCGAAGGTCGGCCGCCTGGAGGACGCCTCGTTCGCGTACTCCAGCCTGACCGGCTGGGAGGAGCGCGGACGGCTCGACGGCTTCCTCGACCTCAGCCGCGCGGTGTGGCGGACCCGGGCGTACGGCGACTTCTGGCCGTACATGATGGTCGCCGAGGGCTCGGTGGACATCTGCGCGGAGCCGGAGCTGTCGCTGTGGGACATGGCGGCCGTCGCGATCGTCGTCCAGGAGGCGGGCGGCACGTACACCGGCCTGGACGGCCGCCACGGCCCGAACAGCGGGAACGCGGCGGCCTCCAACGGGCTGCTGCACGGGGAGCTGCTCAGCTACCTGGGCGGCTGAGCGGGCTCCTGTCCTCCGTGAGGCAATCCGCGCGGACGTCAGCCGAGCTGCCACCACTGGCCGGCGTCGTTGCCGTCGCACGGCGCCATGGAGTTCAGGTAGCCGACTCCGTTGCTCTTCAGGCACCGGCCGGTGACCGCGTTCTGGGCCATCCGCCAGCCGTTGCCGCCGTCGATCAGGCGCCACTTCTGGGCGGGCGCCACCCCGCCCCACGGGCTGTTGAGGCCTTCACGGGTCGCCGACCCCAGCTGCGGGACGGCCAGGTCCTTGGTGCCGCCGGCCTCCAGGACCTTGTCGTAGCCGTGGCTGATCGCGCTGGTGCCGTCGCAGTAGCGCCACACGGACCACGTCTGCGCGGGCGATCCGTTGGGCGTCCAGGTGCCGACCCGCTGGCCGTCCGTCTCGTTGCCGTTCGGCAGGTCGAGTGCGCCGCCGCGGTAGGTCGCCACCTCGGTGCGGGTGGTGACGGTGGGCGGGAGCTCGCCGCACTCGGTGCTCTGTGCGGCCTGCGCGGCCTGCGCGGCCGGGGCGGTCACCACGGCCGCCCCCGCGACGGTCACGGCGACGCCGCAGGCGGCGGCGAGGGTACGGAGGGATCTCATCGTGCTGGTCCTTTCGGTTCCTTGCGGTTCTTGCGGTTCGGATCGGTGTCGTGCGGGTGTCATGCGGTGACCTGGAAGCCGTGCGCCTTGCCGAGGCGCTCCAGCGTGGTGCGGCCCGGCAGGCCGTCGGCGTCCGCGCCGCCGAAGCCGCAGCGCCGCTGCCAGGCGGCGTACGCGGCGACCGTCCTGGTGCCGAAGGAGCCGTCCGCCCACTGCGCGGCCAGCAGTCCTTCGGCGGCGAGGGCCTTCTCCACCGGGAGCACGTCGGCGCGGTGCAGCGCGGCTCCTTGTGCGGCGGCCGGGTCGGTGCGGGCCGCCGCGAGCACGCGGGCGAGGCTGACCACCGACCGCAGGTGGGTCCGCTCCCCCGGCCGGTCCGCGGCCGCGCGTCCGCCGGCCGCGGCGAACAGCGCCGCCGGGTCGATGGCCCCCGGGTCCCAGTGGTCGTTGCCGGGCACGTGGGCGTGGCCGAAGTGGCCTCCCTTGCCCCGCCAGTCCGTACGGGACCGCTCGCGGCCCGCCCACACGTCGGGCACGCCCCAGGACCGGGCGGCCGCCATGATTGCCCGGAGGTTGGGGCCGGGACTCCAGTAGCCAGTGAACGGCTTCGAGGCGCGGGCGAGCACCTCGATCTGCACGCAGACCCGGCCGGTGCGGTTGGTGCGGCTCTCGCCGTCGTTGCGCAGCGCCCGGGCGCTGCGGTCGAGCGGCCCGAACTGGCCGAGCCGGTCGGTGGTGGGGTCGTAGAGGAGGTGGGGTTCGCTGCCCTGCCGGATCAGATACGCGCCGACGGCGTCGAAGGCCGCGTTCCCGGCGCCGCTCTCGGTGGTGTGCCAGACCACGCGGGGCGGCAGTTCCGGGGTGTCCATGGGGCCGCCGATCGTCCCGTCGCCCAGGCGTACGGCGCCGGGGATCCAGACCGTTCCCATCGGCCTCAGCTCCCGAAGGTCTGGACGTAGCGGCCCCAGTTGCCGCGCTGGCGGGGCGCGTAGCCGACGCCGAGGTTGCGGTAGTTGCCGCTGAGGATGTTGGTGCGGTGGCCGGGGCTGTTCATCCACATCTGCATGGCCTCGGGCACGCTGTTGCCCGGGGTGACGTTCTCGGCGCGGGCGGTGTTGCCGGGGTATCCGGCGTCGCTGATGCGGCGGCTGAAGTCGGAGCCGTCGGTGCCGTTGTGCTGGGTGAGGTCGTTGCGCGCCATGTCATCGGCGTGGCGCTGCGCGGCGGCCGAGAGGCGCTCGTCGAGCCGCAGGTCGGGGACGCCGGCCCGGCGGCGCTCCTGGTTGACCATCGCCAGCATCTCGCCCAGGAAGCCGCCCGCGCCCGGCTGGGGCTGCGGCTGGGGCTGGGGCCGACCGCCGCCCTGCTGACCGCCGCCCGTCTGGCCCGCCGGGACGAGCCGCCACAGCTGGCCCTGGTTGGCGGGGTCCCGCCGCCACACGCCGAGCGCCGCGCCCTGCGCGTCGGCGGTGAGGTAGGCGGCGCCCTCGTCGGGGCGGGCGCTGCGCAGGAGGACCCGGCTGTTGCCGGCGTCCTCCAGGTGCCAGCGCTGGTTGTTCCCGCCGTGCTCGCGGACCAGGTGGGTGGCGAAGCGGGAGAAGTCGTAGTCCATCACCATCGCCTGGCCGGGCGCGTGGGTGTTGTGGGTGAGCTGGGTCTCCAGGAGCCAGGAGCCGTTCTCCTTGGCCCAGAACACCCAGCCCTGCGCGTGGGTGCCGTTGGGGGCCCAAGCCTGGATCCGGTTGCCCTCGCTGGCCTGGCTCGCGTTGACGTCGGCGGCCCTGCCGTTGTCGGCGACGAGCGCCCAGACCTGGCCGTTCTGCAGCTGTGTCGTCATGTCGTGATGTCTCCTGTCGTGTCGGTGACCTGACGGGCAGTACGGTCACCGACTCCGGTAGACATCCGGTCAACGCGCGTAGCGGACCCGTCTCAGGGGCGTGGCAGACCGGCGAGCAGCGCCCGTACCGCCGCCGCCTCCTCCGTGATGCCGAGCCGTCCGTACACCTCCGCCGCGTCCTCCAGGCAGGCGCGGGCCTGCCGGGGCCGGCCGAGGGAGGCGAGCGCCGAGCCGAGGGTGTGCAGCAGGGCCGCCTCCAGGGCGGCGCTGGTCTTCCGGGCGAGCGGCAGCGCCGCCTCGGCGGCCTCCGCGGCGAGGGTCGCCCGGCCGGACTCCGAATGCAGCCGGGCGACGAGGTCGCCCGCCGCCGCCTCGAACACGGTGACCTGCAGCCGGGCGAACTCCTCCCGGGCGCCGGTCGCGTGCGCGAGCGCTCCCTCCGGGTCGCCGCACAGCCGCAGCACCCGCGCCAGGTAGTAGCGCCCGGTCGCCGCCGACATCGGCCCGGTGCCGCTCATCAGCCGCGCGCCCCGCTCGGCGGCCCGCCGCGCCTCCTCGAGGCGCCCGGTGTGCGCCGCGTTGAACGCGAACTCCCCCAGCGCGCTTCCCTCCGCCCGCTCGGCCCCGAGCGCCCGGAACACCTCCGCGGCCCGCCCCGCGTGCCCGGCCGCCTCGGCGTGGCGTCCGTGGATCCTGGCCCGTCCGGCGAGGATGATCAGCGCTTTGGCCCGGACCCGGGCGGTGGGGTCGGCCGGACGCCCGCCGCCGGTCGTGCGCCCCGCGACGTGCGGAGCGCCGGCGTGTCGCCCGAGCTCAGTGCAGAGTGCCACCGCGCGCCCGGTCTCGGCCTCGCACTCGTCGTAACGGTTGACGTGCCAGAGCATGTTGCCGCGCACGTACCGCGCGAGTGCCTGGGGCGCGTGGTCGCCGCGGGCGGCGGCGGTGTCGGCGACCCGGGCGGCGAGGGCGGCGATGACGCTGGTCTGGGTGCGCTCGAACAGGACGGAGCCCATCTTGTCGACGAGTTCGGCCGCCTGGGCGAGCGGCAGGGCCGGGTCCTCACAGGCCAGCGCGACGGCGGCGGCGTGCACGGGCGCCTGCTCGCGCATCCAGCGCACGGCGTCGGCGCTGGAGCCGACGGGCCGGCCGGGGCGGGCCACGGGCGTGTCGAGGAGGCTCTGTTCGGCCGGGTCGACCGAGCGGGCGGCGGTGTCGGCGTTGCGGGCGGTCGCCAGGCAGAAGTCGAGCAGCCGGGCGGCGGACGCCGAGCGTTCGGCCGCGCTCTCCTCCTCGGAGAGCCGGTCGCGCGCGTAGGCGCGGACCAGGTCGTGGAAGCCGTAGCGGCCGAAGCCGGGCGAGTGCAGCAGGTTGAGGTCGACCAGTCCTTCGAGGATCTCGTCCGCCTCCGGCTCGGCGCGGTCGAGGAGCGCCGCGGCGCAGGACAGCCCGATGTCGGGCGCGTCGGGCAGCGAGAGGAGCCGGAAGGCACGCGCCGCCTCGGGCGTGAGCCGGTGGTACGACAGGGCGAAGCTGGCCTCGACCGCCCGCTCGCCGTCGTCGAGGGCGGCGAGCCGCCGTTCGTCGCGCAGTCCCTCGGCGAGGGCGGCGAGGGTGAGGCCCGGGTCGGCGGCGAGCCGGGATGCGGCGATCCGTACGGCGAGCGGCAGCCGCCCGCAGGCGGCGACGATCTCCTCGACGCGGCCGGGTTCCGCGGCGACCCGCGCGGGGCCGGCGATCCGGGTGAACAGTTCGGCGGCCTCGTCGGCGGGCAGCGGGTCGACCCGGAGGTGATGGGCGCCGGCGAGGCCGGGCAGCCGGGTGCGGCTGGTGACGAGGACCGCGCAGTCGGCGGAGCCGGGAAGGAGCGGCTCGACCTGTTCGGGGGCGGCCGCGTTGTCGAGGACGACGAGCACGCGGCGGCCGGCGAGCGCCGAGCGGTAGCAGGCCGAACGCTCGGCCGTCCCGGCCGGCACCTCCTCGGCGGCCACGCCGAGCGCGCGCAGGAACTCGGCGAGCACGGCGGACGGTTCACGCGGTGCGCGGTCGGCGCCGCGCAGATCGGCGAAGAGCTGCCCGTCGGGGAAGCGGCCGACCGCCCGGCGGGCCGCGTGCACGGCGAGGGTGGTCTTGCCGACGCCGCCCATGCCGTCGAGCGCGGAGACCACGACGGCCCGGCCGCCGGCGCCCGCGAGCCGGTCCGCGAGCGCGTCGACGGCGGCGCCGCGGCCGGTGAAGTCGGGCAGGTCGGCGGGGAGTTGGGCGGGCCGCGGCCAGGCGGGGCCGGACGTCCCGGCCGCGTCCGCCGGGGCGGGCAGCAGGGACGGGTCGTCGCGCAGGATCCGCAGCTGGAGCCCGGCGGGCGAGTCCGGCCCGGTGTCGTCCGTGCCGCCTTCTCCGGCGGACAGCGTGCCGCGCGCGTCCTCGAAGACGGCCAGGGCCTCGGCGGTACGGCCGGCCCGGTGCAGCGCACGCATGAGCACGGCGACGAGCCGGGGGCGCCCCGGATGCTCCAGACAGAGCGCGGCGGCCTCGGCCGTGAGGCCGGCGCGGTCGGCGAGCTCGGCGTCCAGTTCGAGCCGGTGCTCCAGCGCGGCGAGCCGTTCCCCGGCGAGCCGGGCGCGGACCGCCTCGGCGTGCGGGCCGGTGAGTCCGGCGAGGGGTTCGCCGTCCCACAGCCGGTGTGCGGCGCGCAGCAGTTCGCGTACCTCGCCCGCCCCGCCGCCCGCCGCGCGCAGCCGTGCCGCCTCGTCGAGCAGCCGCCGCCATTCGGCCACGTCCACCACGGCTCCGGGCGCGCGCAGCGCGTATCCGTCGCCGATCCGGACGATCGGCGACTCGGCGAGGTACGGCCGGAACGCGGACCGCAGCCGGTAGACGAGCAGTTGCAGTGCCTTGCGCGGATCGACCGGGGCGGCCCCGTCGCCCCAGATCCCCTCCGCGAGCACGCGGTGGGCGACGGTCCGCCCGGGCGCGTCGAGCAGCACGGCCAGCAGCGCCCGCTGCTGCGGTCGCCCGAGCTCGATCTCCCGCTCCCCGCACCAGGCCCGCGGAGGCCCGAGCAACGCGAACCGCAACTGCCCGGCCCCGCCACCCGGGCCGTCGGCGCCGCGTGGGCGGTGAGAGCCGGCCGGGCCGTAGGTGCGGGTCGGCCCGACGGCGCCGCCTGGGCCGTGAGGGCCGCCCGGGCCGTGAGGGCCGCCCGGCCCGTGATTGCCGGCCGGCCCGTCGGCGCCGCCCGGGCCATGGGAGCCGACCGGCCCGACGGTGCCTCCCGGCCCGACGGCCGCGCCCGACTCCGGCTCCGGCTTCCCCGCGGTTGTCTTGTTCCCCACGTCGCTCATGCCCCCCCGTGACCTCCCCTTTCTCCCCGCCGGCGCGTGACGCGCCCGGGACTCGCGACCCCTCTGAGGGGCGCGATCCGGGCGCCTATGATGCGGCACGCAAGCCGCGACGGACTCATGGCTTACGGGGGTGTCATGGGACGCGAATGCGCCATTCTCGAATTCGCCCTTCTCGGATCGCCTCGCGCGTGGCGCGGCGGGCGGCAGCTTGCGCTCGGGCGGCCGCAGCAGCAGGCGGTGCTGTGCGCGCTGCTGCTCTCGGCCGGGGAGCTGGTGCCCACGCACCGCCTGATCACCGCGGTGTGGGGCGAGGACGAGGAGGACTGGCCCAAGGATCCGGTCGGGCAGATCGGCACGCACGCCCACCGGCTGCGCCGGGCGCTCGACGCGCCGGAGGCCGTGGCCGGTTCCTCCGGCGGCTACCGGCTGGCGGTGCCGCGTGAGGCGGTGGACGTGTTCCGGTACGAGGACGAGACCGCCCGCGCGGTGGCGCTGCTGCGCCAGGAACCGGCGGCGGCACGGGAACTGCTGGCGCGGGCACTCGGGCGGTGGCGCGGCGACGCCCTGGACGGCGTGCCCGGACCGCTCGCGGGGCGGGCGCGGGGGCGGCTGGCCGCCTCGCGGCACGCGGCGGGCATGACGCTGTACGAGGCGGAGCTGGCCCTCGGCCGGCACGCCGAGGCGCTGCCCGCCCTGCGCGACCTGGCGGCGGCGCGCCCGGACGACGAGGAGGCGCACCGGCTGTGCCTGCTCGCGCTGCACCGTTGCGGTCTGCGCGCGGAGGCGCTGGCGCTGTTCGAGGCGCTGCGGGACCGGCTCGACCGGCGGCTCGGGCTCGTTCCGGGCGGGGCGGTGACCGAGCTGTACGGGCGGATCCGGCGCGGTGAACCGGTGCCGCCCACGCCGCCGCGCCGCCCGCTCCGGCCCTGCCAGCTGCCGCCGGACATCCCCGACCTGGTGGGGCGCGCGGCGCAGGTCCGCGAGGCCGAGGGGCTGTTGCGGGCGGCGGACGCGGGCCGCAGCCCGGTGGTGGCGCTCTCGGGGCCGTACGGGACGGGCACCTCGACCCTCGCGGTGCACCTGGCGCACCGGGTGCGGGACGCCTTCCCGGACGGCCAGCTGTACGCGCGCGGCGACGCGGCCGGGGACGTACGGGAGGTGCTGGCGGGGTTCCTGCGCGCGCTGGGCGAGCGGCCCGGCGGGGACGCGGAGGCGGGGGCGCTCGCGGCTCGTTTCCGGGCTGCGCTCGCCGGCCGCCGGGTGCTCGTGCTGCTCGACGGGGTGCCGGATCCGGCACCGTTGCTGCCGGGCGTGGCCGGGTGCGCCGCCCTGGTCGCCGAGACGGGGGCGGAGACGGGCGGGGAGCCGGAGGCGAGGTTCCGCACGGCGGCGGCCCGGCTGTGGATCGGGCCCCTGGAACCGGACGACGCGTACGAGCTGCTCGCCCGGATCGCGGGCGCGGACCGGATCCGGCGGGAGTCGGGGGCGGCGCGGGAGCTGGCCGCGCTGTGCGGGCATCTCCCGGCCCGGCTGCGGGCGGCGGCGACGCGGCTCGCGTCGCGGCCGCAGTGGTCGGTGTCGGACCTGGTCGGCCGGCTCTCGGGGTGAGGTCAGGGCACCGTGACGCACGGCGGCCCCGGCCGGAGAGGGGGTCCGGCCGGGGCCACGTGCTGCCTTCGCCCGGCGTCTGCCGGGCGGCTGCCGGGCTGGGCGTCCGCCTTGCCGAGCGTCTGCCGGGCTGGGCGTCCGCCCTTGCCGGGCGTCAGTACAGATCCGAGTAGATCTTGTCCTCGGTGGTGCTCAGGCTCCGCGCCGTCATTCCGGTGAAGGTGCCGCACCGCTGGTTCGTGTACCAGATGTGCAGGTCCTGCGCCTCGCTGACCTGGAGACAGGCGTACGCGTAACCGCCCTTGTCCCAGCCCCGCGTGGCGCACGCGCGCCCGTCCGCGGCGCGGACGACGAGCCTGCCGTCCCTCTGCATGACCGCCTTGTAGCCGCAGCCGACCGTGTTCGAGGCCCACTTGGGCGTGGCGCGGGACCAGTCGTTCGCGGTGTCCGTGCGGTAGAAGACCAGGTTGCCGTCCTGCTGCATGATCAGGCGCGCGTAGGCGGTGCTGACGTGCCAGCCCGGGTAGAGCGGCTCGTCGTCCCACAGCGTGTGGGTCGGCTCGTCGTACGCGGCCTGGGCCGTGCCCGCTCCGGCCAGCGTCCCCGCGAGTGCGAGGAGTCCGGCTGCCACGACCCCTGCCGTCCTGCGCAGCGCCTTCTTCACGATCATCGTCCCCGTTGCCTTTCCTCGGTCCGGCTTGCGCACCGATCCTCCGAGCCGGCGGTAGACAAACGATGAACGCCCGCTCGGGCGCACGCGTGTGCACCTCAACGCGCCACGCGCGCCCCCTTGTTGGGCCTCCCTCCCGGTGTCACTCTGAGACTCCCCCCTTTGTGAACTTGTGAAAGAGTTCTCGAAGTCACCGAATCGGAGGTGGTTCCCTCCATGCTCGTCCGCGACGCCATGAGCACCGTGATCCTCACCATCGGCCCGGCCCACACCCTCCGTCAGGCCGCGCGGCTGATGTCGGCGCGACGCGTCGGCGCGGCCGTCGTGCAGGACGGTGATGCCGGCGGTTTCGGCATCCTCACCGAACGCGACATCCTCAACGCCATCGGCACCGACCGGAACCCCGACCACGAGACCGCCGACGCCCACACCACCCGGGACGTCGTCTTCGCCGCCCCGACCTGGACCCTGGAGGAGGCCGCGGAGGCCATGACGCGCGGCGGCTTCCGCCATCTCGTGGTGCTCGACGACCACGGCCCGGTCGGCATCGTCTCCGTCCGCGACATCATCCGCTGCTGGCTCCCGGTGCACAGCGCCGCCTGACGTCGCGTCGCCCGACGGCACCGACGTGCGAGAGGGCCGGACCCCCGTACGCATACGGGGGGTCCGGCCCTCTTCACCTACGGCAGCGGCCGTCAGCCACGCAGGGCCTGGACCGCGGCGTCGAGCCGCTTGCCGAAGTCTTCGTCCGCCTTGCGGAAGTTGTCGATCGCGCGCTCGGCGATGTCGTCGCGGGAGACCTTGGCGATGAAACCGGCCAGGTTCCCGACCAGACGGCCCTTCTCGTCCTCCGCCATCAGCCGGTAGAGGTCACCGGCCTGCCGGAAGTCGTCGTCCTCGGCGTGTGCGGGCGTCGGGTGGTCGCCGGTCGCACCGGACACCGGCAGCGGCTCCCACAGCGGGCGGGCGGTCTGCTGCGGGCCGCCGAAGCTGTTCGGCTCGTAGTTCTTCGCGCCGCCGTGCCGGCCGTCGTAGAGGAATCCGTCCCGCGCGTGGGTGCGCGCCTCGGTGGCGTGCGGGCGGTTGACCGGCAGGTGGTCGGCGTTGATGCCGACGCGGTAGCGGTGGGCGTCGCCGTAGGCGAAGAGGCGGCCCTGGAGCATCTTGTCCGGGGACGGGCCGATGCCCGGCACGAAGTGCGCGGGGCTGAAGACCGACTGCTCGACCTCGGCGAAGACGTTCTGCGGGTTGCGGTTGAGCTCCAGCCTGCCGATCTCGATCGGCGGGTAGTCCGCGTGCGGCCACACCTTGGTGAGGTCGAAGGGGTTGAAGCGGTACGTGGCGGCGTCGGCGGCCGGCATGATCTGGACCTGCACGGTCCAGCTCGGGAAGTCGCCGCGCTCGATGGCCTCGCGCAGGTCGCGCTGGTGGGAGTCGGGGTCCACGCCCGCCAGCCGGTCGGCCTCGGCCTGGGTGAGGTTCCTGATGCCCTGGTTGGTCTTGAAGTGGTACTTGACCCAGAAGACCTCGCCGGCCTCGTTGTTCCACTGGTAGGTGTGCGAGCCGTAGCCGTTCATGTGGCGGTACGAGGCCGGGATGCCGCGGTCGCCGAAGAGCCAGGTCACCTGGTGGGTGGACTCGGGGCTCAGGCCCCAGAAGTCCCACACGTTGTCCGCCTCCTGGGAGCCGGTGTACGGGTCGCGCTTCTGGGTGTGGATGAAGTCGGGGAACTTGATGGCGTCCCGGATGAAGAAGACGGGCGTGTTGTTCCCGACGAGGTCGTAGTTGCCCTCCTCGGTGTAGAACTTCAGCGCCCAGCCGCGCGGGTCGCGCACGGCGTCGGCCGAGCCCAGGCTGCCCGCGACGGTCGAGAAGCGCAGGAAGGTCTCGGTCTGCTTGCCGACCTCGGAGAGGAACTTCGCCCGGGTGTACTTCGTGACGTCGGCGGTCACCGTGAAGGTGCCGTAGGCCCCGGCGCCGCGGGCGTGCACCACGCGCTCCGGGATCCGCTCGCGGTTGAAGTGGGCGAGCTTCTCCAGCAGGTGCTGGTCCTGGACGAGGACCGGCCCGCCGATGCCCGCCGTCTCGCTGTTCTGGTTGTCCGCGACCGGTGCCCCGGCCTCCGTGGTGAGCGGTCCCTGCGTCATGGTGCGCCTCCTGTCGTCGCCTTGCCCGACTCGATCCTACGATGGACTTTGTCTAAGTCAAGCCACCATCCAAAGTCACACGGATTCGGGACTCGTCGGCGGTGGCTGTTACCCTGACTCCCATGAGTGACCTGTTGGAACGACTGCGCGGCCGTGGCTGGCGGATGACCGCACAGCGCCGTGTCGTGGCCGAGGTGCTGGACGGGGACCACGTGCACCTGACCGCCGACGAGGTCCACGCCCGCGCCGTGGAGCGCCTGCCCGAGATCTCTCGGGCGACCGTCTACAACACGCTGGGCGAGATGGTCACGCTCGGTGAGGTGCTGGAGGTCGCGACGGACGGCCGCGCCAAGCGGTACGACCCGAACGCGCACCGGCCGCACCAGCACCTGGTCTGCGCCCGCTGCGGCGCGATCCGTGACGTCCACCCGGCCGGTGACCCGCTGGCCGACCTGCCCGACACCGAGCGCTTCGGCTTCACGATCTCGGACGTCGAGGTCACGTACCGGGGCATCTGCCCGAGCTGCGCGACGACCGCCTGACATCTCCACACGCGAAAGCCCCGCCGCATGGCGGGGCTTTTTCGCATCCGCCCGCATGTCGCACGCGCCCGCACCTCGCGTACGCCCAGATGCGGGAACGACGAAGGCCCGGATCGTCGAAACGATCCGGGCCTTCGTGCTACTGAGTAGCGGGGACAGGATTTGAACCTGCGACCTCTGGGTTATGAGCCCAGCGAGCTACCGAGCTGCTCCACCCCGCGTCGGTGAACTCAACATTACGGGACCGTTCGGAGCAGAGCAAATCGATTAGGCGGGTGAAGCATGTGAGCCGCGTTACGTCGTGAGCACGCCGTGACAAAGGCGCGTGCGGTGACACAGGGACGTGCCGTGACACAGAGGCCTCCGGCTCAGGCCGTCAGCTCCTGGTGCAGCGCCTCGCTCAGTCGCGCCGCGCGCTCCGCCACCTCCGCCGGGCCCAGCTCCACCGCACGGTCGCACCAGCGGCGGCCTTCGGTGAGCTCGCCCCGCCGGGCCGCGAGCAGCGCGAGCCGCAGCGCGGCCCTGCCGTGCCCGGCGTGGGCGGCGCGGGTCCACCACAGGGCCGCCTCCCGCTCCGCGCCCTCGCGGGCGAGCAGCAGGCCCAGGTTGAACGCGCCGTTGCGGGAGCCGGCCTCGGCCGCCTCCCGGTACCAGCGGGCGGCCTCCGCCACGTCGCCGCGCCCGGCGGCGAGCATGCCGACCCGCACCTGGGCACGGCGGTGGCCCTGCTCGGCGGCCCGCTCGTACCACTCCTCGCACTCGCTCTTCTCCTCGCGCGGCGCGCCGAGGACGGCCGGACCGGGGGCCGGGCGGCGCGCGTCGAGGACGGTGGCCAGCCGGTAGGCGGCCTCGGCGCTGCCGCCGCCCGCCGCGCACCGCAGATGGCGCTCGGCGGTCTGCTCGTCTCCGTCGCGCAGGCGCGCGATGCCGACCTGGAGGGCGGCCTCGGTGTGCCCGGCGGCGGCGGCCCGCTCGTACCAGGCGAGCGCGGTCCGGTCGTCGTCCCGGCCGGCGTGGAGGATGCCCAGGTTGAAGGCGGCGTCGACGCTGCCGGCCTCGGCGGCCTTGGAGAACCACGGCTCGGCGCCGTTGGCGTCCCCGGCCTGGAGCAGCAGCACGGCGAGCGCGTTGGCCGCCTCGCGGTGCCCGGCGTACGCGGCGCGCCGGTACCACTGCTCGGCCTGCGCGGTGCGCTCCTGGGCGGCGCAGAGCAGCCCGAGGTTGTAGGCGCCGTTCACGTCGCCCGCGTCCATGGCGGCGCGGTACCAGCGCTCGGCGGTCTGCTGCTCGCCACGGGCGGCGTGCAGGGCGCCGAGCGCGTTGGCGGCGTTGCCGTCGCCGTCCTGGGCGGCCCGCAGCCACCACACGGCGGCGCTCTCCTCGTCGCCGGCGTCGCGCAGCAGGAAGGCCAGGGCGCAGGCCGCCTTGGCCTCGCCGTCCTTGGCGGAGGTCAGGTACCAGCGGCCGGCCTCCTTGAGGTCGCCGCGCTTCTCCAGGATCGCCCCGAGGTGCAGGGCGGCCCGCCGGTGGCCGCGCGCCGCGGCCTGCCGGAACCACTGCTCGGCCTCGGCGAGGCCGTCCGCGTCGCCGGTCGGGGCGCCTCCCGCGGCCACGAGCGGCCCCTCGCCGCCGGCCGCCGGGCTCGCGCCGGTGCGGGCGCCCGGGCGGAGCCGGGTGCCGGTGTCGTACGCGTGGGGCCCCCGGGACGGCTCGGTGGCCCGCCGCTCCAGGGCGAGCGCGAGCCGGTACGCGGCCTCGCGGTGGCCCTGTTCGGCGGCGGCGCGCAGCCAGCGCTCGGCGCCGACGTCGCTGCGGTGCTCCAGGAGGTCGGCGAGGGCGTACGCGCCGAGGGCGTGGCCCTGCTCGGCGGCCTGGCGCAGCCAGTACTCGGCGGCGGGTTCGTCGCCGCGCTCCCGGTGGTGCCGGCCGAGCGCGTGGGCGGCGGGGGCGGAGCCGGCGACGGCGGCGACCCGCCACCAGCCGGCGGCCTCGTCCGGGTAGCCGCGCTGGTGCAGCAGGACGCCCAGGTTGTTGGCGGCGGCGCGGTCGCCCTGTGCGGTGGCGCCGCGCAGATAGGGCTCGGCGCCGTCCAGGTCGCCGCGGCGCAGCAGCAGCGCGCCCAGGACGCTCATGGACGCGGCGTCGCCCTTCTCGGCGGCGAGGCGGTGGCGGGCCTCGGTCTCGGCCTCGGTCTCCTGCTCGGCGGTGGTGTCGACGGCCGCACCGACGGCTTCTGCGGCCTCGATGATCTCGTCTGCGGCGTTTCCGGCATGCCGCTGCACAAACCGCCCTGTCTCCAACAGAGTTGCCCTGTCCCCCATAAATACCATCGTCGCACCACCTGCAACCCGCGTACACCTGGTATACCGCAGCCAGTGAGGTCACTTCAGCGTTTTGTCGACATGCCCACAGAGAGACAAGTCAAACACGACTCGCGCCAACTCGCCCCCTCCCTACCGCTCTTCGGGCCGGTCGCGCCCCCGGACACACGGCAAGGGCCCGAATCCTTATGGATCCGGGCCCTCGTCCTGAGTAGCGGGGACAGGATTTGAACCTGCGACCTCTGGGTTATGAGCCCAGCGAGCTACCGAGCTGCTCCACCCCGCGTCGGTAACGCAACGGTATCACGACGCGGGGTGAGGCCCTGACCGGTTATCTGCTCCCGGGGCTCGCCGACGCGCTCGGCGTCGCCGACGTGCTCGGGGTCGCCGACGTGCTGGGGGTCGCCGACGTGCTGGGGGTCGCCGACGGGCTCGCCTGCGGCGTGGGCTTGGTGCCGCCCGTGCCGCCCGGTCCCGTCTGGAGCTTCGCTCCCGCCTCGGCGGCCCGCTGGAGCGCGTCCTGCAGGGCCTCCTGGGCCTTGCCGTAGGCCGCCCAGTCCTGCTTCTGCAGCGCCGCCTCGCCGTCGTCGAACGCCTTCTGCGCGTCCGCGATGGCCTGCTTGAGCGCCGCGTCGTTCGTGGTCGGCTGCGCCGGCGGCTTGGTGCCCGGCGGCTGCGTGGCCGGCGGCTCGGCGCCCCTGACCCCGAACACCGCGTTCAGCGCGGCCGTCAGGTTGTCCTCGAACACCGTGGTGTCCTTGGTGGTGTCGCCCTTCGGCTGGTCCGCGTCCACGTAGGACACCGCGACCTTCTTCAGCAGCGGGTACTGCGCGTTGCGGCCCTGCGCGTACACCGGCTCCACGTAGAGGAAGCCGCCGTCCAGCGGGACCGTCAGCAGGTTGCCGTAGATGATGTCGGAGTCGGCGCCCTTCATGTCACGGACGAACGTCGCCACCGACGGAAGGCTGTTGAGCTTGTTCTGGACCTGTTCGGGTCCCGGCACGTCCTCCGTGACCGACAACAGCCTTATGCGGCCGTAGTCCTTGCTGTCGGCGTCGGCGTCCACCGCCATGAAGGCGCCCAGGTTGGGCCGCCCGTTCGGCGTGAACGTCGTCGTCAGCGAGAACCTCTGCGACGTGTCCCCGGGCATCTTGATGCTCAGGTAGTACGGCGGGACCGCGTTGCCCTCCTTGTTGGTCGGGTCGTCCGGCACCTGCCAGGCGTCCGAGCCGCTGTAGAACTGCGCCGGGTCCTGCACGTGGTAGCGGGTCAGCAGCTCGCGCTGGACCTTGAACATGTCCTGCGGGTAGCGCAGGTGGGCGAGGAGGTCCGGCTTGATCGCGGAGCGCTCCTTGACCGTGCCGGGGAAGGCCTTCATCCAGGTCTTCAGGACCGGGTCCTGGGTGTCCCACTGGTAGAGGGTCACCGTGCCGTCGTACGCGTCGACGGTGGCCTTCACCGAGTTGCGGATGTAGTTGACCTGGTTCTGCTGGGCGACGACGGCGCGCTGCTGGTTGCCGACCGTCAGGGCGTCCGCGGTGCTCTCGCCCAGCGTGGTGCGCGAGGCGTACGGGTAGCCGTTGGTCGTGGTGTACGCGTCGACGATCCACTGGATCCGGCCGTCGACGACCGCCGGGTAGGCGTCGCCGTCGATGGTCAGCCACGGCGCGACGGCCTCGACCCGCTCCTTGGGGGTGCGGTTGTAGAGGATCCGCGAACCGTCGCCGATGGCCCCCGAGTAGAGGATCTGCGGCTCGCTGAACGCGACCGCGTAGGCCGCCCGGTTGAAGGTGTTGGAGAGGCTGACCCCGCTGTTGCCCTGGTAGCTGGTGGTCTTCTCGCCGTTGTCCTCGTAGTCGAGCTCCTTCTGGGGCCCGCCCACGATCGAGTACTGGTCGGTCTTCTCGCCGTAGTAGATGCGCTGCTCGTACTTCGGGAGCATGCCGGTGGTCGGCAGGCCCTGCTCCGTGAAGACCGGGGAGCCGTTGGCGTCCGTCTGGGTGCCGGTCGCCATGATGGCGCCGTAACCGTGCGTGTAGGTGAAGTGGTCGTTGATCCAGTTCCGCTTCGGGATGCCCTTGATGTTGAGCTCACGCAGACCGACGACGGTGTCCTTGCCGCTGTAGCGGTCCACGTCCAGGGTGAGCGGGAACTGGTAGTACTTCCGCTTCTGCTCCAGCTGCTGGAAGGTCGGCGAGACGACGTTCGGGTCGATCAGCCGGTAGCTGGCCGCCGTGTCCGCGTCGGTGCGCAGCTGGTCCTTCGCCTTCACCGTCGACTTGCCCGAGTAGTCCTCGGCCTTGGCGGAGTCGATCGCGTAGGCCTTGCGGGTCGCGTCGATGTTCTTCTGGATGTACGGCGCTTCCTTGGCCTGCTCGTTCGGCTGGACCTGGAACTTCTGCACGATCGCCGGGTACAGGCCGCCGATGAGGATCGCCGACAGCACCATCAGGCCGAAGCCGATCACCGGCAGCTGCCAGGTGCGCCGCCACAGGGTCGCGAAGAACAGCGCCGCGCAGATGACGGCGATGCAGAACAGGATCGTCTTCGCCGGCAGGTAGGCGTTGGCGTCCACATAGCGCAGACCCGTCCAGTTGCCGGTCGCCTTGAAGTCGCTGGACTTCACCGCGAGCCCGTACCGGTCGAGCCAGTACGCCACGGCCTTCAGGGAGACGAAGACGCCGAGCAGCACCGAGAGGTGGCCGGTCGCGGCGGCCGTCGCCCGGGCGCCCGGGCTGGTGATCCGCAGCCCGCCGTACAGGTAGTGGGTGAGGGCGGCGGCGATCAGCGAGAGGACGGTCGCGGCGAAGCCGAAGGCCAGCAGGAAGCGGTACCAGGGGAGGTCGAACGCGTAGAACGCGACGTCGAGCTGGAACTGCGGGTCCTTCTCGCCGAACTGGACCCCGTTCACCCACATCAGCCAGGTGCGCCACTGCCCGGAGGCGGAGGCGCCGGCGATGAGGCCGATCAGGGCGGTGACCGCGAGCAGCACCCACTTCTTGAAGGGCGCGAGACCCATCCGGTACCGGTCGAGGCTCTGCTGCTCCAGCGACATCGCGCTCAGCGGCGGCCGCAGCCGGTACGCCAGCCAGATGTTCAGGCCGACGGCCAGCGCCATCAGCAGGCCGAAGACCAGGAACAGGCCGATCTTGGTCCACAGGGTGGTGGTGAACACGGACGAGTAGTGGACCGAGCGGAACCACAGCCAGTCCGTCCAGAACCCGGCGAACATCACGAACGCCATGCCGAGAACCGCCAGGACGCCCAGCGTCATCAGCAGCGTACGGGCGCGCCGCGACGGCCGGCCGACTCTGATCCTTGGCCCGGAAGGACCTGTGCCGCCTCCGCGGTCCGGCATCTGGAAAGCCAACGTGCGCCCCTCGAG
Organism: Streptomyces sp. NPDC127092; assembly: GCF_042722475.1. NCBI lineage: Bacteria > Bacillati > Actinomycetota > Actinomycetes > Kitasatosporales > Streptomycetaceae > Streptomyces > Streptomyces sp. NPDC127092. The sequence goes on from NZ_JBHXFE010000044.1 coordinate 62,357, forward strand.
GTTGATGCGTCGAATGCGTCGATAAGCAGGCTCCGCGATCGTAGAGCCCACTGATGCAACTTACTGAGGCTTTACCTAGTTCCCGTCTTCGGGGGAAGAGGAGGCAGGATATTGCCCATGTCCAACCTTTCCCCCTCCGGCCCTCCGATGGCCGCGAGCCCCCTCACCCGCGCCGTGCTCGAGATCGACGAGTACGCGTCGGGCCTCGGCTGGGACCGGCCGGCCCGGCTCTTCGCCCTGGTCGACACCGCCCGGCTGCGCGCCCAGGAGCCCGCCCTCGCCTCGCAGCTGGGCGTCGGCGACGACGCCACCGCCACCACGTACACGCCGATCGAGCAGGACGAGCTGCCGCCCGGCAAGCCGCTCGACGAGTTCCTCGGCACCATCGCCTGGCCCGACGCCGTGGCCGGCTGCGCCCTCACGGTCGAGCGGCAGATGCTGCCGCCGTCGGCCGAGGCCTCCGTGCCGAAGGACCTGAGCGAGGCCCAGCTCGCCAAGTGGGTGGCCCGGCACCCGGACCGCCAGGAGGTCCGGATGACGGTCGCGGTGCTGCGGGACGGGGCGCGCGAGGCCGCGATCCGGCTGCGCGAGAAGGACTCGCCGAGCGAGGTCCTCACCGGACCCGACCTGGTTCCGGGGCTCGCGGACGCGCTGGCGGCGACCTTCGAGTCGTGACACCGGGGCCCGACCGGCCCCGGCCTTGATCCGCCGGCCTGGGCCGTTTCTTCCGCACCCGGCCAAGATTCGGAAGAGACGGCCTAGCTCTTGGAGCAGCTGGGCAGCGACTTCGTGTCGCCCTTGCGCAGCTTCTCCAGCGACTTCGTCGCGTCGTCGATGGTGTCGACCTTGACGAGGGTGAGGCCGGCGGGCGTGTCGGAGGCGGCGGCCGCGCAGTTGTCGGCGGGCGTCAGGAAGTACTCGGCGCCCGCCCGGCGCGCGCCGACCAGCTTCATCTCGATGCCGCCGATCGGGCCGACCTTGCCCTTGTCGTCGATGGTGCCGGTGCCGGCGATGAACTTGCCGCCGGTGATCGCTCCCGGGGTGAGCTTGTCGACGATGCCGAGCGCGAACATCAGGCCGGCGCTGGGGCCGCCGACGTCGGCCAGCTTGATGTCGATGGTGAACGGGAAGACGTGGTCGGTGCCGGCCTGGATGCCGACGATCGCCCGGTCGCCCTCCTCCGCCTTGGCGGTCCTGATGACCACCTTCTCGGTCTCGGTGGCGTCCTTGTGGGCCTTCTCCGCGGCGGCCGCCGCCTTGGCCGGGACGATCGTGAAGACCACGTCCTGGCCGGGGTCGCGCTTGGTGACCTGCTTGGCCACGTCACCGGGTTCCTTGACGGCGACGCCGTCCACGGCGCGGATGACGTCGCCCGCGTGCAGCTTGCCCTCGGCGGGGGTGCCCTTGACGACGGTGGCGACGACCACCCGGGTGGTCACCGGGATGTTCAGCTCCCTGAGGGCGGCGACCTTGGCGCTCTCCTGGGACTGGCTGAACTCCTCGGCGTTCTCCTGGCTCGACTCCTCCTCGGTCTTGCCGTCCGGGTAGAGGGTGTCGTGCGGGACGACGACGCTGTCGTGGGCCAGCCAGCCGTAGACGGCCTCGACCGCGTTCATCCGGTAGTCCGCGCCGGTGACCCGGACCGTCGTCATGTTGAGGTGACCGTCGGTCGGGTACGTCTTGCGGCCCGAGATCTGCAGGACCGGCTCGCCACGCGCCTCACCGAGGGTGTTCACGGTCGGGCCGGGGCTCATCTCCGAGTACGGGACCGGAAGGAGGACGCCGACGCAGAGCAGCGTGATCAGGACCAGGGTGGAGGCGAGCATCGTCGCGGTGCGGCGTGGCATGGAACGACAGTACGGGACTGGTCTGTGAGTGCACCCCTGGGGCGGTCCGTACGTGATCAGCCGGTGGTCGTCGCCGGGGCGGTCTCACGCTCGGGCAGCGCCGAAGCGGAAGCGGAAGCGGAAGCGGCGGTCGCGGGGCCGGGGGTGCCGGCGTGGGACCGCTCCATGGCGTCCCGGAACCGCGCGTAGCCCGCGAGCTCGGCGACGTCGCCTATCGTCTTGTTCCGCGAAGCCCAGCTGCCCCATATCGCCGCGCCGACGACGGCGAAAAGCGGAATCAACAACCAAGCCAGCACTGCCATACCGACCTCCCATCCCCAGTGGTCACCAGTGAGTTGATCAGCAGATTATTCATCCGCGGAATCAACGCTCACGCGAGGGGGCCGGTTACGCAAATCGGGCCGTTCGACTACAGGTGGTCGGCGTGGCGACTTGCCGGAAAGTGTGCGTTGGTAACCCTCGGGGGCGAGAGCCGGCGAGGGCAGGCTGAACGCTCAGCAGGCGCCGACCCACTCCTCGGTGCCGTCCGAGAACTTCTGGTGCTTCCAGATCGGGACCTCGTGCTTGAGGTCGTCGATCAGCTTGCGGCAGGCCTCGAAGGCCTCGCCGCGGTGGGGGCAGGAGACCGCGACGACGACCGCGAGGTCACCCACACGGAGGTCACCCACCCGGTGGACGGCGGCCAGGGCGCGGACCGGGTAGTCCGCCACCACCTTCTCCGCGACGCGGCGCAGCTCGGCCTCGGCGCTGGGGTGGCAGGAGTAGCCCAGCATGTCCACGTCGGCGCCGCCGTCGTGGTTGCGCACCGTGCCGACGAACAGGGTCGTGCCGCCCGCCGCGTCGTCGCCGACCGCGCGGAAGACCTCGTCGACCGAGAGCGGGGTGTCCCGGATCGCGAGGAGCTTGATCGGGTCGTCCGCGGCCCGCTCGCCGGGGTGGTCGCCGTGGGCGTGGTTCTCTGCCATGGCTCCATCGTGCCGTACGGCACCGACAGCGCGGAATAGCGCTTTCCGCCGGTGGCGCCCGACCCTCCGTAGGAGGGTCCTACAGGCCGCGCCGCTTCCGCATCTGCCGGACCAGGGCCGCCGTGCCGAGCAGCGCCACCGTCGCGCCCGCGGCGCCGGCCGCCGTCGCGTCCTTGCGGCCGAGGCGACGGCCGGCGACCGTGTGCCGGCCCTGCACCTCGTCCAGGAGCGCGGCGAGCACCTCCTCGTTGGTCCACTGCGGCCGCCAGCCCGCGTCGTGCAGCCGCCCGACGCTCACCACCCACGGGTGCATCGTGTACGCGAGGTCGCCCGCCGGGGACGGGGTCAGGCCGATCCGGTGCAGCCGGGCCGCCGCGCCCAAGGCCACCGCCGAGGGCAGCTCCATGCGCCGGATGCCGGACAGCTCCTCGACCTCCTCCTGCTCGAGCCAGCCGTCGCAGCCCACCGCGAACTCGCCGTCGACCTTCTCGAGGGCCGCGTACTCCAGCGCGCTGACCAGGTCGTCGACGTGGCAGAACTGCCAGGTGGGGCGCGATCCGGCGACGACGAGCAGCCGCGGCGACTCGAAGTAGCGGGTCAGCGCCGTGTCCGTACCGCCGACGAGGACCGCGGGGCGGACCACCGTCACGTTCAGGCCGGGGTGGGCGCGCGGGGCGCGGCGGGCGAGCCGCTCGATCTCCAGGAGGTCGCCGACGCCGGTGGCCTCGGCGGTGGCCCGCAGCTCGGCGTCCTCGGAGAGCGGGATGTCGTTGTCGGGCAGCGCGCCGTAGACCATCGCCGAGGTGCACAGCACCACCCGGTGCACGCCGGCCGCCGCCGCGGCGGTCAGGACGGTCTGGGTGCCGCGCACGTTGTACGCGGTGCGGGCGGCCGGGTCGGTCTCCAGGTCGAGGTCGACCGCGAGGTGCACGACGACGTCCGCGCCGCGCAGCTTCTCGGCGATGGCCGGGTCGCGCACGTCGAGGATGTGCCACTGCGCCTCGGACACCTCGCCCCGGCGCTCGTCGATCGCGATGACCTGCTTGACCTCCTCGGACTCGGCGAGGCGCCGGGTCAGGAGGTCGCCGACGCCGGACGCGGCACCGGTGACCGCGACGACGGGGCCGCGCGCGGCGGACCGGGTTGAGTGGTTTCGCGCTGCGCGAACCTGAGGGTCAGGGGAACTCACCGGGCGTCTCCAGCGGTTGTCTTCAGTACGTACCCGAATGACGCGTACGTACCAGGTGGCGTCCATCCTGCCCCAGGCCACGGCCCGGCGGAGCACCGAGCCCGGATCCGGTGCGGATGTCAGGTGGTGGCTCGCCGGTCGGGCCGGATCGGGCAGGGGCGTCGCGAGCCCGGCCCGACCGGTGAGCCACCACCTACGCTGGTGGTGTGGAGTCGGGGAGGCGAGCCGAGCCGAGAGCCCGCCGTCGGCAGGAGCCGGCGGCCTGACGAGCCGAGGAAACCTGTGAGTGACACCCCATTCGGATTCGGCCTTCCGCCGGAGGAGCCGGAGAACGGCGACGAAGGCAAGAAGAAGGACCCCGCCGGAGGTGGCCAGGGGTCCGGTGGCCAGGGCGGCAACCCGTTCGGCGCGAACCCGTTCGGTTTCGCCATGCCGGGCATGGGCGGCCAGGGCGGCGCGGACAATCCGTTCGCCGCGATGTTCGGCAACCTGAACCCGCAGGACCTGGGTGCGGCCTTCCAGCAGCTCGGCCAGATGCTCAGCTACGAGGGCGGCCCGGTCAACTGGGACATGGCCAAGCAGATCGCGCGCCAGGTCGTCGCCCAGGGCACGGCCGACGGCACCAAGGACGCCAGCGTCGGCCCGGCCGAGAAGGCTGCGGTCGAGGAGGCGGTGCGCCTGGCGGACCTGTGGCTCGACCAGGCGACCTCGCTGCCCTCCGGCGCCGGCACGGCCGTGGCCTGGAGCCGCGCCGAGTGGGTCGAGGCGACCCTCCCGGCCTGGAAGCAGCTGGTCGACCCGGTCGCCGAGCGGGTCGGCGCGGCGATGGGCGACGTGCTGCCGCAGGAGATGCAGGCCATGGCGGGCCCGCTGATCGGGATGATGCGCTCCATGGGCGGCGCCATGTTCGGCCAGCAGATCGGTCAGGCCGTGGGCGTGCTCGCGGGCGAGGTCGTCGGCTCGACGGACGTCGGCCTGCCGCTGGGCCCGGCCGGCAAGGCGGCGCTGCTGCCGCTGAACGTCGAGGCCTTCGGCAAGGACCTGGGCGTGCCGGCGGACGAGGTCCGGCTGTACCTGGCCCTGCGCGAGGCCGCCCACCAGCGGCTCTTCGCGCACGTGCCGTGGCTGCGCTCGCACCTGTTCGGCGCGGTCGAGGGCTATGCCCGGGGCATCAAGGTCGACACCTCCAAGCTGGAGGAGGCGGTGGGCCAGCTGGACCCGACCCACCCCGAGCAGCTGCAGGAGGCGCTTCAGCAGGGCATGTTCCAGCCGGAGGACACGCCGGAGCAGAAGGCGTCCCTGGCCCGTCTGGAGACGGCCCTCGCGCTGGTCGAGGGCTGGGTGGACGCGGTGGTGCACGAGGCCGCGAAGTCCCGGCTGACCTCGGCGGACGCGCTGCGTGAGACGCTGCGCCGGCGCCGGGCGACCGGTGGTCCCGCCGAGCAGACCTTCGCCACGCTGATCGGCCTGGAGCTGCGTCCGCGCCGGCTGCGGGACGCCTCGCGGCTGTGGGCCTCGCTCACCGACGCGCGCGGCGTGGACGGCCGGGACGGCCTGTGGGAGCACCCGGACATGCTGCCGACGGCGACCGATCTGGACGACCCGGACGGCTTCGTGCACCGCGAGCACATGGACTTCTCCGAGCTCGACAAGATGCTGGGCGAGGCGGCCAAGGGCGACTCCGAGGGTTCCCGGGACGGGGACGACGAGAAGTGAGCCTGCGCGACGACGCGATCCTCGTCCTGAAGGGGTACGAGGACCAGCCGGAGCTCCGTGACGTCTATCTGGAGCACCTGGCGGAGCACGAGGACGGCATGTACAAGCCGTGCACGGCCGGTCACCTCACCAGCAGCGCGCTGGTGATCGACCCCACGCGCGGGCAGGTCCTCCTCACCCTGCACCGGAAGCTGAACATGTGGCTGCAGATGGGCGGCCACTGCGAGCCGGGTGACCCGACGGTCGAGGCGGCGGCGCTGCGCGAGGCGACGGAGGAGTCCGGCATCGCGGGTCTGAGCCTGTTGCCCGGCGGTCCGGTGCGGCTGGACCGGCATCCGATCCCGGCGCCGTGCCACTGGCACCTGGACGTGCAGTACGCGGCGCTGGCCCCGGCCGGGGCGGCGGCGGAGATCAGCGACGAGTCGCTCGACCTGCGCTGGTTCGGGTACGACGAGGTGGCCGACGTGGCGGACACGTCGGTGGTGCGGCTCCTGGAGGGCACGCTGAAGCGCCTGTGACCCAGGGGCGCCTGTGAGGGCACGGGTAAGGGGCGGTCGCCATGGCGACCGCCCCTTACCCGTGTCCGCCGCGGCTCAGTTCCAGGCGTTGTTCTGGTTCTGGGCGCGCGAGCCGTGCTGGCCGACGCCGAACTGGGCGGCGACGCCCTGGCCGAGGGCGGCGTTCTGCGGGGGCATGACCTCGCTGGGCTGGACGAGGGCGTAGCCCTGGCCCAGGAAGCTGAGTTCCCAGCCCTCGCCGGTGTTGCCGCGCCGGCGCATGACGCTGCTGTTGACCGTCTGGGCCTGCATCTGCACCCGGAGGCCGGTGGACCAGGCGACGATGGCGTCCGCGTCGACGCTGACGTACTTCTCCGGGGTGACCTGCATCATCAGCGGCTGGCCCGAGGTCATCAGGGCGACCTTGCCGCGGCCGGAGATGTTCAGCTGGTACTTGCCGGTGCCGGAGATGCCGTACTGGCTGTCCACGGCGATGACCTCGGTGTGCAGCGTCGAGTCGAGCGCCAGCACGTACGAGCTGTCGACGGTCAGGCCCTCCTGCTCGACGTCCACGACGTGGATGTACTGCGCGAGGTTGGCGAAGTAGACCGTGCCCTGTCCGGAGCAGCGCATCAGGTCGAGACCCTCACCGGTGCGGGCGTGGGCCCGGCGCTGGTTCGGGGTCTGGTACTCGCCGTCGAAGTCGACGAGGCCCTGGTAGGCGACCATCGCGCCCTTGCGGGCCAGGATGTCGTCCGAGCCGCCCAGGGTGACCCGCAGCAGCTGCGGGTTCTGGATGACGTAGCGGTCCTGGCTCTGCTGTTCGGCGTGGTTGAAAAGCGGGCTCTGCATGGTGTGTTCTCGCTCCCCCTCAGCCCCGGACCCGCAGGCGGTCCGTGCTGTCCTCGCTCGGCTGTACGACGACGATGCCCTGGCCCGAGAAGGCCATCTGGTACGCCTCGCCGCTGCCCCGCCCGATGAGCGAGCCGGCCTTGAAGCTGCGCTTGCCCTTCACCTTGAGGGCCGGCGACCAGGCGACGAGCGCGTCCGGGTCGACGTAGGTCTCGTCCTCGCCGCGGCCGCAGTCGACGACGATCGGCGTGCCGCGGGAGGTGAGGGCGACCCAGCCGGTGCCCGCGATCTCCACGTTGAACAGGCCCTGTCCGGCGAACTTGGCGAGTCCCTTGACCCGCTCGACGCCCCACTGGAGGTGGGCGTCGAAGGCGAGCACGTTGGTGCCGTTGACGGAGATCGAGTCGTTCTGAAGGTTGATCACGACGACGTCGGCGCCGTAGTCGGCGAGGTAGAGCAGCCCGTCGCCGGAGCACTTCATGACCGGCGCGCCCTCTCCGGTGGCCCAGGCCTGCGCGACCTGGCGGAGGGCGGGCGGGTTGGGCTCGTAGCTGATGAAGCCCTCGTAGGCGACCATCGAGCCGGTGCGCGCGTACAGGTCCTGGCCGGAGGCCATGGCGACCTTCAGCATGGAGCGGCCGTGGTTCTCCATCCGGGCCGTGATCGGGGTCGGGGCGTAGCCCGCGAGTTGCTGGTTCATGGTTCCGGGCTCCCTCAGACCTCGTAGGGCTGGACGACGATGAAGTTCCCGGGGGCGCCCCGGAACTGGAGGTTCACGGTCTCTCCGCTGTGGCCGGGGTACGCGTTGCGGCGCAGCCTGACCTGGCTGGAGAGGATGACCTGGGAGGCGGCCGACCAGGCGACGACGGCGTTGCAGTCGGCGAAGGTGGTCGGCGTGACGGGCAGCACGACCGGGATGCCGTGGGTCTTCACGACGACGGTGCCGGTGCCCTGGAACTGCATGGTGAACAGGGCGCCGCCGGGGATGCCGTGGCCCTCGATGCGCCGGACCTCGTGCTGCAGCGACTCGTCGAAGGCGAGGACGTTCTCGGCGGAGACGCAGATGGCGTCGCCCTGGAGCTCGATCGGGTGCAGATGGGCGCCGTCCTCGGCGAGGAAGACCTGGCCTCGGCCGGTGCAGCGCATCAGCTGCATCTCCTGGCCGGTGGCGTTGCCGACGATCCGGCCGGTGAACCCGGCTCCCTTGTGGGCGAATTCGACCTTGCCCTGGTACATGACCATGGAGCCCTGCCGGGCGAGGACGGGAACGCCGCCCATGGCCAGGTCCACCCGCACGAGCTGCTGGTTCTGCGGGGTCCAGCGGGCGCCGGTCGCGGTCTCCTTGTACGGCGCGAGCGCGGCCGCGAGCCCGGCGCCACCGGCCGGGACTCCCTGGGGCACACCCGGCTGCTGCGGGAACTGGCCGGGGACCTGCCCCGGGACCTGACCGTACTGCGGCTGCTGCCCGTAGGGCGGCTGCTGGCCGTACGGGCCCGGGGCGGGCTGTCCGTAGGGGGCGGGCGCGCCGTGCGGGGGCGTCTGGCCCGGGACCTGGCCGGGCACCTGGCCGTACTGCGGCTGCTGCGGCGGCTGGCCGTACGGGCCCGGGGCCGGGGCGGGCGCCTGGGGTGCCTGCGGGGCCTGGGGCGCCGGAGGGGCCATGGGCGCGGCCATCGTCGGGGCGGCGTGCACGGGCGCGGGAGCCGGGGCGGGCGCGGGCGCGGGCGGGGCGCCGAAC
>NZ_JBHXFE010000045.1:0-68189 GCF_042722475.1 Streptomyces sp. NPDC127092
CCCCGGCCCCGGCCCCGCAGGCCGCCGCGCCCGCACCCGCGCCCGTACAGGCGGCGCCGCAGGCCCCGGCACCGGCGCCCGTGCAGCCGCAGCCGCCGGTGCGGCAGGCGCCCGCCCCGGTCCACACGCCGCAGGCGCCGCCCCCGGTCGCGCCCGAGGACGACGTGCCCGAGGAGGACGACCCGGACCTCGTGGACTCCGCGTTGTCCGGGCACGAGCTGATCGTGCGCGAGCTCGGCGCCACCGTCCTGGAGGAATACACGAACGAGTAGGGGCGTCCCGCTCAGTGGCCCGCACAAAGATCACGGGCGCCCGCGGGCTACCCTGGCTGGCGTGAAGGTCCTCGTCATCGGCGGCGGCGCCCGCGAACACGCCCTGTGCCGCTCCCTCTCCCTCGATCCCGACGTCACCGCTCTGCACTGCGCGCCCGGCAACGCCGGAATCGCCGAGGTCGCCGAGCTCCACCCCGTCGACCAGCTCGACGGCGCCGCCGTCGCCTCGCTCGCGACCGAGCTCGGCGCCGAGCTCGTCGTCGTCGGCCCGGAGGCCCCGCTCGTCGCGGGTGTCGCCGACGCCGTCCGCGCGGCCGGCATCCCGGTCTTCGGCCCCTCCCAGGAGGCCGCGCAGCTGGAGGGCTCCAAGGCCTTCGCCAAGGACGTCATGGCCGCGGCCGGCGTGCCGACCGCCCGCAGCTACGTCTGCACCACTCCCGAGGAGATCGACGAGGCGCTCGACGCCTTCGGCGCTCCGTACGTCGTCAAGGACGACGGTCTCGCGGCCGGCAAGGGCGTCGTGGTGACCGAGGACCTGGAGCAGGCCCGGGCGCACGCCCTCGCCTGCGACCGCGTCGTGATCGAGGAGTACCTGGACGGCCCCGAGGTCTCCCTCTTCGCCATCACCGACGGCGTCACCGTCCTCCCGCTGCAGCCCGCGCAGGACTTCAAGCGCGCGCTCGACGGCGACGAGGGCCCGAACACCGGCGGCATGGGCGCCTACTCGCCGCTGCCGTGGGCCGACCCCAAGCTGGTCGACGAGGTCATGGAGACCGTCCTGCTGCCGACGGTCGACGAGCTGCGCCGCCGGGGCACCCCGTTCTCCGGCCTGCTGTACGCGGGTCTCGCGCTCACCAGCCGCGGCGTCCGGGTCATCGAGTTCAACGCGCGCTTCGGCGACCCGGAGACCCAGGTCGTCCTGGCCCGCCTCAGGACCCCGCTGGGCGGCGTCCTCCTGAACGCCGCCAACGGCACCCTCGCCGACCAGGCCCCGCTCGCCTGGCGCGACGAGGCCGCCGTCACCGTGGTCGTCGCCTCCCACAACTACCCGGGCACCCCGCGCACCGGCGACCCGATCGAAGGCTTGGCCGAGGTCGCGGAGCAGGACGCGCCGCACGCGTACGTGCTCCACGCCGGTACGAAGCGGGACGGCGACACCGTCCTGAGCGCGGGCGGCCGGGTCCTCTCGGTCACCGCCACCGGAACGGACCTGGCCGAGGCCCGCGAGCGTGCCTACGCGGCGGTCGGCCGCATCCGTCTTGACGGCTCGCAGCACCGTACGGACATCGCACTGAAGGCCGCCGGGGCCTGAGCGCGGCGGAAAGAGGCGCGGCCGCGCAGTGAACCGCACGGCCGCGCCACCGTCATCACCTTTGCCCAAAGCCATTCCATCGGGTGACGACTCGCCCATCTGGATGACGCCCGCCGAAGCCCCAACTAGGGTGCGGCGAAAGCGTTCCGGCACTTGGCCCACCGACATTGCGATGTCAGTGGCGGGTGCCACAGTGGGGGAGTGAGCAACACCGCCACGGGCAGTCCCGACCAGGGCAGGAGGGGGTGATGTACGGCGTGACCGGTACGGGTTCAGCGGCCGGCGACGAGCTCGGCGCGCGCGCCGCGCGCGCCCGGGCCCTCGCGGTGCTCCGCGTGCGCGGCAGGGCGCTCGGCCTCGCGGTGCTTCCCGCCGCCGTCGCCGTCGTCCTGTACGCGGGCGGGATCACCGGCCACATGACCGGCCCCGGCTGGGACGCCGCCCGCTGGGTGGTGACCGTCCTCGCCGTGGTCGTGCTGCTCGTCGCGGCGGCCGTCGCGGCGGTCGTCGCCCGCTCCGAGCCGGCCGTGACGCCGACGGTCGAGCTCGCCGAGAGCGCGGCCCCCGACCTCTACCGGCTGGTGCGCGACCTCGCCGACCGGCTCGGCGTCCCCGCGCCCTCCGCGATAGCCCTGACGCCCGACTGCGACAGCTGGCTCGAGGACCGCTCCCACCCCACGCACCGCCGGCACGCCGCCGGCGAGGCGCCCGTCCTCGTCATCGGCTCGCCCTTCCTTTGGTGGATGCGGGTCGGCGAGCTGCGCGCGGTCCTCGCCCCGGTCGTCGCCGGCACGGGACCGGCGGCGCACCCCGACATAGCGGCCGCCCGCCGCTTCGTCCGCGGCCTCGACGCGGCCGTCGCCGTGCCCCGGCGCCCCGGCCTCGACCCGGTCCGCAGGCTCGGCGCGCTGGGCGTCGGCCGGCTGGCCGGGATCATGCTGAAGGGCTGCCGCGGCCATGCCGCCGAAATGGAGCGCGGCGTCGCCGCGGCCGGCTCCGAGCGTGCCCAGGCCGTGGACTACGGGGTGCGGATCGTCGCCCAGGAGCAGGTCGGTCTGGCGTACGCGGGCTGGGACCGGCTGCTCACCCGCGTGGCACTGCCCGCCTGGCGGATGGGCCGCTGGCCCGCGCGCCTCGACGCGGGCGTGGTCTCGGCGCTCACCGAGCTGTCCCGTCGCGACCGGCTCGCCGACGGCTTCGCCTCGCGGCTCGGCGAGCGGCCCGCCTGCGACCTCCTGGAGGAGCCGGGCGCGGTCGACGAGGCGGCCTCGCTGCTCGCCGCCCGGCTCTTCCACGGCGCTCCGGCCGGGCCGAGCCCGGACTGGGCCCCGGTGGAGTGGAGCGAGTACGCGGAGGAGGTCGTCGACCGCAAGTGGCGCGCCGACGCGGCCCGCCTCCACCAGGTCCTGGACCGGCTGGGCCTGAGCACCCCGCCGAGCCCGGCACCGTCGGGCGCGGCCGCCGACGCCCCGACCCTTGCCCGGATCATGGCCCACCTCACGACGGGCCCCACAGACACGAACACGAGCGCGGACACGAGCGCGGACGGGAGCGAGGGCGAGAGGGAAGGCGGGGGCGAGAGGGAAGGCGGGGGCGAGAGGGAGAGCGAGGGCGAGGGCGCGTCCGCGCCCTGGACGACCCGGCCGTCGGCGGAAGCCGCCACGGAAGCGCCGACGGAAGCCGCCTCCGAGGCACCGACGCAAGCCGCCCCCGACGCACCGGCGCAAGCCGCCACGGAAGCACCGACGAAGGTCGCCTCTGAGGCACCGACCGAAGCCGCCGACGCCCTCGCCGCCGCGCTCACCGCGCAGACGGCGCGCGAGGAAGGGCTGCGACCGGCCGCGCCGGCCGCCGAGGGGCCCGACGGGCCGCTGCCGCTGTTCCCGCTCCAGCCGCCCCGTACCGGGCGCGACCTGCTCGCCGACCACGTCGCCGCGATGGTCTGCTGCGCCGCCGTGGACTCGGCGGACGCGGCTCCGGGCCTCGACTGGCTGGACGGCCCGGCCCTGTTCGTACGGGGCGAGCGGAGCACCGATCTCGCCCCCGCCGTGCTGTGCCTGGTCGAGGACGGCGATCCGCGGCCGCTGCGCGCCTGGCTGACGAGGACCGGGGTCCGCCCGGAGAAGCCGGTCCGCCTGGTGTGACGGCGTGCCCCGGGCCCGTCCCGGTGTGCCGCCGCCGGGCTCTCCACCCGGAGGGCCGTCTTCCACTCTCGTCAATTCACGACGAACGGTGACGGAGTGGGTGCGTTATGTGATGTGCTGGAGACCGGCACTGACAGAGGCACCATCAGCAGGCAGACACCAGAGGCACAGCCGAACACCCGGGGGAGTCGAGGGAGGGCGCGACATGGGGGCGGAGCAGATCAGGCGGTGGGAGTCGGGCGCGCTCGCCCACGCCGTCTCGGATCCCTTCGGCCAGGGCCCGCTGCCCTGGCTGCGCGGCTCCGAGAACTATTTCGACGACACCGGCCAGATGGTGCCGTGGTACGCCGACGAGACCCTGGCCCGCGGCGGTGGCGGCGGCCCCCGCACCGCTGACGACGTGCGCGGCCAGATCAAGGGCTTCGCGTCCGACGGGGCGGTGGCGCCCGGTGAGGCGATCGACTTCCACATCACCGTGGACCCGCCGCAGCAGTTCTCGGTCGACGTCTACCGCATCGGGCACTACGGCGGGGACGGCGCCGCCAAGATCACCACGAGTCCGCGGCTGTCCGGGATCGTCCAGCCGGCGCCGCTGGCCGTCGACCGGACCGTCTCCTGCCACCACTGGTGGCAGTCCTGGCGGCTGCAGATCCCCACGTACTGGTCGATCGGGGCGTACGTCGCCGTGCTCACCACGGCCGGCGGCTACCGCTCCCACATCCCCTTCACCGTGCGCGACAGCCATCCGGCGGACCTGCTGCTCGTCCTGCCGGACGTGACCTGGCAGGCGTACAACCTCTATCCGGAGGACGGCCGCACCGGCGCCAGCCTCTACCACGCGTGGGACGAGGAGGGCCGGCTGCTCGGCGAGGAGGAGGCGGCCGTCACCGTCTCCTTCGACCGCCCGTACGCGGGCGCGGGCCTGCCGCTGCACGTCGGGCACGCCTACGACTTCATCCGCTGGGCCGAGCGCTACGGCTACGACCTGGCGTACGCGGAGACCCGTGACCTGCACGCGGGCCGGGTGGATCCCAGCCGCTACCGCGGTCTGGTCTTCCCCGGCCACGACGAGTACTGGTCGGTCCCCATGCGCCGGACCGCCGAGCTCGCCCGCGACCAGGGCACCTCGCTGGTCTTCCTGTCGGCCAACACCATGTACTGGCAGGTGGACCTGGCGCCCTCGCCGTCCGGCGCCCCGGACCGGCTCCTGACCTGCCGCAAGCGCCGTGGCCCGGGCCGCCCGGCGCTCTGGCGCGAGGTCGACCGGCCCGAGCAGCAGCTGCTGGGCATCCAGTACGCGGGCCGGGTGCCCGAACCGCACCCGCTGGTCGTACGGAACGCGGACCACTGGCTCTGGGAGGCCACCGGCGCGGGCGAGGGCGACGAGATCCCGGGCCTGGTCGCGGGCGAGGCCGACCGCTACTTCCCGCGCACCGCGCTGCCCGAGCACCAGGGCCGCATCCTGCTCGCCCACTCGCCCTACCGGGACAGCGAGGGCGTGCGGCGGCACCAGGAGACGAGCCTCTACCGGGCTCCGTCCGGCGCCTGGGTCTTCGCCTCCGGCACCTTCGCCTGGTCGCCGGCGCTCGACCGGCCGGGCCATGTCGACGCCCGTGTCCAGCGCGCCACCGCGAACCTCCTCGACCGCATCTGCAAGAGGGACTGAGCGAGGGCCCGGCCGGAGGTCCGGCGGAGAGCCGGGAGGCGGACTGAGCGGGGCGTCACAGGGCCCGGCGGCCGGATGCCGGCCCGGGTGAGGGAGAATCGGACACGCTCCTGGATCAACCTACGCGGAGGAACCGTGTCCGGATTCGTAGAAAAGCCCGAACCCGTCCAGGTCCCGGGCCTCACCCATCTCCACACGGGCAAGGTCCGCGACCTGTACCGCAACGAGGCGGGCGACCTCGTCATGGTGGCGAGCGACCGCATGTCCGCGTACGACTGGGTGCTGCCCACCGAGATCCCCGACAAGGGCCGGGTGCTCACCCAGCTCTCGCTCTGGTGGTTCGACCGGCTCGCCGACCTGGCCCCGAACCACGTCCTGTCGACCGAACTCCCGGTCGGCGCGCCCGCCGACTGGGCTGGCCGCACGCTGATCTGCAAGTCCCTGAACATGGTCCCGGTCGAGTGCGTGGCCCGCGGCTACCTCACCGGTTCCGGCCTGGTCGAGTACGAGGAGTCCCGCACCGTCTGCGGTCTCGCGCTGCCCGAGGGCCTGACCGACGGCTCCGAGCTGCCCGCGCCGATCTTCACCCCGGCGACGAAAGCCGCCGTCGGCGACCACGACGAGAACGTCGCGTACGAGGAGGTGGCCCGCCAGGTCGGCGCGGAGACGGCCGCCATGCTGCGCCAGACGACCCTCGCCGTCTACAGCCGGGCCCGGGACATCGCCCGCGAGCGCGGGATCATCCTGGCCGACACCAAGTTCGAGTTCGGCTTCGAGTCCACCCCGGAGGGCGAGCACCTGGTCCTCGCCGACGAGGTCCTCACCCCGGACTCCTCCCGCTTCTGGCCGGCCGACCAGTGGCAGCCGGGCCGCGCCCAGCCCTCGTACGACAAGCAGTTCGTGCGCGACTGGCTGACCTCGCCGGCGTCCGGCTGGGACCGCAAGAGCGAGCAGCCGCCGCCGGCGCTGCCGCAGGAGGTCGTGGAGCGGACCCGCGCCAAGTACGTGGAGGCGTACGAGCTGCTCACCGGCAACCGCTGGTCCTGAGGGAACGAGAAAGCCCCCGGTCGGATCGACCGGGGGCTTCTTCATGGAGCGGACGACGAGATTCGAACTCGCGACCCTCACCTTGGCAAGGTGATGCTCTACCAACTGAGCCACGTCCGCCTGCGCCGTAGCGCGCTGCTAACTATACACAGGATTGCGGGGGCGAATCACACGGTTTCCCGGCCCTCGCCCTGTGGCTGTCGCCACATCGGTCGACAGGGAACGACGAAGGCCCCGGTTCCTGAGAACCGGGGCCTTCGCTCCCTGAGCGGACGACGAGATTCGAACTCGCGACCCTCACCTTGGCAAGGTGATGCTCTACCAACTGAGCCACGTCCGCATGCCTCCGACCGGCTTTCACCGGGCGGTGCGAGCACCACTCTACCTGATCCACCGGAGTGGTCCGACATCGTGATGCAGAGCGGGTGACAGGGATCGCACACTGCGCCTTCCCCCTGGAAGGGGGCTGTTCTGCTACTGAACTACACCCGCACGCTGCGTGGGACTCGGCTTTGCGGCCTCGCCCCTCGGCGTGATCCAGACTCTAGCGGATCATGGGGGGTGCATGGCAAATCGGCTCAGCCGGCGGCGCGGAAGGCCTCGTAGACCCGCTTGGGGATGCGGCCGCGGGCCGGCACGTCGAGCTTGTTGGACTGGGCCCAGGCGCGTACGGCGGCCGGGTCGGGCTCGAGGGTGGTGTGCTTGTAGCCGCCGTCGACCGGCTTGCCGCCCTTTCTGTGACCTGCCGCACTCACCTTGCGGCCCGCGGCCAGGTACGGGGCGAGGACCTTGCGCAGTTTCTTTGCGTTGGCGGGATTCAGGTCGATCTCGTACATCTTCCCGTCCAGGCCGAACGCGACCGTTTCCGCCGCTTCTCCGCCGTCGATGTCGTCGAAGAGGGTGACCACTACTCGCTGAGCCACGGATATCGGTCCTTTCCTGCGGATCGCCGTGTCGTCGGAGGGGTTGGCACCGCCCTGACGTGCAGCGATGCCGATACGACGGCCACCCGGGGGCAATATTGCGTTCCTCTGTATTCCTTTGTACAGCGGTGGGTGTCGCATTGTGAAGCCCAGGCAATTGTTTCCGCGTGTCACGGTCGGCGGGCGGTGGCGGGCAGTATTCCGCTTGAATTAACCGGCGTGGTGTTTCGGGGCGCTTTGTA
Organism: Streptomyces sp. NPDC127092; assembly: GCF_042722475.1. Classification (NCBI taxonomy): domain Bacteria; kingdom Bacillati; phylum Actinomycetota; class Actinomycetes; order Kitasatosporales; family Streptomycetaceae; genus Streptomyces; species Streptomyces sp. NPDC127092. Next base: position 7,607 of record NZ_JBHXFE010000045.1, read on the forward strand.
GGATCCTTCAGACTTCTACTCGCGTAGATTTTGGAGGCAGGTACGCTGAGGGAACCGCCCACGCAACACACCACCGGGAGTGCCAGTGGCACGCGTCGTAGTCGACGTCATGCTCAAGCCGGAGATCCTCGACCCGCAGGGACAGGCGGTGCAGCGTGCACTGCCCCGCCTCGGGTTCGACGGGATCGCCGACGTCCGCCAGGGGAAGCGCTTCGAGCTGGAGGTGGAGGGGCCGGTCGACGAGGCCGCCCTCGCCCGCATCCATGAGATGGCCGAAACCTTCCTTGCCAACACCGTGATCGAAGACTTCATCGTGAAGGTGGAGTCGTGACCGCACGCATCGGCGTCGTCACGTTCCCCGGAACGCTCGACGACCGGGACGCGCTGCGTGCCGCCCGCCTCGCGGGGGCCGAGCCCGTCTCGCTGTGGCACCGCGACAAGGACCTCAAGCAGGTCGACGCGGTGGTCCTCGCGGGCGGCTTCTCCTACGGCGACTACCTGCGGGCCGGAGCCATCTCCCGCTTCTCGCCGGTGATGGAGACGATCATCGAGCAGGCGAAGGCGGGCATGCCCGTCCTCGGCATCTGCAACGGCTTCCAGATCCTCACCGAAGCCCACCTGCTGCCGGGCGCCATGCTGCGCAACAACCACCTCCACTTCATCTGCCGCGACCAGAAGCTGCGGGTGGAGAACGCGGAGACCGCCTGGACCTCGGACTACCACCAGGGTCAGGAGATCGAGGTCCCGCTCAAGAACATGGACGGCCGGTACGTCGCCGACGAGCGCACGCTCGACGAGCTGGAGGCCGAGGGGCGGGTGGCCTTCCGCTACCTGGACATGAACCCCAACGGCTCGCTGCGCGACATCGCGGGCATCACCAACGCCGCGGGCAACGTCGTGGGCCTCATGCCGCACCCCGAGCACGCCGTCGAGCCGCTGATCGGCACCGGCAAGACGGACGGACTCGGTTTCTTCACCTCGATCCTCAAGAAGCTGGTCAACGCCTGATGAGCCTCGACACCGTCAAGCACGCGAGCGAGACGCCGGACAGCGAGCAGCCCTGGAAGGAGCTCGGCCTCAAGGAGGACGAGTACGCGCGCATCCGCGAGATCCTCGGCCGCCGTCCCACCGGCGCCGAGCTCGCCATGTACTCCGTCATGTGGTCCGAGCACTGCTCCTACAAGAGCAGCAAGGTCCACCTGAAGCAGTTCGGCGAGAAGGCCCCCGAGAACGACGCCATGCTCGTCGGCATCGGCGAGAACGCGGGCGTCGTCGACGTCGGCCAGGGCTACGCGGTCACCTTCAAGGTCGAGTCGCACAACCACCCGAGCTACATCGAGCCCTACCAGGGCGCGGCCACCGGCGTCGGCGGCATCGTCCGCGACATCCTCGCCATGGGTGCCCGCCCGGTCGCCGTGGTCGACCCGCTGCGCTTCGGTGCCGCCGACCACCCCGACACCAAGCGCGTGCTGCCCGGTGTCGTCGCCGGCATCGGCGGCTACGGCAACTGCCTGGGCTTGCCCAACATCGGCGGCGAGGTCGTCTTCGACTCCTGCTACCAGGGCAACCCGCTGGTCAACGCCGGCTGCATCGGCGTCATGAAGCACGAGGACATCCACCTCGCCAAGGCCTCCGGCCCCGGCAACAAGGTCATCCTCTACGGCGCCCGCACCGGCGGCGACGGCATCGGCGGCGTCTCGGTCCTCGCGTCCGAGACCTTCGACGACACCAAGCCCACCAAGCGCCCCGCCGTCCAGGTCGGCGACCCGTTCCAGGAGAAGCTCCTCATCGAGTGCACCCTGGAGATCTTCAAGGAGAAGCTGGTCGCGGGCATCCAGGACCTCGGCGGCGCCGGCCTGTCCTGCGCCACCTCCGAGCTGGCCTCGGCCGGCTCCGGCGGCATGCGGGTCGAGCTCGACACCGTGCCGCTGCGCGACGCGACGCTCTCGCCGGAGGAGATCCTCATGAGCGAGTCGCAGGAGCGCATGTGCGCGATCGTCGAGCCGCAGCACGTCGACCGCTTCATGGAGATCTGCGAGAAGTGGGACGTCACCGCCACCGTCATCGGTGAGGTCACGGACGGCGACCACCTCGAGATCTACTGGCACGGCGAGCTGATCGTGGACGTGCCCCCGGGCACCGTCGCCCACGAGGGCCCGACCTACCACCGGCCGTACGAGCGCCCGGTGTGGCAGGACGCCCTCCAGGCCGACGACGCCGGCAAGCTGGCCCGCCCGCAGGACGGCGCCGAGCTGAAGGACCAGGTCCTCAAGCTGGTCGGCTCCCCGAACCAGGCCTCCAAGGCGTGGATCACCGACCAGTACGACCGCTTCGTGCAGGGCAACACCGTGCTCGCCCAGCCCGAGGACGCCGGCATGGTCCGGATCGACGAGGAGTCGAACCTGGGCGTGGCCATGGCGACCGACGGCAACGGCCGGTACGCCAAGCTCGACCCGTACACCGGTGCGCAGCTCGCGCTGGCGGAGGCGTACCGCAACGTCGCCGCCTCCGGCGCCAAGCCGCTGGCGGTCTCGGACTGCCTGAACTTCGGTTCGCCCGAGGACCCGGCGGTCATGTGGCAGTTCGCCGAGGCCACCCGTGGTCTCGCGGACGGCTGCCTCGCGCTCGGCACCCCGGTCACCGGCGGCAACGTGTCGCTGTACAACCAGACCGGTGACGTGGCCATCCACCCGACGCCCGTCGTGGCCGTCCTCGGTGTGATCGACGACGTCAACCGCCGCACCCCGATCGCCTTCGCGGAGGAGGGCCAGCTCCTCTACCTGCTCGGCGACACCAAGGAGGAGTTCGGCGGCTCGGCCTGGTCCGAGGTGATCCACCAGCACCTCGGCGGCATGCCGCCGGCCGTGGACCTCGACCGGGAGAAGCTGCTCGGCGAGATCCTGATCGCGGCCTCGCGCGACGGCATGATCGACGCGGCCCACGACCTGTCCGACGGCGGACTCGTCCAGGCGGTCGTCGAGTCCTGCCTGCGCGGCGGCAACGGCGCGCGCCTGGTCGTCCCGGAGGGCCTGGACGCGTTCACCTTCCTCTTCAGCGAGTCGGCCGGCCGGGCGGTCGTGTCCGTCCCGCGCAGCGAGGAGCTCCGCTTCACCGACATGTGCGGTGCGCGGGGTCTGCCGGCGACCCGGATCGGTGTCGTCGACGGGGACGCGGTCGAGGTGCAGGGCGAGTTCAGCGCCTCCCTGGAGGAGCTGCGCGCCGTGCACGAGGCGACGATCCCGGGCCTGCTGGCCTGACGTCCTGCCGTACGGATACCGCCGTACGGAGACGAGCCCCCGCCCTTCCCGGGCGGGGGCTCCGTCGCGTGCGGCGTCAGTCGGCCGAGCCCCAGAAGGCGTCGGACTCGACGATGTCCGCGACGCACTCGTCGATGTCGGAGACCTTGTCGCCGATGATCGTGAAGAAGAGGCCGCCCTCCATCTCGATGCCCCGGTCACCCCGGTCGCCGTGCCACTTGTGGACGGACATGACGTGGCCCCTGCCGTCCGGGTAGACGCCCTTCAGCTCGACGCGGAAGGTGCCGTCCGTCAGCTCCATGAGCTTGCCGTAGTGGGCGAGGACGTTGTCCCTGCCCTTGAAGTGCCCGGACATCTGGCTCTCGCCGGGCGAGTGATGGGTGCAGTCGCCGGTCAGGAGGGAGGCGAGCGTCTCCATGTCACCGGTGCTGAACGCTTCGTAGCCCCGGCGCACCAGAGCCGCGTCGGGGTGCTCGTGATGGGTCATGGCCCCGCCACTGCCTTTCGTGAGCGGACGTCCCCCTCCCTCAAGTCTCGGGGCTAGCCTCTGCCCATGCCACCTGCCAAGAAGCGCGCCCGAAACTACGACTCCGCCAAGATCCGCGCCGCCGTGTCCGCCCAGTTCCGGCACGTCGCCGACGCCGTGACCGGGCTGGCGCCCGACCAGCTGGACCGTCCGACGGGTCTGGGGGCGTGGACGGTGGCCGACCTCGCCGCGCACGTCGCGTGGATCGCGGACTCGCTGGCCGGCTCGCTCGACCGCCCGCCGGCCGCCAAGGGCGAACTCCTGCCGCACCAGTGGCCCTTCACCACCGTCGCGCTGTCCGGGAGGATCGCCGACGCGGCCCGCGAGACGCTCACCGGAGCGCCGCTGCCCGAGCTGTACGAGCGGGCCGGAAGCCGGCTCGCGGAGGCGCTCGCCGCGCACGACGACGACCGGGTGCTCGACCTGTGGATCGGGCCCATGCGGCTCGGTGACTTCCTGGTCACCCGCACCGTCGAACTCGTCGTCCACACCGACGACCTGAACCGGGCCGCGGGCCTCGACGTTCCCCTCGACCGGCAGGCGCTCGCCGCCTGCACGCGGCTGCTCGCGGACGCCCTCGCCGCGAAGGCCCCCGGCGGGGCGGTGGAGATGCGGGTGCCGCCGTTCGCCGTGGTGCAGTGCGTCGAGGGCCCGCGGCACACCCGCGGCACCCCGCCCAACGTGGTCGAGACGGACCCGCTGACGTGGATCCGGCTCGCGACCGGGCGTACCGACTGGGCGACGGAGCTGGACGCGGCGCGGGTCAGCGCCAGCGGGGAGCGGGCCGACCTGTCCGCACTGCTGCCGCTGATGGCCTGACGGGCCACGGGCAGGGGCGACGGCCTGGGGCCACGGCCGGTGGGCGGCGCGACCCGGCGGAACCGTCTCGCCGGGCGGCCCGTCCCATCGGCATGCTGCAGAAGCCGCGCGTACTCGCCGCCGCCGCCGTCACCGCTCTGGTCGCCCTGCTCGCCGCGTGCGGCGCGGAGGGCGGCACCGGCCCAGGAGCCGGTGCCGACACGGACACCCCCGACCTGCCCCTGGCCGGCAGTCACTGGACGATCGCCGCGGTCACGGTCGACGGCACCCGGTCCGTCGCGCCGCCCGGCGCGCGCCTGGAGATCGAGGAGAACGGCCGCGCCCGGGGCCACAGCGGCTGCAACAGTTTCGGCGCCGCCGTCGCCGTGAACGGCGACACGCTGACCGTCTCCACGCACGAGGTCACCCTGATCGGCTGTCCCGCCGACCGCGACCGCTTCGAGCGGGCGCTGCTGAAGACCTTCACCGGCAGGCTGACCGGACGGCTCCAGGAGAAGGGCCTCACGCTGGCCTCGTCCGACGGCCGCAGGACCATGGAGCTGGTCGCCGAGTCGGGTTCCCCGCTGGTCGGCACGACCTGGACGGTGGACGCGCTGCTCAGCGGGGACACGTCCGGTTCGCTGCCGGCGGGCTCGGAGGGCAAGGCGAAGCTGACCTTCGGCAAGGACGGCAGGCTCACCGGCCGCCTGGGCTGCAACCGGGTCTCCGCTCCCGCGAAGATCACGGAGAAGACGATCACCCTCGGGGCGATCGCGACGACCCGGATGATCTGCACGGGCCCGGAGATGGACCTGGAGACCAAGCTGTACGACGCCCTCGACGGCCCCCTCACCTACCGTCTTGACCACCGCACCCTGACCGTCACGGACGTGGACGGCCAGGGCTTCACGGCCCGCGCGGAAACGGTCGAGGGCTAGGCCGCCTCTTCCGGATCAGGGCCGGGCAGCGGCCGACTCTGCCCGGAAAGGCCGGGCAGCTCCAGCCCGGGCAGGCGCTAGCCGCCGTAGGGGAGGAGTCCGGCGTCCGTGCGTTCCCAGGAGGCCTTCAGCTCGGCGAGCCGCGCCTGCTCGTACGGGGCCCGGTCGGCCTGCTCACGGGCGTCCTCAGCGAGGTTGAACAGCTGGTCGCGGCCGCTCTTGCCCCGGTAGTACTTCCAGTCGCCGCGGCGCAGCGCCCGCTCGCCCCGCACCCGCCAGAACAGGTCGCGCTCGGGCACGTCCTCGCCGCGCAGGAGGTGTCCGGCCAGGCTGGTGCCGTCGAGCGGGTAGGCGGGGTGGGGGCGGGCGCCGCCCAGTTCGAGGAGGGTGGCGGTCCAGTCGGGCGAGAAGACGGGCAGGTCGCTGACCTGGCCGCCGTCGATCCGGGCGGGCCAGCGCAGTATGGACGGGACGCGGATGCCGCCCTCCTGGAGGGAGCCCTTGTTGCCGGCGAGCGGCCAGTTGTAGGAGAAGCGTTCGCCGCCGTTGTCGCTGCCGAAGAAGACGAGGGTGTCGCGCTCGCGGCCCGCCCGCTTCAGCGCGGCGAGGACCGTCCCGACGGAGCGGTCGAGGTCCTCGACCATCTCCTTGTACTTCTCTACGGAGCCGCCGTCCTGGTGCCACAGGGCGGAGCGGTCGCCGGCCTTGATCCGACGGACGATCTCGGCGCTCGCCTCCTCGTCGCCGTCGGCGATCCACGGCCAGTGGGGGGTGGTGAAGTTCAGGTTGAGGAGGAAGGGCCGGTCGTGGTCGCGGCTCACGTACTCGCTCGCCCGCTCGGTGAGGATGCGCGTGTAGTAGCGGAGGTCCTTGTACGCGGCGTCGCCCTCGTAGAGGTCGTACTCGCCGCCGAGGCCGAGCTTGGAGTAGTACTCCAGGGCGCCGCCGAAGTTGCCGAAGAACTCGTCCCAGCCGGAGGCGGTGGGGGAGTAGTCGGGCAGGTAGCCGCAGTGCCACTTGCCGATGAGGGCGGTGCTGTAGCCGGCGTCGCGCAGCCGGGAGGCGAGCGTGGGGTGGGTGGGCTCCAGGCCGACGGACTTGTCGGCGATGGGTTCGGCGAGTCCGCCCTTGGTGCGGCCCGGGTAGCGGCCGGTGTAGAGGCTGAACCGGGTGGGGGAGCAGGTGGCGGAGCCGGAGTAGGCGTTCGTGAAGCGGAGTCCCTGGCGCGCGAGCCGGTCGAGGTGCGGGGTGCGGATGTGCGGGGAGCCGTAGGAGGAGAGATCGGCCCAGCCGAGGTCGTCGCCGAGGATGAAGAGGATGTGGGGCCGCTTGGAGTGGCGTCCGGGCGCGGCGCGGAACGGCCGCTCCTCGACAGAGGCGGAGGGAGAGGCAGAGCCGGCGGCAGCGGGAGAGGGAGCGGCGGAAGCGGTGGGTGCCGAGGCGCCGAGGGCGACTCCTGCGGCGGCGCCGACGGCGGCACCGCCGAGGGCACGCCGGGACAGGGGCGTGGACATACGGGTCTCCTGGTGGGAATGCAGCGTGGGACGCCGGAAGAAGCCGGCGTGTGATGCCTGCGCGAGGGCGGCGGGAACGGCCCGGGGCCGAAGGAGCCGGGGGCCGGGCGGGAAGAAGGTTCAGGCGCGGCGACAGATCGCGCTCGCGACACGGGCCAGGTCCACGTGCCGGCGCGCCACAAGGGTGACCGAGAGGTCGACGTCGCTGACGGGCTGCATGATCGGCAAGCCTGGCGGAGGGCAACGGGAGGTGTCAACGACCGTTCCGCACCGTGGACTCCGTCACATCCCGACCGTTCGCCCCGCACCGTACGAGCGTCCGCTCGGTACGGCTCCGATCTTGGCTACCGCCCGGTAACCCTTGTGGCCCTTGCTTTGTGGGCTCCGACAAGGATTCAAGGATCAGTTTGTGGGATCCTACGGGCGGACGGAAGGGCCTATCACGCCCCGTCCGCGAATTCGGACCGATGGTCGATCTCGCCTACACTCGGTGGCGTGCCACGCGGAGACGGTCGACTCAATCACGATCTGCTCCCCGGTGAGAAAGGCCCCCAGGACGCTTGTGGCGTCTTCGGTGTCTGGGCTCCGGGTGAAGAGGTCGCAAAGCTCTCGTACTTCGGGCTCTACGCCCTCCAGCATCGGGGCCAGGAATCCGCGGGAATCGCGGTAAGCAACGGCTCCCAGATCCTCGTCTTCAAGGACATGGGCCTCGTGTCCCAGGTCTTCGACGAGACTTCTCTCGGTTCCCTCCAGGGTCATATCGCGGTCGGTCACGCCCGCTACTCGACCACCGGAGCCTCCGTGTGGGAGAACGCGCAGCCGACGTTCCGGGCGACCGCCCACGGCTCCATCGCGCTCGGCCACAACGGCAACCTGGTGAACACGGCGCAGCTGGCCGAGATGGTCGCCGACCTCCCCAAGAAGGAGGGCCGCACCAACCGGGTCGCCGCCACCAACGACACCGACCTGGTCACCGCGCTGCTCGCGGGCCAGGTGGCCGAGGACGGCACGCCGCTCACCATCGAGCAGGCCGCCACGAAGATCCTCCCCGACGTCAAGGGCGCCTTCTCCCTCGTCTTCATGGACGAGCACACCCTCTACGCGGCCCGTGACCCGCAGGGCATCCGCCCGCTGGTGCTCGGCCGTCTCGAGCGCGGCTGGGTCGTCGCCTCCGAGAGCGCCGCCCTCGACATCTGCGGTGCGACCTTCGTCCGCGAGGTCGAGCCGGGCGAGCTGATCGCCATCGACGAGAACGGCATCCGCACCTCGCGATTCGCGGAAGCGAAGCCCAAGGGCTGTGTCTTCGAGTACGTGTACCTGGCCCGCCCCGACACCGACATCGCCGGCCGGAACGTGTACCTCTCCCGCGTGGAGATGGGCCGCCGGCTCGCCAAGGAGGCCCCCGTCGAGGCCGACCTGGTGATAGCGACGCCGGAGTCCGGCACCCCGGCGGCGATCGGCTACGCGGAGGCCTCCGGCATCCCGTTCGGCGCCGGCCTGGTCAAGAACGCCTACGTCGGCCGGACCTTCATCCAGCCCTCGCAGACCATCCGCCAGCTGGGCATCCGGCTGAAGCTGAACCCCCTCAGGGAAGTCATCAAGGGCAAGCGCCTGGTGGTCGTCGACGACTCGATCGTCCGCGGCAACACCCAGCGCGCGCTGGTCCGGATGCTCCGCGAGGCCGGCGCCGCCGAGGTCCACATCCGGATCTCCTCGCCGCCGGTGAAGTGGCCCTGCTTCTTCGGCATCGACTTCGCCACCCGCGCGGAGCTGATCGCCAATGGCATGTCGGTCGAGGAGATCGGCAGGTCGCTCGGTGCCGACTCGCTCTCGTACATCTCGCTCGACGGGATGATCGAGGCGACCACCATCCAGAAGCCCAACCTGTGCCGCGCCTGCTTCGACGGCGAGTACCCGATGGAGCTTCCGGACCCGGAGCTGCTGGGCAAGCAGCTCCTGGAGACCGAGCTGGCCGCCGGTCCCGCCGCCACCGCGGCCGCCGACGCCCTGCGCCGCCCGTAAGACCCCCGTCGCTCGCGCCGCGACCCGCGGCGCGAGCGGTACGAGCAGCACGACGACACGAAAGCTCTGAAGCCATGTCTCAGCACCCCCCTGCCGAGGGCGGCGCCAGCTACGCCTCCGCGGGCGTCGACATCGAAGCGGGCGACCGCGCCGTCGAGCTCATGAAGGAGTGGGTGAAGAAGACCCGGCGCCCCGAGGTCCTCGGCGGCCTCGGCGGCTTCGCCGGCCTCTTCGACGCCTCCGCCCTCAAGCGCTACGAGCGTCCGCTGCTCGCCTCGGCCACCGACGGCGTCGGCACGAAGGTCGACATCGCCCGCCAGATGGGCGTGTACGACACCATCGGCCACGACCTGGTCGCCATGGTCATGGACGACATCGTCGTCTGCGGTGCCGAGCCGCTCTTCATGACCGACTACATCTGCGTCGGCAAGGTCCACCCCGAGCGGGTCGCCGCCATCGTCAAGGGCATCGCCGAGGGCTGCGTCCTGGCCGGCTGCGCCCTGGTCGGCGGCGAGACCGCCGAGCACCCCGGCCTGCTCGGCCCGGACGACTTCGACGTCGCCGGCGCGGGCACCGGTGTCGTGGAGCACGACCGCCTGCTCGGCGCGGATCGCATCCGTACGGGTGACGCCGTCATCGCCATGGCGTCCTCGGGTCTTCACTCCAACGGGTACTCGCTCGTCCGCCACGTGGTGTTCGACCGGGCCGGCATGACCCTCGACCAGCAGGTCGAGGAGTTCGGCCGGACCCTGGGCGAGGAGCTCCTGGAGCCCACCAAGATCTACTCGCTGGACTGCCTGGCGCTCACCCGGACGACCGAGGTGCACGCCTTCAGCCACATCACGGGCGGCGGCCTCGCCGCCAACCTGGCCCGGGTGATCCCGGACGGTCTGCACGCCGTCGTGGACCGCTCGACCTGGGCGCCCGGCGCCGTCTTCGACCTCGTCGGCAAGGCCGGCCGGGTCGAGCGCCTGGAGCTGGAGAAGACGCTGAACATGGGCGTCGGCATGATGGCCGTGGTCCCCGCCGACTCCGTGGACGCGGCCCTCACCACCCTGGCCGACCGCGGCGTCGAGTCCTGGGTCGCCGGTGAGATCACCGAGCGCGGCGACAAGGAGACCGGCGCGGAGCTGGTCGGCGACTACGCGAGCTAGGAAGCCGCAGAACCTACGAAGGAGCGCCTCTCGGAGGGGCGCTCCTTCGGCGTTTCCGCCAAGGGACCGCTACGACCGCCCCTCCGCACCCGGACAGCGCAGAAACCCGGTCCGGGTACCCCGGACCGGGTTTCGACGTTCAGAAGGTCAAGCGCGACGCTGGGAGGACGCCGGACCGGACTCGTCGTCCTCGTCCTCGTCGTCCGTGTTGTAGAGATCCGCGTACTGCGCGTACGGGTCGTCTTCCTCGTCGTCGTCCTCGAACGGCTCGCCATTCGGCGGCTGGCTCGAAGTCGATGCGCCCAGCTCGCTGGCCAGACGCGACAGGTCAGTCCCGCCGCTGCTGTACTTCAGCTGGCGGGCGACCTTGGTCTGCTTGGCCTTTGCCCGGCCGCGCCCCATGGCTCGACCCCCTCGGTGACGGGGCTCTCTGGCCCCAGAGTCTTGACACGCGTTCATGATCCGGAACGGACTCTCTGAGAGAGACCGGTCCGTAGGGCTTCAACGGTACCTGTTTCCGTCGGTCTACGGTACGCCGTGCGCATCACATACCCCGGTACAGAACCATGGAGGTGCCCTGTCCTCGCTGGTCAATCGCGATTTTAACCTCTTCTTGAGGTCCGACCCGCCGATCGGCGTGAGCGAAGTCTCGCGAATCGCTCGCCGAGCGGCGGACCGTCCCTGTCAAGCTCAGGCCCCGCGCGCTTCCGCCATGCGCTGCTCGGCGATCCGGTCGGCCGCGGCGGCCGGCGGAATGCCGTCGGACTTCGCACGTGCGAAGATCTCCAGGGTGGTGTCGAAGATCTTCGTGGCCTTGGCCTTGCAGCGGTCGAAGTCGAAGCCGTGGAGCTCGTCGGCGACCTGGATCACGCCACCGGCGTTGACCACGTAGTCGGGCGCGTAGAGGATGCCGCGCTCCACGAGGTCCTTCTCGATGCCGGGGTGGGCCAGCTGGTTGTTGGCCGCGCCGCAGACGATGGCCGCGGTGAGGAACGGCACGGTCTCCTCGCTCAGTGCGCCGCCCAGGGCGCACGGGGCGTAGACGTCCAGGCCCTCGGTGCGGATCAGGGCGTCGGTGTCGGCGGCGACGGTGACCTGCGGGAACTTCTCGGTGATCCGGCGCACCGACTCCTCGCGGACGTCGGTGATCACGACCTCGGCGCCGTCGGCGACCAGGTGCTCGACCAGGTAGTGGCCGACCTTGCCGACGCCCGCGACGCCGACCTTGCGGCCGCGCAGCGTGGGGTCGCCCCACAGGTGCTGCGCGGAGGCGCGCATGCCCTGGAAGACGCCGAAGGCGGTGAGGACGGAGGAGTCGCCGGCGCCGCCGTTCTCGGGCGAGCGGCCGGTGGTCCACCGGTTGGTCCGGGCGACGACGTCCATGTCGGCGACGTAGGTGCCGACGTCGCACGCGGTGACGTAGCGGCCGCCGAGGGAGGCGACGAAGCGTCCGTAGGCGAGGAGCAGTTCCTCGGTCTTGATCTTCTCGGGGTCGCCGATGATGACGGCCTTGCCGCCGCCGTGGTCCAGGCCGGCCATGGCGTTCTTGTACGACATGCCGCGGGAGAGGTTCAGCGCGTCGGCGATCGCCTCGGCCTCGGTGGCGTACGGGTAGAAACGGGTGCCGCCGAGGGCCGGGCCCAGGGCGGTGTTGTGGAGAGCGATGACGGCCTTGAGGCCGGTGGCGCGGTCCTGGCACAGCACGATCTGCTCGTGGCCGCCCTGCTCCGAGTGGAACAGGGTGTGCAGTACATCAGGAACGCCGGTCACATCGGTCACGGTGGTGACTCCCAAAACGAAGCGGCGGAAGGTCCCCCCTGCGGGTGGGGGTGGGACCAGGTCGGGAGCAGGGTAAGTCCTACCTGGCCGTAGCAGGGAAGCAGTGCCGAGGATCACCCCCTCGCGGAGTACGGGCGTGGAAGGATTTGCGACATGTCGGTCCCCTCCTCGGTGCTCGTCCCCTATGCCGCCTATCTGCGGGTGTACGAGCCGCTGGCCGCGTTCCCGGAGCCGGAGCGGGGCCACTGGGCCCGCTACGCGCGCCGCGCGGACATCCCGGGCGCGCAGGACGAACTGCGGCGCTCCCTGGCCGACCTGGTGCCGGTGCCGCCGGTACCGGTGCCCGTGCACGAGAGCGCCGACGCGTTCGTGGCGACGGTCGACGGGGAGGTCCTGGTCTGTCCCTGGCGGACCCGGCTGCGCGCCTGGCTGGCGATGGAGGAGCTGGTGGGCGGGACGCTGCCGGCGCCGGTCCTGGACGCGATGGTGCCGCCGGTGGTGCGGGACCAGGCCGTGGCGGACCACGAGCGGTGGCGGGAGCGGAATCCGGACGCGCGGCCGTGGATCCGCGGCGCGGTGTGGCGGGTGCCGCTGAGCTGGTTCACGGTGTTCTCGGACGAGGAGCGGGAGTACGCGCCGGGGGACCGGGCGGCGGGGGACGCGCCGGTGCTGCGCTACCGGACGCCGATGGCGCAGGCGCGGCGGCGGCTGGCGCGGGCCCTGAAGACGCTAAGGGGCGCCATCGCGGAGGGGCCGATGACGGAGAGCCTGGTCGGGGTGGGGCGCTGGCTCGAGGACTTCCATCCGCGGGCGCTGGTGGAGCTGGACTACGGCGGTCTGGTGCACGCGGTCGGCGCGGAGACGCTGGCGGCGGACCGGTCGGCGGCGGACGTGGCCGAGGGGATCGCCGCGCTGCGGGACGGCGACGGGGCGGGCGCGGAGGAGGCCTACGGGCGGCTCGCGGAGCGGTGGCGGGCGATCCGCAACCTGCAGTTCGCCAACTGACCATCGACAGGACATGTCCACCTGATGTAAATGATCTTCATCGATGGACACCAGTTCGGGTCTTTGGTGTGCTCTCGTGGGGCCATTGGGGCGTGTGGTGCAGGACGTAGGTCCCGATCCGGGCCTTTGGCTCAAGCGTGACGGACAGCACTTAACGCACCCTTGCGCCCATCGCCCACCCTCGTGCCAAAATAGGACAAGGAGTCCGGGGAGGGTTCCTTCCGTCCAAGTAAGGACGGAAAGCTCGACATTGCACTCTATGGGGGGTCTGAGGACTCCTGATCGCTCTGTGACTGATCGTCACAGTGGCGTGACTGTCCGTTATGGCATGGTCCATCGACTTCCGCCGCTGATGAACACCTGCGAGGGCAATTCCATCGGTTTGGCCGACGTGGCTGGACGGATGGTGTAGTTGTAGTGCCGAGGACAAGCCGTTCGTCCTATAACCGACTCGACCCGCTTCTGCCATTTCGGGCAAGGCGGGTCAAGGTGCAGAATTTAGAGGAAAGAACCGAGAAGGTTCGGTTCTCCCGAGGAGGCCGCTCATGACCGCTCGCACCCCTGATGCCGAGCCGCTGCTGACCCCTGCCGAGGTTGCCACGATGTTCCGCGTGGACCCGAAGACGGTGACCCGTTGGGCCAAGGCCGGCAAACTCACGTCCATCCGCACCCTGGGTGGACACCGCCGGTACCGCGAGGCCGAGGTCCGCGCCCTGCTGGCGGGCATTCCGCAGCAGCGCAGCGAGGCCTGAGGCGCCCGCGACACACGCGACACCCCGTAACACCGGGCACTTTCCGGGTCCCCCAACCCGGTCCGCCCCACCCCAAAGCTCTGCCGACGCGTGACCTGCCCCAACAGGTTCCCCGTCTTCGATCGCGCTGGACTCCGCCGGGTCCAGCGCGATCTTTTTGTGCCTCCCCGCTCCCGCGAAGCACCCGCCATGCGCCCGTCGCGCGCCCACCGCGCACCCGCCACGCCTCCGCCGCGTACCCGCGTAGACCTGGTGCAATTGCACATATTAAATCGGGGCCATGTAGGAAGGGTGTAAGTGAGACAGTTTCTGAAACTGATTCAGTGACACCCGTCACATCGCGCGACTCTTGCCACCGAACAGCCTTCCACTTCCGGAGAGTTCACCAACCCGGCGTTGGTCACCCGTTGGTGGGACCTTGGTCCCTCGTCGGAGGGAACGCAAGAAGGCCCGCACCGAACGGTGCGGGCCTTCTTCGCCGGCGATCCTGACGGGACTTGAACCCGCGACCTCCACCTTGACAGGGTGGCGAGCTAACCAACTGCTCCACAGGACCTTCGCAGCCTCTGTTGCGTGGCTGCGAGGAAAACTGTACAGCAGGTCAGCGGTCTGGTCGAACCGGGGTCCGCTACCGGGCCGGCTGCGGCACCGCCGCGTCGATCGCCTTCACGATCCGCTTGTCCGAGACCGGGTACGCCGTGCCCAGCGCGTGCGCGAAGTAGCTGACGCGCAGCTCCTCCACCATCCACCGGATGTCCGTGACCGAGGACGGCACCGGGCGGCCCTTCGGGAGCTGTTCGAGCAGCCACGCGTACTCGTCCAGCATCTCGTGGACCTTCTCCATCCGGGTGGTGTCCCGCTGCACGCCCGTCGGCATCTGCTGCAGCCGCCGGTCCACCGCCACCAGGTAGCGCATCAGGTCCGGCAGCCGCTTCAGACCGGTACGGGTGACGAAGCCGGCCGGCACCAGCCAGGACAGCTGCTCCCGCACGTCCTGGAGGTTCGGCAGCAGCGCCGGGCTGCTCGTCGCCTTCAGGCGCCGCTCGCAGGCCTGCCAGGCCGCCAGGACCTGCTGGACCTGGCTCACCGTCCGTACGGTCAGCTCCACGAGGTCGGCGCGCACCTTGTCGTACAGCCTGCGGAACGACTCCTCGTCCCACGCCGGGCCGCCGTGGTCCGCGATCAGCTTGTCGGCCGCGGCCGTCGCGCAGTCCTCGAACAGGGCCTGGACGGAGCCGTGCGGGTTCGCCGACAGGGCGAGCTTCTGCTGGTTGGTGAGCCGGTCCGAGGCGAACTTCGCCGGGTTCACCGGGACGCCCAGCATGATCAGCTTCCGGGTGCCCCGCCACATCGCCTGCGCCTGCTCGGCCTCCGAGTCGAAGAGCCGCACGGCGACGCTGTCGCCCTCGTCCACCAGCGCCGGGTACGCCTTGACCGGCTGGCCGGCCCGCTTGGTCTCGAAGACCTTCGTGAGCGTGCCGATCGTCCAGTCCTTCAGCCCCGTGCGCTCCAGGGACGGCCCGGAGCCGTCCGGGCCCGCCGTGGCCGCCTTGGCGGCCTTGGAGAGGGCCTGGCGGGCCTTGGGGCGCAGACGGAGCCTGAGCGTCTCCAGGTCCTTGTCCTCGGCCAGCTTGCGGCGCCGCTCGTCGACGATCCGGAAGGTGATCTTGAGGTGCTCGGGCACCTTCGCCCAGTCGAAGTCCTCGGCCGTCAGCGGGACACCGACCATCCGCTGGAGCTCGCGGGCCAGCGCGGTGGTCAGCGGCTCCTGCACGGGCACGACCGAGTCCAGGAAGCGGCTCGCGAAGTTCGGCGCGGGCACGTAGTGGCGGCGGATCGGCTTGGGGAGCGACCGGATCAGCTCCGTGACGACCTCCTCGCGCAGACCCGGGATCTGCCAGTCGAAGCCCTCGTCGGTGACCTGGTTGAGCACCTGGAGCGGCACGTGGACGGTCACGCCGTCCGCGTCCGCGCCGGGCTCGAACTGGTACGTCACCCGGAACTTCAGCGCGCCCTGCCGCCACGAGTCCGGGTAGTCGGCCTTGGTGACCGCGCCCGCCTTCTCGTTGATCAGCATCTCGCGCTCGAAGTCGAGGAACTCCGGCTCCTCGCGCCGCTTGTGCTTCCACCACGAGTCGAAGTGGGCCCCCGACACGACGTGTTCGGGCACCCGCTTGTCGTAGAAGTCGAACAGCGTCTCGTCGTCCACGAGGATGTCGCGGCGCCGGGCGCGGTGCTCCAACTCCTCGACCTCGGTGAGGAGTTTGCGGTTGTCGGCGAAGAACTTGTGGTGGGTGCGCCAGTCGCCCTCGACGAGCGCGTTGCGGATGAACAGGTCGCGGGAGACCTCGGGGTCGATCCGCCCGTAGTTCACCTTGCGGTCGGCGACGATCGGCACGCCGTACAGCGTCACCTTCTCGAAGGCCATCACGGCCGCCTGGTCCTTCTCCCAGTGCGGCTCGCTGTACGTCTTCTTCACCAGGTGCTGCGCCAGCGGCTCGATCCACTCGGGCTCGATCCGCGCGTTGACCCGCGCCCACAGCCGGGAGGTCTCCACCAGCTCGGCGGACATGACCATGCGCGGCGGCTTCCTGAAGAGCGCGGAGCCCGGGAAGATCGCGAACTTGGCGTTGCGGGCGCCCAGGTACTCGTTCCGGGTGCCCTCGCGCCGGCCGTCCTTCGCGCCGCCGTCCTTGGCGTCCTTCACGTCCTTGAGGCCGATGTGGGACAGCAGGCCGGACAGGAGGGAGACGTGGATCGACTGCTCCGGGGCGTCCTCTTCGTTGAGGTGTATCCCCATCTGCTTCGCGACCGTGCGCAGCTGCGCGTAGATGTCCTGCCACTCGCGGATCCGCAGGAAGTTCAGGTACTCCTGCTTGCACATCCGGCGGAAGGAGCTGGAACCGCGCTCCTTCTGCTGCTCGCGGACGTAGCGCCACAGGTTGAGGAAGGCGAGGAAGTCGCTCGTCTCGTCCTTGAAGCGGGCGTGCATCTGGTCGGCCTGTGCCTGCTTCTCGGCCGGCCGCTCGCGCGGGTCCTGGATGGACAGCGCCGCCGCGATGACCATGACCTCCCGCACGCAGCCGTTCTTGTCGGCCTCCAGGACCATGCGGGCCAGGCGCGGGTCGACGGGCAGCTGGGACAGCTTCCGGCCCTGCTCGGTGAGCCGCTTCTTCGGGTCCTTCTGGGCGGGGTCCAGCGCGCCCAGCTCCTGGAGGAGCTGCACGCCGTCCCGGATGTTGCGGTGGTCCGGCGGGTCGATGAACGGGAACTTCTCGATGTCGCCGAGACCGGCCGCGGTCATCTGGAGGATGACGGACGCCAGGTTGGTCCGGAGGATCTCCGCGTCCGTGAACTCGGGACGCGTGAGGAAGTCGTCCTCCGAGTACAGCCGGATGCAGATGCCGTCCGACGTACGGCCGCAGCGGCCCTTGCGCTGGTTGGCGCTCGCCTGGCTGATCGGTTCGATCGGCAGGCGCTGCACCTTGGTGCGGTGCGAGTAGCGCGAGATGCGGGCGGTGCCCGGGTCGATCACGTACTTGATGCCGGGGACGGTGAGGGAGGTCTCGGCGACGTTCGTGGCGAGGACGATCCGGCGGCCGGAGTGGGCCTGGAAGACCCGGTGCTGCTCGGCGTGCGACAGCCGCGCGTACAGCGGCAGGATCTCCGTGCTGCTCCATCCATCAGCGGCTCCGCCGCGGGGCTTCTTCTTCGTCAGCGCGTCCGCCGTGTCGCGGATCTCGCGCTCGCCGGAGAGGAAGACCAGGATGTCGCCCGGTCCCTCCTTCTGGAGCTCGTCGACCGCGTCGCAGATCGCGGTGATCTGGTCCCGGTCGGCCTCGTCGGAATCCTCCTCCAGGAGCGGCCGGTACCGGACCTCGACGGGATACGTACGCCCGCTGACCTCGACGATGGGCGCGTCGCCGAAGTGGCGGGAGAAGCGCTCCGGGTCGATGGTCGCCGAGGTGATCACGACCTTGAGGTCGGGGCGCTTCGGCAGCAGCTGGGCCAGGTAGCCGAGCAGGAAGTCGATGTTGAGGGACCGCTCGTGGGCCTCGTCGATGATGATCGTGTCGTACGCGCGAAGCTCGCGGTCCGTCTGGATCTCGGCGAGCAGGATGCCGTCCGTCATCAGCTTGACGAAGGTCTCGTCCTGGTTGACCTGGTCGGTGAACCGGACCTTCCAGCCGACCGCCTCGCCCAGGGGCGTCTTCAGCTCCTCGGCCACGCGCTCGGCGACCGTGCGGGCGGCGATCCGGCGCGGCTGGGTGTGCCCGATCATGCCCCGGACGCCCCGGCCCAGCTCCAGACAGATCTTGGGGATCTGCGTGGTCTTTCCGGAACCGGTCTCACCGGCGACGATCACGACCTGGTGGTCGCGTATCGCCTCGGCGATCTCGTCCTTCTTCTGGGAGACGGGCAGCTGCTCGGGGTACGTGACCGCGGGCACGCGTGCGGCGCGCGCGTCGACCCGCTCCTTGGCCTTTCCGGCCTCGGCTGCGATCTCGTCCAGGACGGCCTCGCGGGCCTCGGGCTTGCGGATGCGGCGGGCGCCTTCGAGACGGCGGCCGAGCCGGTGGGAGTCCCGCAGCGAGACCTCGGCCAGGACGGACTGGAGGGCGGCGAAGGAAGTAGACATACGGAATCCAGGATCGCACCTGCGGCCGAGAAGCGGCGAACCGATTTACGAGCGGTTCGAGGGGCGGGCGCGGTGCCGCTGCGTAGTATTTCGGGCACACCGACCGACACCGCCCCGAAAGGTTTCCGCATGGCCTCCGGCACCCCGCGCGCGACGGCGGCGCTCGCCGCGCTCGTGGGTCTCGTGCTGGGCCTGCTGGTCTGTGGGGCGGCCGCCGGCGCTCCCGCGGGTGCTTCTGCCGGCGCTCCCGCGGTGCGGGCGGTGCAGGCGGGGCACGAGGTGCGGGCGGGGGATGTGCCGCTCGCCGCGACGGCGCCCGCCGGGCCGGGCTGCGGCCAGGGCCACGGCGGAGAGGAGGGGGCCGCGACCCCCGCCGTACCGCCGCGCCCGCACGGCTTCGGCGAGCTGCTGCCCGCGCTGGCGGGGGAGCGCACGCCGTGCGGCGGCTGGGGCGCGGACCAGGACGTGGCAGACGCGGTGCCGGGCCCCGAGCCTCCGGAGCTCGTACCGCCGTCACCGGTGGAGCTCTCGGTCCTGAGGGTCTAGACGCGCGCCTGCTCCCGCCGCCCGCCCTCTTCTCCTCCGTCCTCAGGAGCGCTTCCGCATGCCCACGTCCAAGCCCACCTCCACGTCCAAGCCCGCGGCCAGTCCTAGGTCCAAGCCCGTCGTCATCGTCGCCGGTGTGGCCCTGGCGGCCACGCTGCTCGGCCTCGTCTCGTACGCGGCCACCAAGCCGTCCTCGCCCTCCGGGACCTCCGGGAACTCCGTGGCCGAGGTCTCTGTGGACCCGTCCGCCGGCGTCTATCCCGAGCTGGAGGCCTACGCCCGCCGCGACGCCTCCGACAAGCTGGCCCTCGGCCGGGCGGACGCGCCCGTGGTCCTGATCGAGTACGCCGACTTCAAGTGCGGCTACTGCGGCAAGTTCGCCCGGGACACCGAGCCCGAGCTGGTGAAGAAGTACGTGGACGCCGGCACCCTGCGCATCGAGTGGCGCAACTTCCCGATCTTCGGCGAGGAGTCGGAGGCGGCGGCCCGGGCCTCGTGGGCGGCCGGGCAGCAGGGCCGTTTCTGGGAGTTCCACAAGGCCGCGTACGCGCCGGGCGCCAAGGAGAAGGGCTTCGGCAAGGAACGCCTGGCCGCGCTCGCGAAGGAGGCGGGCGTCGCCGACCTCGCGCGCTTCGCGCGGGACGCGGACAGCGCGGCCGCCCGCGAGGCGGTGAGCAAGGACCAGGAGCAGGGCTACTCGCTCGGTGCGACGTCCACCCCGTCCTTCCTGGTCAACGGCCGGCCGATCGCGGGAGCCCAGCCGATGGAGGCCTTCACGGAGGCCATCGAGGCGGCGGCGAGGACGGCGAAGTCGAAGCCCTCGGAGCCCTCGGCCCCCTCGGCGTCGGAGACCGGCGGGGCCGGGCGGTGACCTCGGGCATCGGCTACTTCGCGGCCTTCCTCGGCGGGCTGCTCGCCCTGCTCAGCCCGTGCAGCGCCCTGCTGCTGCCCGCCTTCTTCGCGTACTCGATGGAGACGCGAGCGAAGCTGGTGGCCAGGACCGGGATCTTCTACGCGGGCCTGGCGACCACCCTCGTCCCGCTGGGCGCGGCCGGCTCCTTCGCCGGGCGGCTCTTCTACGGCCACCGGGACCTGCTGGTCGCCCTCGGCGGCTGGACGATCGTGGTCCTCGGCGTGCTGCAGATCCTCGGTCTCGGCTTCGCGTCCCGCCGGATGAGCGAGGCCAGTGGCCGGATCCGGCCTACGACCGCGCTCTCCGTCTACGCCCTGGGCCTGGTCTACGGCCTGGCCGGCTTCTGCGCGGGCCCCATCCTCGGCAGCGTCCTCACGGTGGCCGCGCTCAGCGGCAGCCCGGCCTACGGGGGCCTGCTCCTCGCGGTGTACGCGCTCGGCATGGCCGTGCCGCTGTTCGTCCTCGCGTTGCTCTGGGAGCGTTACGAGCTGGGGCGCAGGCGCTGGCTGCGCGGCCGCCCGGTCCGCGTCGGGCGCTTCGAGGCCCACTCGACCTCGCTGCTCTCGGGCTTCTTCTTCGTCCTCCTCGGCACTCTCTTCCTGGTCTTCGACGGCACGACGGCCCTGCCGGGCCTGCTGTCGGTCGACGACTCCTTCGCGGTGGAGGAGCGGGTGGCCGCCCTGGGACGGTCCGTCCCGGACTGGGCGCTGCTCGTGGCCGTCGTCGCGGCGGTGGGCGCGGTCCTCGCGTGGCGCGCCCGGCGGGGCGGCCGGGCCGGGGACCGGGAGGAGGAGGTCTAGGGGCTGCGCTCTCCCCCGTACGGAGAACCCGCACGGGGGAGCCGTACGGGGGATCCGTACGGGAGGAGACCAGGGGGCCGGGGAAGGAACGAAGAAGGCCCCGTTCTTTCGAACGGGGCCTTCTCTTTGTGGCTGGGGCCGGGGTCGAACCGGCGACCTATCGCTTTTCAGGCGATCGCTCGTACCAACTGAGCTACCCAGCCACGAGGTCGTTTCCGACCTCAGCGATCCTGACGGGACTTGAACCCGCGACCTCCACCTTGACAGGGTGGCGAGCTAACCAACTGCTCCACAGGACCATGCAGCGTGCGAGAACTAGTCTCGCACACGGTTGTGCGTGCCCCCAACGGGATTCGAACCCGTGCTACCGCCTTGAAAGGGCGGCGTCCTGGGCCACTAGACGATGAGGGCTAAGGGCCCACCTGGGCGCTTCTCAGCGCGTCGGGGACGTGAGAAGCATATGGGATGGCAGGCGGTATCGCCAAAACGGTTTCCTGCGGAGGGAGAATGGGCGGCGTGCTGGAGATGACGCGCGAGGAGTTCGAGGAGCTCGTCGCCGAAGCCCTGGACCGCATCCCGCCGGAACTGACCCGGCTGATGGACAACGTCGCCGTGTTCGTCGAGGACGAGCCGACCGCCGACGACCCCGAGCTGCTGGGCCTCTACGAGGGGACGCCGCTGACCGACCGGGGCGAGTGGTACGCCGGGGTGCTCCCGGACCGGATCACCGTCTACCGGGGGCCGACGCTGCGGATGTGCGAGTCGCGCGAGGACGTGGTCGCGGAGACCGAGATCACCGTGGTCCACGAGATCGCCCACCACTTCGGCATCGACGACGAACGGCTGCACGCCCTCGGATACGGCTGAGCACTGTCGGCAGCGGTTGGGCGGGACGGTCACGCGGCGGCCGCGCGACGGCCAGGCCACGACCACGCGGCGGCATCGCGACAGCCAGGCCCCGGCCAC
Organism: Streptomyces sp. NPDC127092; assembly: GCF_042722475.1. Taxonomy (NCBI): domain Bacteria; kingdom Bacillati; phylum Actinomycetota; class Actinomycetes; order Kitasatosporales; family Streptomycetaceae; genus Streptomyces; species Streptomyces sp. NPDC127092. The sequence goes on from NZ_JBHXFE010000045.1 coordinate 29,216, forward strand.
GCGGCGGCCAGGCGGCGGCATTGCGGGCGTGTCTCTTGTGGCGTCAGGGGAGTTGGGCAGGGCAACGCGTTCGAACCGGGTCCGCGTCCGTTTCCTGTTCCTGCCTGTCGTGTCCTGGAGGTGCCTCCGTGCGCCATTTGCCCACCCCCGTGAGATGGGCCGCCACCGCGTTGGCGGTCGCCGCCTGCGCGGGCCTGAGCGGCTGTATGAGTGTGAGCGACGACGGGGCGAAGCCGGCGCCCAGCAGCTCGGCGGGCAAGCGCGGCGCGGCGGCCGGTGCCGGCGATGACGGCGGGCTCACCGGCGGGCACGGCGGGAGCGGCTACGACCGCACGGGCCGCAGCGGGCCCGACCCCGACGGCGAGGGCACCGAGACGCCCGTGCCGAGCGGCTCGCCGTCCGTCTCGGCCAAGCCGTCCGGCGCGGCCGGTCCCGGGGGCCCCGGCGGCTCGCCGAAGCCGCAGGAGCCGCCGGGCGGCGAGCCCGGCGACGGGAGCGGCACGGACGGCGGTTCCGGAGCGCCGGGTGGCGAGACCACGCCACCGGTGGACCCGACGCCCTCGCCGAGCCAGGAGCCGAGCCCCACGCAGGAGCCGACGCCCGAACCGACGGTCTCGGAGACGCCCACGACGACGCCCGGCGCGGACACCCACATGGGGGCCATGCGGGCCGCCGACGGGCCCGGCGGGCGGGCCGAGCCGGACGCATCACCGCAGGCCGGGCCGATGTGACGCGGCGCGGTTTGCCTTGGGCGGGGGAGAGTGCGTATGGTGGTAGATCGTTTGATCCCATTTGCCCGGCGCCAAGACCGAAGAGCGCCGTGACTGGCGCGTACTCTCCCTTGCCGTGGCTGACCGCATTGAGGCGGTCATAGTGCGAACACGGAGTTGACGGGCGCGTGCCGAGACTCCGGAAGGTTTCGCATTTCGCATGTCCATTTTCAGTTCTGATCACGCCGTCCTGCCCGAGAACGACGAGATCCTCGACGTCGTCGAGGTCGTCGAGGCGGACGTCGTGACGACCAGCGTCGAGCCCTTCGAGGCCGACGCGTCGTCCGCCGACGAGACGTCCGCCGACGAGGCCCCCGAGACCCCCGAGCTCACCTTCGGTGACCTGGGCCTCCCCGAGGGCGTCGTGCGCAAGCTCGCCCAGAACGGCGTGACCACGCCCTTCCCGATCCAGGCCGCGACCATCCCGGACGCCCTGGCCGGCAAGGACATCCTCGGCCGTGGCCGTACCGGCTCCGGCAAGACCCTCTCCTTCGGCCTCCCGCTGCTCGCCACCCTGGCCGGCGGCGAGACCGAGAAGAAGAAGCCCCGCGGCGTCATCCTCACCCCGACCCGTGAGCTCGCGATGCAGGTCGCGGACGCCCTCCAGCCGTACGGCGACGTGCTCGGCCTCCGTATGAAGGTCGTCTGCGGCGGTACGTCCATGGGCAACCAGATCTACGCCCTGGAGCGCGGCGTCGACATCCTCGTCGCCACCCCGGGCCGACTGCGCGACATCATCAACCGCGGCGCCTGCTCCCTGGAGCAGGTCCAGGTCGCCGTCCTCGACGAGGCCGACCAGATGGCCGACCTGGGCTTCCTGCCCGAGGTCACCGAGCTCCTCGACCAGGTCCCGACGGGCGGCCAGCGCCTGCTCTTCTCGGCCACCCTCGAGGACGAGATCGACACCCTGGTCAAGCGCTACCTGGTGAACCCGATCACGCACGAGGTCGACCCGTCCGCCGGTGCCGTCACGACGATGACCCACCACGTCCTGGTCGTGAAGCCCAAGGACAAGGCCCCGGTCACCGCCGCGATCGCCGCCCGCAAGGGCCGCACCATCATCTTCGTCCGCACCCAGCTGGGCGCCGACCGCGTCGCCGAGCAGCTGCGCGACGCCGGCGTGAAGGCCGACGCGCTGCACGGCGGCATGACCCAGGGCGCCCGTACGCGCACCCTGGCCGACTTCAAGGACGGTTACGTCAACGTCCTCGTCGCCACCGACGTCGCCGCCCGCGGCATCCACGTCGACGGCATCGACCTGGTCCTCAACGTGGACCCGGCCGGCGACCACAAGGACTACCTGCACCGCTCGGGCCGTACCGCCCGCGCCGGCCGCTCCGGTGTCGTGGTCTCCCTGGCCCTGCCGCACCAGCGCCGCCAGATCTTCCGCCTGATGGAGGACGCGGGCGTGGACGCCTCGCGCCACATCGTCGGCGGCGCCGGCGCCTTCGACCCCGAGGTCGCCGAGATCACCGGTGCCCGTTCGCTGACCGAGGTCCAGGCCGACTCCGCGAACAACGCCGCCAAGCAGGCCGAGCGCGAGGTCGCCGACCTGACCAAGCAGCTGGAGCGCCTGCAGCGCCGCGCCGTCGAGCTCCGCGAGGAGGCCGACCGCCTGGTCGCCCGCGCCGCCCGCGAGCGCGGTGAGGACCCGGAGGCCGCCGTCGCCGAGGTGACCGAGGCCGCCGAGGCCGAGCTCGCCGCGGCCGCTGCCGCCGCCGAGGCGGAGCGGGCCCGCGAGGAGCGCCGCGCCGCCGAGCGTCGCGAGGAGCGCCGGGACGACCGTCCGTTCAACCGCGACCGTCGTGACGACCGCGGTGACCGTGGTGACCGTGGCGGCTTCCGCCGGGACGACCGCCGCGACAACGACCGTCCGTCGTTCCGCCGTGACGACCGCGGTGGCGAGCGTGGTGGCTTCGAGCGCCGTGACGACCGCGGTGACCGCGGCGACCGTGGCGGCTTCCGCCGGGACAACGACCGTCCGTCGTTCCGTCGCGACGACCGCCGTGACGACCGCGGTGGCTTCGAGCGCCGTGACGACCGTGGCGACCGTGGTGGCGACCGTGGTGGCTTCCGCCGGGACAACGACCGTCCGTTCAACCGTGACCGTCGTGACGACCGCGGTGGCTTCGAGCGCCGTGACGACCGCGGCGACCGCGGTGGCGACCGTGGTGGCGACCGTGGTGGCTTCCGCCGGGACAACAACCGTCCCTCGGGCGGCTTCCGCCGCGACAACGACCGTGGCGGCTTCCGCCGCGACGACCGCCCCTCCGGCGGCCACCGTGGCAGCGACCGTCCGTTCAACCGCGACCGTCGTGACGACCGTCCGTCGGGCGGCTTCCGCCGCGACGACCACCGCCCGTCGGGCGGCGGCTTCCGCCGTGACGACCACCGCCCGTCCGGTGGCGGCTTCCGCCGCGACGACAAGCCGCGCTGGAAGCGCAACGGCTGACATCCGCTCTGCTGAAGCCCCGCTTCGGCAACGGCAGTTCGAACGCCCGCATCCCCTGCACAGGGGGTGCGGGCGTTCCGCTGTATCGTCAGCCTTTTGCGTGTTTCATGGGGGGTTCAAGAGAAATTGAGGCGCCATCAGCTTGCCCGGACGAGTGCCGTCGCCGTCATCACGGCGCTCGGCCTCACCACCGGGCTCATATCGGCCACCACGACGGCCGCGTTCGCGGACGAGCCGCCGGCGCCGGCGGGACTGACCATCCCGGCCGAGCTCGCCGGTGACCCGAACGCCGCCGTGCTCCAGCAGGCGGGCACGACCGGCTTCCTGACCGGCACCATGCAGGCCGGCTTCCACTGGACCTCGTACGCCGACGGCACGACGAAGCCAGTTCCGCTGCCGGCCGGCTACAGGACCGTGTACGGCACGGGCGGCGACATCGTGAACTTCGTCGGCGACGGGCGCACGGTGCTCCAGCGGGACATGCGGGACGGCACCGAGCGGACGATCGCGGTGCCCGAGGGCGAGACCCTCTACAACACCTTCGCCGACGTCGTCATCACGGAGAAGACCGACTTCAGCGGCAGGACGACCGCCCTGTACCTCCAGTCCTGGCGGGACGGCCGGCTCACCACCCACACCTTCCCGACCGCCGGCACGAGCGAGGTGGGCATCGCCGGCTGGGACCGGGACGCGATCTACCTGTCGAAGACCTACGGCTCGTACACGGACGACTGGCGGCGCACCGACGTCTACCGCGTCGACCGCGACGGGAACGCCACCCTGACGAAGCTCGCGGACGTCGGCGTCGAGGCGGGCGCCGAGCACGTCGCCCAGTGGCACCCCGACGGCAGGCTCACGGTCTGGAAGAAGTCGGACCTCTCGAAGCCCGTCCACACCCTGTCCGTCGCGGGCGAGGGCCCCGGCAGGCTGCTCGGCACCGTGGGCGACCAGGTCCTGATCGCCCGCCCGCTGCCCGGTTCCGGCAGCCCCACGTACGCGTCGCTCCGCTGGCGCGTCGTCGCCGTGCCGTTCACCGGCGGCGAGGAGAAGACCGTCCTGGAGCGGGCCACCGCCATGCCGGACTTCCTGTCCGACGGCACCATGCTGATCGGCCGCGCCGACACCGGCGAGGGCACCGGTCAGGGCATGTACGCGATCAAGCCCGGCACCGAGCCCGGCACCGAGGCCGGCACCGGCACCCTCGCCGTCGACAAGATCGCCGACGCCCCGGCGGTACCGACCGCGACCACCCGTCTCGCCCTCGCCCAGGGCCGGTTGAGCACCATCGGCCGGCTGCCGACGCTCGACGGCCCCGAGGCACGGCTGCGGACCCAGGACCTCACCGTGACCGGCACCCCGGCGGCCGGGGCCCGCAAGGACCGGGGCGCCGACGCGAAGCAGTTCCCCGGCGGCTGCACCCCGGCGGCCGACTGCCCGGTGCCGGCCGCCACCGGTGACGGCCGGCTGGTCTACCGCAAGAAGGACGGCGCGGGACTCGCGGTCGTCGACGCCGATGGGCTGCTGCCGGGCCGTACGGTCACGGACCTGAAGGTACGGAACGACGCCGGCGCGCCTCTCGCGGTCTCCGGCCGGTACGCCGCCGCCCGGACCGACGACGGCCGGACCCGGGTCTTCGACCTGGACACCGGTGCCAACGTCCGTACGGGCGCGGTGAACGAGCCGTTCGCGCTCTCCGGCGGCACCCTGTGGACCGCCGCGTCCACCGCTTCCACCGGCCCGTCCACCGTCGCGAGGGCGGTGGACGTCCGCACCGGCCGCTCGCTCGGCACCGCCGAGGTCGCCGACTGCGCCGTCGACTCGCTGCAGGCGGCGGGCACGTCGCTGTACTGGCACTGCGGGAACGGGAAGTCGGGCGTGTACGACACGGCCGCCAAGTCGTCCGTGCCGCTGCCCGACCACACCTCCGCCCTCCTCGCCGACGGCTACGTCGCCTGGCTGAAGGACGGCGAGCTCCGCACCACCGACCTGCGGGGAACGGCCGGCACCCGGGTGATCGGCACGCCGCGCGGCACCGCTCCGGGCAGGGACTGGACCGTGGACCGGTTCGGCGGCCGGGTCGCGTACGTGGACGCCGACGAGGCCGTCCACGTCGTGCCGACCGGCGGCGAGGGCTCCCCGCTCACGTCGCCCGACGCCGACACACCGGCCGCCGTGGACGCGCGCGAGGGCGCGTGGAAGCCGCGCTGGTGGCTGTCGGAGCCGGTCGCGTCCTGGCGGCTGACGCTGGTCCACCGGGCCACCGGCACCGTCGCCCGCACCCTGTCCGGTGGGGAGACCCGCGGGCTGATCGGCGCGGCCTGGGACGGCCGTGACGAGAGCGGCCGGCCCGCCGTCAGCGGCGCGTACACCTGGCAGCTCTCGGCGAAGCCCGCCGACGGCTCCGGGGCCGACCTGCGGCTGCGCGGCGACGTCCTGCTGGGCGGCGGCGCGCTCGCGGAGCACGGCACGTACAAGCCGGTCACGCCGGCCCGCCTCATGGACACGCGTTCCGGCCTGGGCGTCCGCAAGGGCAAGCTGGGCGCGGGCGACACCGTCAGCCTCGCCGTTCCCCAACCGGGGGCGTCGGCGGTGGTTCTGAACGTGACGGCGACGTCCCCGACGGCCGCGAGCTTCGTGTCGGTCTACCCGTACGGCACGCAGCGCACGGCGGCGTCGAACCTCAACTTCACCGCCGGCCAGACGGTCCCCAACCTGGTGGTCGTCCCGGTGAAGGACGGCAAGGTCACCTTCTACAACCGCTCCGGTTCGGTCGACCTCATCGCCGACATGGCGGGCTACTACACCGCGGACGGCACCGGCACCACCTACGCCGCCGTCACACCGGCCCGCCTCATGGACACCCGCTCCGGCCTCGGCGTCCGCAAGGGCAAGCTCGGCCCGGCCGCCACCGTGAGCCTCCCGGTCACCGCCCCGGGTGCGTCGGCGGTGGTCCTGAACGTGACGGCGACGTCCCCGACGGCCGGAAGCTTCGTGTCGGTCTACCCGTACGGCACCCAGCGCACGGCGGCGTCGAACCTCAACTTCACCGCCGGCCAGACGGTCCCGAACCTGGTGGTCGTCCCGGTGAAGGACGGCAAGATCACCTTCTACAACCACGCCGGCTCGGTCGACCTCATCGCCGACGTGGCGGGCTACTTCACGACGGGAGCCTCGGGCGCCGAGTACCAGCCGGTCACCCCGACCCGTCTGATGGACACCCGCGCCGGCCTCGGCGTCCCCCAGGCCGCCCTCGCCGCCGACGCGACCGTGGACCTCACCGTCGACCGCCCCGGCGCGTCGGCGGTGGTCCTGAACGTGACGGCGACGTCCCCGACGGCCGCGAGTTTCGTGTCGGTCTACCCGTACGGCACCCAGCGCACGGCGGCGTCGAACCTCAACTTCACGGCGGGCCAGACGGTCCCGAACCTGGTGGTCGTCCCCGTGAAGGACGGCAAGGTCACCTTCTACAACCGCTCCGGCTCCGTCCACCTCATCGCGGACATCGCCGGCTACTACCTGAACTGACCACCCCGGCCCCGGCACGCCCACGGTGCGCCGGGGCCGATACCCGATCGGTTTCACAGAGCTGTCGGGCTATGCTGCACGGGTGTGCTTGTGCCACGGGCCGTTAGCTCAATTGGCAGAGCAGCGGACTTTTAATCCGTTGGTTGTGGGTTCGAGTCCCACACGGCCTACCGAACGGCCCCAGGTCAGAGGACATCTGACCTGGGGCCGACCCCTTTCCACCGAGGACCTCGTAGTCGTGGGAAAGCGGACTCGCCGACCTTGCACATGCCGTGGAGGCCGAACCGGCACGCAGCGCGCACGCCCGGCGCGGGCATTGCCGGGCCCGGCTCTCGCTCTAACTAGCGCCGAGCGCCGCCGAGATGCCCTCCAGGATCCCCATGAACTCCTCGGCCGGGATCTCGACCACAAAGACCGCACCGGCGTCTTCAGGGTGGTTGACCAGGTGTTCTTCACGCCAGAACTCCAGCGTGATCACCAGGTGGTCCTCTTCGCGGAACAGGTAGGCCATGACGTTGTCGGTAGTGGGCCCCCAGTCCAGGGCCCGGAACCTGCTGCGCAGCTGGTAGTCGACCTCGGACTCGTCGTCGTCCCTCGCGTGCTGCCTGAGACGCCGGTGTGTGGCCTCGGCGGACAAGCCGGCGAACGGCAAGGAAGAACCTTCGCCGGCCCGCAGCCAGGCGGCGGCGTCCCTCACGTCGCGGCGGAACTGGGGGACGTACGCAACGTTGTCGTCGCAGGTCAGCCACTTTCCAGCCGCCCAGAGGTCGACCCGGCGCAGTGGGCCCGGCTCACCGACCTCTGCGGCGAACCTGGCCTTGTTTCCCAGAACCACGTTCATGCTGGCAACCGTCGCAGGTTCAGCCCTTCATGAACAACTGAGCCAGCCCCGGCCATCGCTCCGGGGGAGTGGCCGACGGCCCTTGGGGGCTAGCTCCTCGCGACTGCGTTTGTGACGAGGCGGCAGCCGTTCCAGTCCTTGCCGGCGCTGACGGACATCGTCTGGGACAGGCCGGCAGTTGTGCAGGCATCGGCGATGCTGCTGGACTCGACGTGGCCGTCCACTCCGGCCTTCGGGGTCAGCAGGAGGATCGCCCCGCCCTGACGCGTGTACGAGATGGCGTCGACCAACGCACCGACGAGGTCACCGTCGCCTTCGCGGAACCACAGGACGACGGCGTCGGGGATGTCGTCGTAGCTCTCGTCGACCAGCTCCGTGCCGATGGCCTTCTTGATCGCCTCCCGGAGCTCCTGGTCGACGGAGGCGTCCCGCCCGATCTCCTGGACGACCATGCCGTCCTTGAACTCCAGACGGACAGCCACGTTCGTCTCGGTCTGATCCGCTGTCATGGCGACCTCCCTGCTCTGCGAAGCGAGCACTCCTTAGCACTCGCGCCTGTATCCAAGCAGATACACACGGTGACGACCCCGCAGGGCGAGATGGGTGTCTGCCCGGCCGCCTCCTGACCCCGGACTGCCCCTCGGCGCTGTATGCGCCCCTGTCCGACGGCCCGGCACACGACTGAGCAGACCCGGGCACCCCTCCTTGCCCTCAGCGCACCCCCAGCGCCGACAGGCGCTCCGGGTCCGCCACGATGTCGATCTGGACGATGCGGGTGTCGACGATCGTGAAGGCCATCAGGCCCACCGGGGCGCCGTTGACCAGGGAGACGAGGCCGGCGGCGCCGTTGACGGTGACCTTGCGGGCGTCGTGGCGGAACTTGGCGAAGGTGAGGGCCTGGGCGGTGACCGCCTCGGCGCCGCGGATCAGCTTGGAGGCGGCCGCGGCGAGGTCGCCGCCGTCGACGCGGAGGACGACGTCGGGGTCGAGGACGGTGAGGAGGCCCTCGAAGTCGCCCGCCTGGGAGGCGGCGAGGAAGGCGTCGACGACCTGGCGCTGGCGGGTGGCGTCGGGTGCGGGGGCCGGGGCCGCGCCCTGGACGCGGCGGCGGGCGCGGCTGGCGAGCTGGCGGGTGGCGGCCGGCGTGCGGTCGACGATGGGGGCGATCTCGTCGAAGGAGACGGAGAACATGTCGTGGAGGACGAAGGCGAGCCGTTCGGCCGGGGCCAGGGTCTCCAGGACGACGAGCAGGGCCAGGCCCACGGAGTCCGCGAGCAGGGCCTCCTGCTCGGGGTCGGCGGTGCCCTCGTCCCGTACGACCGGGTCGGGGACGTAGTACTCCAGCGGGTCCTCGCGCCGGGAGGTGCGGGAGCGGAGCATGTCGAGGCAGACGCGGCCGACGACGGTGGTGAGCCAGCCGCTGAGGTTGCGCACGTCGCTGACGTCGGAGCGGTTCAGCTTGAACCAGGCTTCCTGGACGGCGTCCTCCGCCTCGCTCAGCGAGCCGAGCATCCGGTACGCCACCGCCCGCAGGTGGCCTCGGTCGGCCTGGAAACGTTCCGCCAGGAGGTCCTTGTCCATCGGTCCTTCTCTCCCCTTCGCGCCCGGTCCTACGACGTCCCACGGACATGACGGACGGGGGAGCGGGAACGTGACACGTCCCGGTGCGTGAGATTCCCGCCGCACGTCCCCGAACGCGCGGGAATCCCCGGCCGTTCCCCCCGACAAGCCGTGGATCACCACTTCAGGATGATGATCATCGTCCTTAGATTGATCACCATGACGACGACAGCGAACCCGGTCAACCCCGTTCTCCGTACGCCCCCGGCCTCCCCGGCCGCTGCCGCGGCCTACTTCTCCGCCAGCCTCGCCTTCCACGCCGACGTCTCCGACGTGGCGTCCGCCCTCGCCGACGCCCGCGCCACCGGCGGCGACCCGGGCTTCGTCGTGATCGACTCCCGGTCGACCGCCTCCTGGGACCAGGGCCACGTGCCCGGCGCCGTGCACCTGCCGACCGCGCTCATCCCCGAGCAGGCCGAGCAGCTCCTCGACAAGAGCGTCCCGGTCGTGACGTACTGCTGGGGCCCCGGCTGCAACGGCGCCACGCGCGCCGCGCTGGCCCTCGCCGAACGGGGCTTCCAGGTGAAGGAGATGCTGGGCGGCTTCGAGTATTGGGTGCGGGAGGGCTTCGCGTACGAGACGTGGGAGGGGTCCGCCAAGAAGGACGCGGACCCGCTGACGGCGGCGGTCGACGACGAGGACTGCGGCTGCTGAGGAAACCGATTTCGGTTTCGGGCGCCCATGCCGTAAGGTCGTGTTTACCGACGCGGGGTGGAGCAGCTCGGTAGCTCGCTGGGCTCATAACCCAGAGGTCGCAGGTTCAAATCCTGTCCCCGCTACTCAGTAGCACGAAGGCCCGGATCCGGAAACGGATCCGGGCCTTCGTCGTCTTCCGGTCCCGCCGAGTCCCGGCCTTTCCGCCCGGCCCGTCCCCCCTTTCCGCCCCGGCCTTTCCGTCCCCTCCTTCCGCCCCGGCCTTCCCGCCCGGCCCTCACGCTTGACCTTTACGTAACGTCAAGATCTAGCGTTCTCGGCATGGAGTGGTCGATCCAGGAGATCGCCAGGAAAGCCGGCACCACCAGCCGCACGCTGCGCCACTACGGCGAGCTCGGGCTGCTGGAGCCGAGCCGGATCGGCGCGAACGGTTACCGGTATTACGACCAGGCGGCGCTCGTGCGGCTGCAGCGGATCCTGCTGCTGCGCGAGCTGGGGCTCTCCCTCGCCGCCATCGCCGAGGTCCTCGAAGGCCAGCGGGACCCCTCGGCCGCCCTGCGCACGCATCTGGCCCTCCTGGAGCAGGAGCGCGAGCGCATCGGGCGGCAGATCGAGGCCGTGCGGACCACTCTCCACAAGACCGAGAGAGGAGAACAGCTCATGGCCGAGGAAGTCTTCGACGGCTTCGACCACACGCGGTACGAGGCCGAGGTGACCGAGCGCTGGGGCCGCGAGGCGTACGAGAAGGGCGACCGCTGGTGGCGTTCGCTCAGCGACGCCGAGAAGAAGGCCTTCCAGGAACAGCAGGCCGGCATCGCCCGTGACTACGGCGCGGCCGCCGCGCGCGGGCTCGCGCCCGACAGCGACGAGGTGCAGGCGATCACGCGACGCCACTACGAGTGGCTGTCGATCACGACGACGCCCGGCAAGGAGTACTTCGTCGGGCTCGGGCGGATGTACGTCGACGACCCGCGCTTCACCAAGAACTACGACAAGCACGGCGACGGCACGGCCGTGCTCGTCCGGGACGCCATGGCGGTCTTCGCCGAGCGGAACCTGTAGGGAGACAGCAGCCGGCCGGTACGGCGGTACGCCGCACATAAAGGATGGCCGAAAGCGCGCATGTCCCTTTGCGCGGCCCGTGGGTCGCCCGTAACCTCGCGCACACCATGAGTGACCGAGCTGTGACGGTGCGCGCAGCAGGACGGCGGGCGCCCGCCGTCCTGCTGCTGGTCGCGCTCGTCGCCCTGCTCGCCGGCGTCTGCCACGGCGCGCATCACGCGCTGCCGCTCGCCTCAGGGCCCGCCGGGTCCGCGGGCGTCAGCGCCTCCGCGCCCGCCCTCCCGCACGGCTGCGAGCGACAGGGCGAGGGCTGGTCCTTCGACGCCCACCTGCCCGCGCAGTCCACCGGCAGCCAGCTCTCGGCGCCGCACGCCACGGGCGCCGTCCTCCTCGCGTACGACGAGGTGTTCCCCGAGGCCCCGCACGCGCGCTGCGTCCGCGGCAGGGCCGGGCCCGGGCCCGAGCCGGGCAGTCTGCTCACCGCCCTCGGAGTGAACCGGAACTGAGCCGGGTCGCGCACCACCACGACCACGGCTCCTTCCGCACGCCCGCGCACGCGCGGGACTTCACCCAAGGGACGCACACCCCCATGACGCACCCCGCCAACCTCCTCTCCGTCGCCGAACAGACCGTCGGCAACACGCCCGTGCTGTGGATGGACGACGGCTACTGGGCCAAGCTCGAGGGCTTCAACTTCGGCGGCATCAAGGACCGCGCCGCGCTCCACATGGTCGAGCAGGCCCGCCGCCGCGGTGAACTGCGGCCCGGCGCGCCGATCGTCGAGTCCACCTCCGGCACCCTCGGTCTCGGGCTCGCGCTCGCCGGGATCCTGCACGGCCACCCCGTCCACGTCGTCACCGACCCGGGTCTCGAACCGATCGTGGAGCGCATGCTGACCGCCCACGGCGCGCAGGTCCACGTCGTGCCGGAGCCCAGCCCGCAGGGCGGCTGGCAGCAGGCCCGGATGGACAGGGTCGCGGAACTCCTGCTGACCCTCCCGGGGGCCTGGTGGCCCAACCAGTACGGGAACCCCGACAACCCGGAGGCGTACGCCGGGCTCGCCGCCGAGCTCTCCGAGCAGCTCGACCGCGTCGACGTGCTGGTCTGCGCGGTCGGCACCGGCGGCCACTCGGCCGGGATCTCCCGCGCCCTGCGCGCGACCTCCAGCCCCGCTCTCGAACTCGTCGGCGTCGACTCGGTCGGCTCCACGGTCTTCGGGCTGCCGGCCGGCCCGCGGCTGATGCGCGGGCTCGGCTCCTCCATCCACCCGGGCAACGTCGACCACGGCGCCTTCGACGAGATCCACTGGGTGGGTCCCGCGGAGGCGGTACGGGCGGCCCGCCGGCTGGCCGCCCGGCAGTTCGCGACCGGCGGCTGGAGCGTCGGCGCGGTCGCGCTGGTCGCCGGCTGGCTGGCCCGCACCCGGCCGCGCGGCACCCGGATCGCGGCGGTCTTCCCCGACGGGCCGCACCGGTACTTCGACACCGTCTTCAACGACGAGTTCTGCGCGGCGCACGGCCTGCTCGACGGTCCCGTACGGGAGGAGCCCGCGGCCTACGCCGAGGGCGAGCCGGTCAGCGGCTGGACCCGGCGTCCCGGGGAGCGGACCCGATGAGCCGTCAGGCGACGGGGCCGGCGAGCTGCGCCTCGATGACCCCCAGGGGCGGCGTCTGGAAGCGGTCGCGGAGCTTCGAACCGGCCGTGCGGCTGCTGTTCCTCAACCAGCTCACCATCAACCTCGGCTTCTACATGCTGATGCCGTACCTGGCGGCCCATCTGGCCGACGGGCTCGGCATGGCCGCCTGGGCGGTCGGACTCGTCCTCGGCGCCCGGAACCTGTCGCAGCAGGGCATGTTCCTCGTCGGCGGCGCGCTCGCCGACCGGCTCGGCTTCAAGCCGCTGATCGTCGCGGGCTGCGCGCTGCGGACGGCCGGCTTCGGGGCGCTCGCCTTCGCGCAGTCGCTGCCGATGCTGATCGCCGCCTCGCTCGCGACGGGGCTCGCGGGCGCGCTGTTCAACCCGGCGGTGCGGGCGTATCTGGCGGCGGAGGCGGGAGAGGAGCGGCGCGTCGAGGCGTTCGCCCTGTTCAACACGTACTACCAGGCGGGCATTCTGCTCGGGCCGCTGATCGGGGTGGCCCTGACGGGGGTGTCGTTCCGGCTGACGTGCGTGGTGGCCGCGCTGCTGTTCGCCGCGCTGACCCTCGTACAGCTGAGGCATCTGCCCGTACGGCACGAGGACGGCGCGCCGGGCGGGCCGGGCGGGCAGGCGCGGGGGCAGTTCCGGACGGTGCTCGCCAACCGGGTCTTCTGGCTGTTCTCGCTGGCCATGACCGGTTCGTACGTGCTGTCCTTCCAGGTCTATCTGGCGCTGCCGCTCGCCGCGGGCGGCACGGCGGCGACGACCGCCCTGTTCGCGGTGTCGGCGCTGGTCGCGCTCGCCGGGCAGCTGAGGATCACCGCCTGGTGCAAGGCGCGGCTCAGCCGGGAGCGGTGTCTGGTGCTCGGGCTCGCCCTGATGGGGGCGGCGTTCCTGGTGCCGGCCGCCCTGGGGCGCTCGCTGCCCGCGCTGCTGCTGTGCGCGGCGGTCCTGGCGGTCGCGAACGCGGTGCTCTACCCGTTCGAGATGGACACGGTCGTCGCCCTGTCCGAGGGCCGCTGGGTCGCCACCCACTACGGGCTGTACAACACGGTCTGCGGGGTCGGCATCACCCTGGGGAACCTGGGGACGGGCGCGCTGCTCGACGTGACGGGCTGGTCGGCGGCGCCCTGGCTGGTGCTGTGCGCGGTCGGCCTCGGCTGCGCGGCGGCCATGGCGGCCCTGGCGCGGGGCGGGCGGCTCGCCGTACGCCAACCGGCCGAGGAGGAGTCGCCGAGCCGTACGGCCTGACGGCACCCTGAGGTGGGCGCGGTACGGTCCGCCGCCGCGGTCGGACGGACGGGCCGGCCGACCGACCGGGCAGGAGAGCACAGGTGCGGCGAGCAGCGGCGGCCGGCGGGGCGGACGGTGAGGGCCCGGGCGGCGGCGCGAGCCCGTACCGCGGTGCCCGGCGCTTCCTGCGGGCCCTGCCTCCGCTGCTGATCCTGGGTGGCGTGGTGTACGACGTGGCCACGCCGCCCACCTACTCGGCGGCGCCGCTGTACTCGGCGGCGCCGCTGATCGCGGCCCCGTTCTTCTCCACGCTGACGACGCTGCTCACGGGGCTCGCCGCGGTCCTCGCGAGCATCGGACTGCACTTCTACAACGGGACGGCGGACACGATCCCGGCGTTGACGGAGGTGCTGACGGTCGTCACGGTCTCGGCGCTCGCCGTGCTGATCAACCGGGTGGCGCGGCGCAGCGGGCAACGGCTCGCGTCCGCGAGGGTGATCGCCGAGACGGCGCAGAAGGCGGTGCTGCCCACGCCGCCCGAGCGGATCGGCGGGCTGCAGATCGCGGCCCGGTACGAGGCGGCGCAGGCGGACGCGTTCATCGGCGGCGACCTGTTCGCGGTGCAGGACACCCCGCACGGGGTGCGGCTCGTGGTGGGCGACGTGCGGGGCAAGGGCCTCGACGCGGTGGAGGCGGTGGCGGTGATCATCGGCGCCTTCCGGGAGGCGGCCGAGCAGGAGTCGACGCTGGAGGGCGTGGCGGCGCGCCTGGAGAGGGCGCTGGCGCGGGAGGGCGCGCGGCGCGCGGGCCTGGACGCGTTCGAGGGCTTCACGACGGCGGTGCTCGCCGAGATCCCGGGCGGCGACCGGGTGGTGCGGGTGGTCAACCGGGGCCATCCCGAGCCGTTGCTGCTGCACGCCGACGGTGGTGTGGAGCCGCTGCGGCCGAGCGAGGCCGCGCTGCCGCTGGGCATGGGGGATCTGGGCGGGGGACCGGACCGGGCGGACGTGACGCCGTATCCGCAGGGCGCGACGCTGCTGTTCCACACGGACGGCCTGTCGGAGGCGCGGGACGCGGCAGGGGTGTTCTACGACCCTGCCGAGCGGCTGGCGGGGCGGATCTTCCCGGGGCCGGACGAGCTGCTCGACGCGCTGGTGGCGGACGTGCGCCGGCACACGGACGGGGGCACGACGGACGACATGGCGCTGCTGGCGGTGAGCCGCCGGGCGGCGGGGCAGCCGGAGCGGCGGCGGACGATGCCGGTGGTACCGCCGGACGGGGCGGGCCGCAGCGGCCGGAGGCCGTCTCGCCGCGACCTCCGGGCGGGCGGTGACCGGCCGTAGTCGGTGGGTGTCCCTCCGATAACAATTGACGTAACGTCAGATCGGGGGTTTGCTGCTGACGTGTTTCTGAGTGGGGGTCAAATCGGGCGATGCCCTCTCAATTCAGCTAATGATCAAGAGGAACGGCTTGGAATCGGGCGGCCGTGTCTATTAACGTTCGATAACGCAGCGCGGTCGTCCCAGCCGTCGCAAGAGACGGCACCGTGCGCGCGCGCCGAATCCCGCAAGGGAACCGGGGAACCACCACTTGGGGTGAATCGGGCCCCACCGCACTCGTCCGACTCGTGTGACCCGTGCGGCACGGCCCGTAGGAGACCTTCCTGCTCCGAACCCGTCAGCTAACCCGGTAGGCGAGAAGGAAGGAAAGGAGAGCGCCTCCGTGGCGTCCAACACCCCGGCTCCGCAAGCCCCCTTCACCTCCTACGACGCCCCCGGCGCGGCGGGCGCCCTGGACGGGGCCGCGGAGGAGTGGAACCCCACCGAGGACTCCCTGCGGGACCGGACCCGCTCCGGCGGACGCCACCGCGTCGTCAAGCAGCGCTCCAACTTCGCCCGTTCCTCCACCGTGCTCGGTGTCGGCGTCATCGCCGCCGTCGGCGCCGGCGGCCTGGCCACCGCCCAGCAGAAGCCCCCGGTCTCGATAGCGCTTCCGGACCTGAACCTGCCCGACGCCTCCGAACTGCCGGGCGTCGGCGACCTGATCGGCTCGGACGCCGAGGACAAGGGCGCCGCGGACACCGCCGGCAACAACGCCCAGCCGCTCACCGCGCTCACCTACACCACCGCCGCCGACCAGGGCGCCGGCGCGGACGCGCGGACCGAGACCAAGACGTCGACCGACGCCGGCGAGGCGCTGCGCGCCCGCATCCTTCAGCAGGCCGAGCAGCAGCAGGCCGCCGCCGACGCCGCCGCCAAGGAAGCGGCGGAGAAGGCCGCGGCCGAGAAGGCGGCGGCGGAGGCCGAGGCCAAGGCCGACGCGGCGGAGAAGGCGGCCGCCGAGGCCAAGCGGAAGGCCGAGGAGGAGGCCGCGGCCAAGGCCGAGGCCGAGCGCCTCGCCCAGCTCGCCGCCAGCTACGCGCTGCCGACCTCCTCGTACACGATCACCTCGACCTACGGCCAGGCCGGCTCGATGTGGTCCTCCGGCTACCACACCGGCCTGGACTTCGCCGCTCCCACCGGCACCCCGGTCAAGGCCGTCCACGGCGGCACCGTGCAGTCCGCCGGCTGGTCCGGCGCGTACGGCTACCGCATCGTCCTGCAGCTGGAGGACGGCACCGAGGTCTGGTACTGCCACCTCTCGTCGATGACCGTCGGCGCCGGCCAGTCCGTCGGCACCGGCGAGACCATCGGCCGCGTCGGCGCCACCGGCAACGTCACCGGCCCCCACCTCCACCTCGAGGTGCACACCCCGTCCGGCGACGGCATCGACCCGGCGGCGTGGCTGAACTCCAAGGGCCTGAGCGTCTGACGCGCGGGGTCGGATACCCGCGTGACCGCGTGACCGCGTGACCGCGTGGACCGTCTGGTCCCAGTGATCCTTCCGCATCGCCGGAATAGGCCCGGTGGTGCGGGAGGTTGACCGACCCATGACCTCTCTTCGCCAGCTGGGCACCTCCGACCTGCACGTCTTCCCGCTCGCCCTCGGCGGCAACGTCTTCGGCTGGAGCGCCGACGAGGCGCAGTCCTTCGCCGTCCTCGACGCCTACGCCGCCGCCGGCGGCAACTTCGTCGACACCGCGGACGTCTACTCGGCCTGGGCCGAGGGCAACGAGGGCGGCGAGTCCGAGACCGTCATCGGCCGCTGGCTCGCCTCCCGCGGCAACCGCTCCGACATCCTCGTCGCCACCAAGGTCGGTGCCCACCCGCAGTACAAGGGCCTGAGCGCCACCACCATCAAGGCCGCCGCCGAGGAGTCGCTGCGCCGCCTCGGCACCGACCACATCGACCTCTACTACACGCACTTCGACGACGAGTCGGTGCCGGTGGAGGAGATCGTCACCGCCCTCGACCAGCTGGTGAAGGACGGCAAGGTGCGGGCCGTCGCCGCCTCCAACATCTCCCCGGAGCGGCTGCGCGCCTCCCTCGACTTCGCCGAGGCCGAGGGCCTCGCCCGTTACGTCGCCCTGCAGCCCCAGTACAACCTGGTGTCCCGCGAGACCTACGAGGGTCCGCTCCTCGACACCGCCGCGCAGGCCGGGCTCGCGGCCGTGCCGTACTACGGGCTCGCCGCCGGCTTCCTGACCGGCAAGTACCGCCCCGGCGCCACCGTCTCCAGCGTCCGCGCCGCGGGCGCCGGCAAGCACCTGGAGACCGAGCGCGGCCGGAAGGTGCTCGCGGCGCTCGACGCGGTCGCCGCGGCGCACGACGCCGAGCCCGCCACCGTGGCCCTCGCCTGGCTGGCCTCCCGTCCGACGGTCGCCGCCCCGATCGCCTCGGCCCGCACGGTCGAGCAGCTTCCCGCGCTGGTCGCGGTGGCCGACCTGACCCTGACGGAGGCGGAACTCGCCACGCTCACGGAGGCCTCCGAGGCACCCGCCGCCTGATCCGGGCCTGCCCGGGGGCGGTCCAGGGCTCGCGCGTGGCGGTCCGGTCGGTGCGGGGTCGCTAGCCGCGGTACGGGTTGTAGCCGCCGTAGTCCAGGTACTGCGGCGGCACCCACACCCGGCCGGTCGCCCGGGCCGCGTACGTCAGCGCGGGCGAGGCCACCCGCCGGCGCTGCCACAGGTGGTGCAGCAGCTCCTGCTCGCGGACCGCGAAGTCCGGCGCGGCCTGCCCGCGCCGCGCGCGGTGGCGCAGGAACGCCAGGGTGGTCGCGAACGCCTCGTACTCGCCGACGGCCTGCGCGCCCGGCTTGCCGAAGGTCCGGGCCGCGTAGCCGCGGGCCATCGCGCGGGCCCGCATCGAGGAGAGCGCGAGCGGTTCGTCGTGCGCGAGCCAGCCGGCCGTCGCGTAGGCCGGGAGCTCGCCGGATATCGTGCGCAGCTCCTTCTGCCGGCTCCATATCGCGAGCCAGGTGAGCAGCCCGAAGACCGGCACCATGAACATCCCGTAGACGAGGACGAACGCCAGCGGGTGGAAGGTCGCCGAGCCGTTCCACAGCGCGTGCAGGCCCATGGCGAGGAGCAGGCCGGCGAACGGCAGCAGCCAGAGGCGGGTGCGGCGGAACCGGGCGGCGGCCGGGAGCAGCGCGGCGAAGCCGAGGCCGAGGCCGGTGAGCGAGGTGAACAGCGGGTGCGCGAACGGGGACATGATGACCCGGGCGAAGAAGGTGGCCACGGTGACCGAGCCGACGCCGCCGGCGCCGAACTCCTGGTCCTCGCCGAAGGCGTTGCCCAAATAGAGGATGTTCTCGGTGAAGGCGAAGCCGGTGGCCGTGAACCCCGCGTAGACCAGGCCGTCGACCGGGCCCGTGAAGTCTCTGCGGCGGAAGAGGAAGAGCAGCAGCAGCGCCGCTCCCTTGGCGGTCTCCTCCACGACGGGCGCGACGGCGGTGGCGCCGAGGGACTCGGCGGAGCCGGGGTCTGCGGTGGCGCTGCTGATCCACTCCACGGCGAAGGAGTTGGCGAGGATCGCCACCAGGGTGGAGGCGAACGCGCCCCAGGCGAGCGCGAACAGCAGGTTCTTCCACGGGGCCGGCTCGACCCGGTCGAGCCAGCGGAACGCGGCCATGAGCAGCGGCACCGGCAGCACGGCGAGGCCGAGGCCCACGAGGAAGCCCTCGGTGCCGGTCTCCTCCCGCACCATCGCCAGGATCGCGAGCGCGCACAGCGCGAGCGCGGCGATCAGGGCGACGGCCCGGACCAGCCGGCTGCGCCAGAAGGCCTTGCGCGGCTTGTAACGCCACTTGGAGCGCTCCGGCACGGCACCGAAGTCCGGCTGGTCGCTCTCGAGCGCGGGCACGGGGGCGGGCGCGGGCACGGCCGCGTGGGCGGGGTCCGCCGCCTGCGCGGGAACGGCCGCCTGCGCGGGGTCCGCCGCCTGCGCGGGAACGACCGCCTGTGCGGGTGTGGGGCCGGGCTCGGTGGCAGGTCCGGCTCCGGCGATGGGATTCGACGACACGGAACGACCCTAACCAGCGTCACCGACAGCGGCGAGGGAGTTCCGGCAGCCTGTGGAAAACCCGACGGGAGGTCAGCGCCTGTGGAAAAGCAGGTCGTGGACCACGTGTCCCTTGTCCAGGCCCTGGCCCTCGAAGCGGGTCAGCGGCCGGAACGCGGGCCTGGGCGCGTAACCGCCGTCGGCCTGGCTGTTCTCGAAGTCGGGGTGCGCGTTCAGCACCTCCAGCATCTGCTCCGCGTACGGCTCCCAGTCCGTGGCGCAGTGCAGCAGGCCGCCCTTCTTCAGCCGGGGCGCGAGCAGGCTCAGGAACTCGGGCTGGATCAGCCGCCGCTTGTGGTGGCGCTTCTTGGGCCAGGGGTCGGGGAAGAAGACCCGGCAGCCGGCGAGGGACTCCGGCGGCAGCATCTCGCGCAGCAGGATGATCGCGTCGCCGTTGGCGACCCGGACGTTGGTGAGTCCGTTGCGGTCGGCGAGCCCGAGCAGGTTGCCCTGGCCGGGCGTGTGGACGTCCACGGCGAGGATGCCGGTGCCGGGGTCGGCGGCGGCCATCTGCGCGGTGGCCTCGCCCATGCCGAAGCCGATCTCCATGACGACCGGCAGCCCGTCGAACATCTCGTCCAGGTCGAGCACCCGCTTGCCGTCGATGTCGAGCCCCCAGTCGGGCCACCGCTTCAGCATGGCCTCGGCCTGCCCGGCGGTGACGCGGCTGCGGCGGGGCTGGAAGCTGCGGATCCGCCGCTCGAAGTGGGCGCCTGCCGGATCCGGCGAGGGCCCCTCGCCCGGCGCGAACATCCGGCTGCCGCGCCGCGCGACGGGACGGTCGTCCGCGGCGACGTCGCCGACGGGGCTGCCGGGGGCGCCGGGACCGCCGAGGCCGTCGAGGTCATCGGGGCCGTCGGGGACGGAGTGCGGGGTGTTCTCAGGCTGCTCAGACACAATGCCCCGATTCTACGGCGCGGGGCACGGCGACGGGCGGGCCGCGGAGGCGGGCCGCAGCCGCGAGGGGGCGGGGCTGCGGCGGGGCTGCGCTACAGCAGTGCCAGGGCCCGGCCCGCGACCTCGCGGCCGATCGGCAGTGAGGCCGTGGCCGCCGGGGAGGGCGCGTTCAGGACGTGGACCGTCCGCACCGACTCGCGGATCAGGAAGTCGTCGACCAGCGTGCCGTCCCTGAGCACCGCCTGCGCCCGCACGCCCGGTGCCGCACGCCGCAGGTCGCGCTCCTCGACGAGCGGCAGCATGCGCCGTACGGCCTCGGTGAAGGCGCGCTTGGACAAGGAGCGGTGCAGCTCGCCCGCGCCGTACCGCCAGTGGGCGCGCGCGATGGCCCAGCTGCCGGGCCACGCGAGGGTGCCGGCGAGCTCGCGGGGACGCACGACCGACCAGCCGTAGCCCTCGCGGGCGAGCGCCGGGACCGCGTTCGGCCCGACGTGGACGCCGCCGTCGATGCCGCGGGTGAGGTGGACGCCGAGGAACGGGAAGGCCGGGTCGGGCACCGGATAGACCAGGCCGCGCACCAGGGAGGGGTCGGCCAGCTCGTAGTACTCGCCGCGGAAGGGGACGATCCGCATCTCCGGGTCGTCGCCCGCGAGCCGGGCGATCCGGTCGCAGTGCAGTCCGGCGCAGTTCACCAGGACCCGGCCGCGCACCACGCGCCCGGTGGCCGTGCGCACGGCCACGCCCCAGGGCCGCCGGTCGATCGTCGTGACCGCCGAGCCGTACAGGATCCGGGCTCCCGACGCCTCGGCGAGCTTCGCCGCCACCGCGCCGTAGTCGACGATGCCCGTCGTGCCCACGTGGATCGCGGCCAGCCCGCGCACCCGCGGCTCGTACTCGCTGATCTGCGCCGGGCCGAGCTCACGCACCGGGATCCCGTTCTCCCGGCCGCGCTGCACGAGCGCGTGCAGCCGGGGCAGCTCCTCGCGCCCGGTGGCGACGATCAGCTTGCCGGTGACCTCGTGGGGGATGCCGTACTCCGCGCAGAACTTGACCATCTCGGCCGCGCCCTCGACGGCGAAGCGGGCCTTGAGCGAGCCGGGCCGGTAGTAGATCCCGCTGTGGATCACGCCGCTGTTCCGCCCGGTCTGGTGGCGCGCCGGGGCGTGCTCCTTCTCCAGGACCGTGACCCGGGTGCCCGGCGCGGCGCGCGTGATCGCGTACGCGGTCGACAGACCGACGATTCCGCCGCCGATCACGAGCACGTCACAGTCGTAGCGGTCCGACACGGACACCAGCGCCACCTCCCACCCCTGATAGTGCACTGGCCCACTGACATCCCGGCTAAACCGACCGCACCGTGGGACGAGTGTCACGCCGTGTGTCACGCCGTCCCGTGCCGTGTCACGCCGGAGCCACGAGCAGCGGGCGGGCCCGCTCGCGCAGCTCCATGACCCGGGGCTCGTCCCCGTACGGCTCCAGGCGGTGCAGCAGGTCCCGCACGTACTCGGTGGTGCGGGCGGAGGAGATCCGTCCGGCGACCTCCACCGCGCGCGTGCCGGCGGCGCAGGCCGCGTCCAGGTTGCCGGACTCCAGCTCGGCCACCGCCGACACGACGAGCCGCAGCCCGTGGGAGCGGACGTACTCCTCCGTGGGCTGTGACAGCGCCTGCTCCGTGAAGCGGCGCACCTGGCGGGGCAGCTTCAGGTCGCGGTAGCACTCGGCGGCGTCGGCGCAGAACCGGTCGTACGAGTAGAAGCCGAGCCAGGACGGGTCCGGGTCGCCGTCGCGGGAGCGTTCGAGCCAGCCCTCGGCCGCCTTGAGCGCGGCGGCGGCCGCCGCCCCGTCGCTCGCCTTGGCGTGCGCCCGGGCCTCGACGAGCCGGAAGAAGGACATGGTGCGGGCGGTGGCGAGGCCCCGGTTGCGTTCGAGGGCGGCCTGGGCGAGGTCGACGCCCTCGTCGGCGAAGCCCCGGTAGGTCGCCTGGAGCGACATGGAGGCGAGGACGTAGCCGCCGAGGGGCACGTCGGCGGCGGCGCGGGCGAGCCGCAGCGCCTGGATGTAGTAGCGCTGGGCGGCCTCCTGCTGGCCGGTGTCGAAGGCCATCCAGCCGGCCAGGCGGGTCAGCTCGGCGGTCGCGCCGAACAGGGCGCGGCCGACCTCGTCGGAGTAGGAGCCGAGCAGCAGCGGCGCGGCGTCGACCCTTAAGCACTCGGGGACCATGGAGGAGCGCCAGTCGCCGCCGCCGTACTTGGAGTCCCAGCGGCGGGCGTCCTCGGCCGCCTCGCGCAGCTTGGCGACGTCGCTGTGCCCCACGCGCGCGTGCTCCACGGTCTCGGCGGCGGCACTCGGGATGCTCGCGCCATTTCCGGTGCCGGCGGTGCTCGCGGTGCCGGCCGTGTTCGCGGTGCTCGCGGTGCCGGCGGTGCTCGCGGTGCTGGCGGGACTTGCCGAGCCCGCGGCCGTGGAGCCCGTGCTGCTTCCGGCCGCCGCGGCTGCCGCACCCGCTGTGCCTCCCGCACCGACCGCTGCGGCCCCAGCGGCCCCAGCGGCCGCACCGGCTGTGTCCGCGCCGACCAGGTCCCCGGCGTCGGCCGCGCCTCCCGTGCGTCCCGCGCCGGCCGGGCGCGGGGTCCGCCGCTCGACCGACGGGTCGGCGGGCGTGATCAGCCAGCGTGAGGCGGGGGTCGCGTAGGCGCTGACGGAGAAGGAGCCGGCCAGCGACTGCCATATGCCGCCGCCGCCCCGCCGTCCGGCGAGATCCAGCCGGTACAGGTCGGTCGCGGAGCGGACCGCCTCTCCGACGTCGCGCGGGAAGGCGAGCCCCACTTCGGGCGCCGGGTCGGCGTCGGCGAGCCCGATCTCGTGCAGCGGTACGGGCCGGCCGAGCTTCTGGCCGATCGCGGCGGCGATCAGATGCGGGGCGGCGCCCTGCGGCACCATGCCCTTGGACACCCACCGGGCCACCGACGTCTTGTCGTAACGAAGCGTCAGTCCCCGTTGTGCACCGAGGTCGTTGACGCGCCGGGCGAGCCCGGCATTGCTGATTCCCGCGAGGGCGAGAACCGTGCCGAGCTTTTCGTTCGGCCCGCGTTGCTCCCTGGACATGACGCCACCCCTCGACACGACACCCAGACGGCCGCCGCACGCCGGGCACAACGCCGGGCATAGGCGTGCGGCATTCGTAAGCACAGCGTAGTTCGCCGGATCCTGACCGTTAAGGGGTGGTGTTCCGTATGGCGAGATTGTTGTGGGATGGAATGAGTGGCGCCCCGCTGTCCGTCCGTCGTGCTCCTGGTGTGTGGCCGTGCGCCCGCCCGTGCGCTCTCGTCCGTGCCCAGGGGGGACGCTTCCATGAGTGCTGCGTGGGTCGGCCCACTTGGCCGAGGACCGATGTCCCGGACCGGGTGGGCTGGGGGACACCGTCGCCCCATTCCCCGCGGGCGGCGGACGGCTCCGGGAGGCGAACGCCTCCCGGACTGCCGAGGAAACCCCGTACCGCCGGGCAGTTGAGAATGGCCGAAAGACAGCGGTTCGGCGCGGCTTCTCAACTGGCTCATGCCAGGGGCGCATTCGCGTTGTCGCGAAGCCTCCCGTGACACCCCCTGTGCGCCGTTGTCATGGCAGCATGTCCTCCACTCGACCTTTGTGGAGGCGGCGATGCGGTGGCTGGTGGGCTGGAGCAGTGTCGCCGCGCGCTTCGGCCCCTCGCACGCGGTGCCGCCCGGTTCGGCCGGCGCCGTCGGCGACCCCGCCGAGGGGCGCACGGTGCATCCGGTGGGCGCGCAACTCCTGTGGGGCGACCCGGATCCCCTGTGGGCGGTCGGTGACTGGCGGCCCGACGAGGTGCGCCTGGTCGACGTCGACGCGCAGACCCGGCTCGCCGTGCTCGGCTGCTGCGCCGCGAGCGACGAGGAACTGCGGCGCGGTCTGCTCACCGCGCGCGGGGGCGCACTGCGGCACCTCACGGCGTGGGCGGGCAGCTACACCGCCGTCGTGAAGGTCGGCCGCCGCATCACCGTCACCGGCGATCTCGCCGGAGCCAGACCCGTGTTCCACACCCCGTGGGCCGGCGGCACGGCCTACGGCACCGCCGCCCTGCCGCTCGCCGACCTCACCGAGGCGCAGCTCGACATCGGGCACCTGGCGGCCCTGCTCGCCTGCCCCGAGACCCCCGAGGCGCTGCGGGACTCCACGCCGTACGAGGGCGTGCGCCGGGTGCCGCCCGGGCACGCGCTGATCCTGCGCGAGGGCTCACGCGAGATCGCCGGCTACGAACCGGTGGCCTCGCTCGCCGTCGCCGCGCCCGAGGCGGATCCGCGCCAGGCCGTGGAGGCCGTCCGGGACGCGCTGGTCGAGGCCGTACGGGCCCGGCTCACCGCGCCCCGGCACGCGCCCGAGGTGCCGCTGCCCGATCCGGGGCCCGTGCCCGGCATGGGGCCCGCCGACCGGCGTGCGGCCCGTGGCGTCGCCCCCGCGCCCGGGATCGGTGCCGACCTGTCCGGCGGCAGCGCCTCCGGCACCCTCGCGCTGCTCGCGGCCGGACTGCCCGGCGTTCCGGGAACGATCCTCGGCCACGGCACGGGGGCCGGCGAGCGGCTGCTCGCCGTCACCTTCAACGACCTGACGGGGCCGGGCAGCCAGGAGGAACTGGCCCGGGCCCGCGAGATCGCCGCGAACCCGCGGCTGCACCACGTGGTCGTCGCGGCCGGCGAGGAGGCACTGCCGTACGCGGAGCTCGAAGGGCCGCTGACGGACGAACCCGGCCCCTCTCTGGTGACGGCCGAGCGGCACCGCAGGCGGCTCGGCGGCGGCAGCGCCGACCACTTCACCGGCTTCGGCGCCCGGCAGGTCCTTGACGCCCATCCGGCGCGCCTCGCCGACCTGCTGATGGACCGCCGGCGCCGCTCCCTGGTGCGCCCGGTGACCGCGCTCGCGAAGGCGACCGGCCCCTCGGCCGGGGCCCTCCTCGTCCCCCTCCAGGTGTACCGGGCGGCGCGACGGCTGGCCCGTACGCCGTACCGAACCGGCCTGGAGGCGGCCGCCGTCCGCGTCCTGGAGGCCAACCGGGCGCCCGCGGGGGCCTACGGGCCCCTGGAGGCCTCGCTCGCCGCACTCGCCTGGTCCCGGCCGGGGCCCGCGGCACGCTGGCTCACGGGGGAGGCGCTGGCCGAAGTATCGGTTCGCCTGAACCGGGCGGCGACCCTGCCGACCTCCGTCCAGCGGCCGGGCGAGGCACGCGCGCGTGCCGCCCTCGCCCGTGCGGCCGCCGACCACCGGGTCCTGGAGCAGGCCGCGGAGATCCGCAGCCAGCGCCTGCACGCCCCGTTCCTGGACAACCAGGTCGTACGGGCCTGCCGCGACCTGCCCGAATCGCTGCGGGTCCAGCCCGACGCCCGCGCGAACGTCCTGCGCACCGTCCTCGCGGGCTCCGGCATCCACGACCTGCCGGCGGGCTGGGGCGCACCGCACCCGGCGGTGCCGGCCGCCGCCACGCGCGCGGGGCTGCGTACCGCACTTCCCGAGCTCATGGCCCTGTTCGACGCGCCGCTCCTCGCCGACGCGGGCCTGATCGAGGCCCGCGTGGTCCGCCGCGCCCTGCGCGCCGCCGCCGACGGCGACCGCGTCCCCCTCGACGGCCTCGCCGACCTGGTCTCCACCGAACTCTGGCTGCGCCGCCTCCTCGCCCGCCGCGGCTCCTGCTGGACGGGCACGGCCGCCCCGAGACACCGCGCGGTGCCGGGGCCGCTGGTCCCCTCGGCACGGTCACTGCCGGCGTGAGTCCACGGCGTCGCCCCCGCTTCGGGTGAACCCGGCCGGGAAACCGTCGGCACGCGCGCGCGAGAGTGGGATCCTCGCGCCGACGCACGTGACGGAGGTGTGCGATGACCGGGACCGGAGCCGACCACGACCGAGAAGCCCTGCTGGAGGGCTTCGAACAGCTCAGGGCCGCATCCCCCGACGGCTGGCGCGTGGAACTCCTCGAAGGGGACGTCTTGGTGACGCCGGTCGGCACCGGACGCCACGCGACGACTGTCTCGGAGCTCGTCGAGCAGCTCTGGGACGAGGACCGGCGACGGACCTCCTACACAGGCGTCGGACTGGCCCTGCCTGACCCGGCGGGCGAGGGTCGGGTGCTGCCCGATCTCGTCCTCGCGCCCAGGGGCGGCTTCCGCAACCAGATTGTCTGGCAGGTGCCTGACGCCGTCCTCCTGGTCGCCGAGGTCACGTCCGCCCTCACCGTCGGCCGCGACCGCGGCCAGAAGGTGCGCGGCTATGCCCGCGCCCGGATCCCCCTCTACGTCCTGATCGACCGCGAGGCGGCCGAGGTCGTCGTCCGCTCCGAACCCGTCGGCGACGACTACGCGCACAAGTCCATCCACAAGCTGGGGACGGTCGTCCCGCTTCCCGAGCCGCTCGGGCTCACCATCGACACCGCCCAGTTCTGACCGCGTCCGCGCCCCCCGCGCGCCCCTCTCCGGGGAAACCCCGACGGAAACCCCGAGGCGCCCGCCACCCCCAGCCGCGACAATGATCCGGTGCGGTACCTCATCCTCGGCACCACCGAGGCCCTCGACCCCCACGGCGCGCCCCTCCCCCTCGGCGGCGCCCGCCTGCGCGCGCTGCTGGCCGCCCTCGCGGTGCGCGGGGGACGGTCGGTGTCCGCCGGGGAGCTGGTGGACGACGTGTACGGGGACGAGCCCCCGGCCGATGCCCAGGCCGCGCTGCAGGCGCTCGTCGGCCGACTGCGCCGGGTCCTCGGCAAGGACGCCGTCGCCTCGACACCCGGCGGTTACCGGCTCGTCGCAGAGCCCGGCGACATCGACCTGTACGTCTTCGAGCGGTTCGTCCGCGACGCCGACGCCCGCCTCGACGCCGGCGACCCCGACACCGCCGCCGCACTCCTGCGCAGCGCCCTCGCGCTCTTCCGCGGGCCCGCGCTCGCCGACCTGCCCGAGCCCGCGGGCGTGCGCCCCGAGGCGCAGCGGCTCGCCGCGCTGCGCCGCCGGATCGAGGCCGACCTGCGGCGCGGTGCCACCGCCGGACTCGTCCCCGAGCTGACCGAGCTGACCGGCACGCACCCGTACGACGAGACCTTCCACGCCCAGCTGATCCGCGCCCTGCGCGCCGAGGGCCGCCCGGCCGACGCCCTCGCCGCGTACGAGAACGCCCGCCGCACCCTCGCCGACGCGCTCGGCACCGACCCCGGGCCCGAGCTCACCGCCCTGCACGCCGAACTGCTCGCCGGGGAGCGGCCCCGGGAGCCGAGGGCCGTTCCCGCGCCCGAGCCGGGGAACATCCGCCCCCGCCTCACCTCCTTCGTCGGCCGCGAGCCCGAACTGGCCGCCCTCCACACCGACCTCGACCGCTCCCGGCTCGTCACGCTCACCGGACCCGGTGGCTCGGGAAAGACCCGGCTCGCCGAGGAAGCGGCGCTCCGGGCCGCCGGCCCGGCCGCCTGGATCGCCGAACTCGCCCCGCTCGACGACCCCGACGCCGTACCCGGCGCCGTCCTCTCCGCCCTCCGCCTCCGCGAGACCAACCTGATCACCCGCGACGGAGTGCCCCTCCAGGACAACCCCACCGCCCACCTGGTCGAACACCTCGCGCGCCGCCCGCTCCTCCTCGTCCTCGACAACTGCGAGCACGTCATCGGCGCCGCGGCCGCACTCGCCGAGACCCTCCTCACCCACTGCCCCGGCCTGCGGATCCTCGCCACCAGCCGGGAGCCGCTCGGCGTGCCCGGCGAAGCCGTCCGGTCCGTCGAACCGCTCCCGCCGACGCCCGCCCACCGGCTCTTCGCCGAGCGCGCGCGGGCCGTGCGCCCCGCCTTCCGGCCCGAGGACGACCTGCCGGCCGTCGACGAGATCTGCCGCCGCCTCGACGGCCTGCCCCTCGCGATCGAGCTCGCCGCCGCCCGGCTGAGGCTGCTCACACCGCGCCAGATCGCCGACCGCCTCGACGACCGCTTCCTCCTCCTCACCTCGGGCTCCCGCACCGTCCTGCCCCGCCAGCAGACCCTGCGGGCCGTCGTCGACTGGTCCTGGGAGCTCCTGGAGCCCGAGGAGCGCGACCTGCTCCGGCAGGCCTCCGTCTTCGCCGGCGGCTGGGACCTCGCCGCCGCCGAGGCACTGAACCCGGCACCCGGCGCCCTCTCCACCGCCGACACGCTCGGCGCCCTCGTGGACAAGTCCCTGGTCGTCGCCACGCCGACCGACGACGGCGAGATGCGCTACCGCTTCCTGGAGACCATCCACGAGTACGCGGTGGAGCGCGCCGCCGAGACGCCCGAGCTCCTGGCCGCCGCCGAGGCCGCCCACACCGCCCACTTCACCGCCCTCGCCGAGACCGCCGAACCCCTGCTGCGGACCGGCGAGCAGCTGCCCTGGATCGCCCGCGTCGAGCGGGACCTCGACAACATCCGCGCCGCCTTCCACCGCACCACCGTCACCGCCCCGGACGAGAGCGCCGCGCTCCGGCTCGTCTTCGCCATGGGCTGGTTCTGGTGGCTGCGCAACTACCGCCCCGAGGGCCTGGCCTGGGTCGAGCGCACCCTGCGCCTCGGCGACGACCCCGAGGACCGGGCCGATCCCCGTTTCTGGCCGCGCATGCAGCTGCGCATGCTGCACTTCTTCCTCGCCGTGGAGAGCCAGAGCATCCCGTCCCTGCGCGACGACCCGGCGACCCTCGCGCTCGTCGCCCGGGTGCGGGCCGCGTTCGCCACCGACCCCGGTCCCGAGGCCGCCCGCTTCCCGGGCCTGCTGTGGCCGTTCACCGCCTACCTCACCGAGGAGCCGGCCGCCATCCGGGACCTCCTCGACCTCGCCGTCGCCAACGCCCGCCGGCACGGCGGCGAGTGGGAGATGGGCGTCTCGCTGATGTTCCGCACCCACATGGTCATCGACATGCCCGGCGGCATGCCCGGCGTCGACGACGACCTCGCGGAGCTGCGCGTGCTGTCCCGACGCGTCGGTGACCGCTGGATGCGCGCCCAGGTGGCCAGCGCCGCCGGCGAGGCCAACATGCTGCGCGGGCGGCACGCGGAGGCCCGCGAGGCGTACGAGGAGGCGCTGGGCCTGGCGCGCGAGGTCGGCGCGCACGCCGAGGCGCCGTTCCTCATCGCCCGGCTCGCCGAACTGGACTTCCGCCTCGGTGACGTGGCCGCCGCCACCAAGAGCCTGGACGAGGCGACGGCGGTCGCCGAGCGCTACCACGTGCAGGACACCACGACGTACGTCCGCTTCCTGCGGGCCGGGATCGCGCTCTACGAGGGGGACGTCGCCGCCGCCCGCGCGCACATGGAGGTGGCCGGCGCCAAGATCGCCGAGAGCACTCCGCCGCCGCACTTCCAGGCCCTCGTGACGGGGCTCGCCGCCCGGATCGAGGCCCACGAGGGCGCGGGGGCGGTGGCCGTCGCGCGGGCCGTCGAGGCCCTGGGCATGGCGCGGGACGCCCAGTGCGCCGAGTTCTTCACGGCCGCTCTCGCCGAGGGCCTCGCCACCGCGCTCTCGCTCGGCGGTGAACTCGCCCTCGCGGTCGCCGTCCTGACCGCCGTCGACGGCTGGCGCGGCGAGGTCCCGCGGGCCCGGGACGAGCTGCGCGAGGCGGAGGACGTCCTGGCCCGGGCGCGCGCCGGGCTGGACGCGGCGGCGTACGAGGCGGCCCGCGCGGAGGGCCGCGAGCTCACGCTCGACGACATCCTGGCCCGCGCGGAGCCGTTCACGCGCTAGCGGCTGTCTCAGGAACAGCTGATCCGCGAGTTCGCCCAGTCCGCGACCGCGGCCCTGCCGAACGGCGTGTGCTCCTCGACCACCAGGCGCAGGGTGCGGCGGCCGGTGAGGGCCACGTGGACCGGGACGGGGGCGTCGCCGCGGCGCATCACCGGTGAGCGCCAGAGCTGTTCGTCGTCGCCGTAGACGGAGAAGCGGACGCCGCCCGGGCCGATCGGCGCGGTGATGTCGTCGATGCCGACGAGCGCGTCGTAGCCGGTGCACTGCCGGTTGAGGTCGATGAGCAGCGAGGACGGGGCGTGCACGCTCACGCCGTGGGCGTAGCGGGTGCCGTCCATGGTCAGGCCGGAGCGCTGCCACATCCAGCTGCTCCGGGCGAGGTTCACCTCGGGCTTGGTGCCGTCGCCGAAGATGCCGTACTGGAGCAGGCTGACCTGGTAGACGGCGGGCCCGGGCGTCGGCGTCGGGGACGGCTTCGGCGGAGTGGGCCTGGGCGGTGGGGGAGTGACCTTCGGCTTCGGGGCCGGCGTCGGGCTCGGCGACGCGCTCCTCGTCGGCGTGGGCCTGGGCGTCGGCTTGGGTGCGGGCGTCGGCGGTGCCTGTACGGGCGGAGGCGTCGGCTTCGGCGTGGGCTTCGGGCTGGGCTTCGGCGCGGGCGGCGGCGTCTCGACGGGCGCGACCGCCGACGGCGTGGCGGCGGGCTGGGCGACCGGCTGGGGCTCGGAGCCGGTCAGCGCCCACACCAGACCGGCGGTCGCGGCGACGGCGGCGACCGCCGCGATGCCCGCCTTGGCGGGAATGCCGAGGCCCTCGGCAGCGGCGGCGGACGAGGCACCGGCCGTCGTGCCGCCGGTCGTTCCCGTGGCGGCCGCCGCGGCACCGGCCGCGCCCGCCCCGGCGACGCCTCCGGCGGCGATCCCGGCGGCCTTGAGCGAGTACCCGGCGGCGAACCAGCCGATGACGGCGACCGGCAGCAGCGCGGGGATCCCGGCGTTCACGTGCGCCAGTTCACCGGCGGCGAGCCGGCACTTGGCGCATTCGTCGAGGTGCTTGCGCAGTCCCCGCTCGGCCCGCATCCGCAGCCCGCCGCGCGCGAACGCGCCGAGCCGGTCGGCATAGCGGGCGCAGTCGCCGCCCGCGGTGAGCGACTGGCTCACATGGGCCTGCAGGTAGGCCTGCTTGAGGCCTTCGCGGGCGCGGCTGGCGAGCACGGCGGTCGCGTTCGCGGTCAGACCGAACAGCGGCGCGACCTCGCTCGGGGACTCCTCCTCGACCGTGGTGTGCCACAGCACGGCCTGCCAGCGCTCGGGCAGCGAGCGGAACGCCTGCATGGCGAGCGACTGCTCGGCCTCGTGCATGGCGAGGACGTCGGCGCCCAGGTCGAGGCCCGCGCCGAAGGTGGCGCTCTGGTCGGAGGACTCGGCGGCCCGGGCGGCGTCCTCGGCGAACACCGCGAAGTCCTCGACCAGGTGCTCGCGCTTCTGGGTCCTGGTCCAGGTCGCGGCGACCCGGCGGACGGACGTCAGCAGATAGGCCCGGACGGCCTGCTCGGGACCGGCCCCGCCCCGTACCGCCTGAAGCGTGCGGGCGAAGACCTCGGCCGTCAGGTCGTCGGCGGTGTCCGCGTCCCGGCAGCAGCTGCGGGCGTAGCGGCGGACGGCGGCGGAGTGCCGGCGGAACAGCTCCTCGTACGCGCTGTCGTCGCCCTCCCGCATCCGCTGCACCAGCTCGGCGTCGGACGGCGGCAGATCGAGCGGCGGCGGCAGTACGGAACCGGCGTCGGCGGCGTCCACGGCGTGCTGCGACCCGCGCATGCCGCCCTCGCGCTGCTGCGGCACGCCGGCCTCACCGGCCCCGAAACCGTCGGCGCTACCGGAACCGTCGGCGCCACCGGAACCGTCGGCGCCACCGGAAGCCGGAGCCGAAGTGGGACCGGAACCCGAAGCCGGACCGTAAGCCGGCACGGAAGCGGAAGCGGCAGCCGGAGCCGGGCCGTAAGCCGGAGACGGGGTGCCGCCCGGGCCGCCCTGGCTGGGCACCTGCCCGGCGGGCAGACCTCCGGAACCCGCGGTGCCGGCGGCGGCCGGCGTCTCGTCCCGACTGTCACCGCTCATCGCGGAAGCCCCCGTATGCACGCTCGGACCCGAACATCGGCCTACGTCGGCCAAGCCTGCCACAGAGCGCGGGCATGCCGAACCCTCGCGTCCACTTACCACTCGTCCGGGGCGACTTCCCGTCTCCGGGCGTAACCGCTCATCCGTTCGTGTCATGCTCGACGGTCCATCCGGCCCATCGAGAACCGCGCATCCCTCAGCGGCAGCGCACTACCGCGAGCGCAGCCCCTCCAGAAGGATGTCCAGGAGCCGGGCCGACGCCGCCGCCTGCTGGGCCGCGTCCGGCAGCGCCGGCGCGGCCGTGGCTATCACGAGCAGCACGTCGGACACCGTCACGTCGGTGCGCAGCTCGCCCGCCTCCCGCGCCCGGTCCACCAGCCGGCCCACGACCTCCAGGAGCTCCGCGGCCCCCGCGTCGTCCTGCTCCGCCGCCGGCACCGCGCGCGGCGCGACCACCCGCTGCTCGCCCTGCTCCCCGTACCCCGCGGCCCCGTTGACGCCCGCCGGGACGGAAGCCCGCTGCTGCGGCACCCGCGCCGTGTCGTCCGGCGCACCGGCCGGCGGCACCACCTCGTCGACGCCCACCCGCAGCACCTGCGGCGGCAGCAGACGCCCGGCGCCCGAGGCGACCGAGGTGCGCAGGAACCGGGACAGCGCCGACCACGGCTCGTCCTCCTGGCCGAGAGCGGTCCGCGCCTGCTCCGTGAGCCGCGCCGTCTCCTCCTCGGCTATCCGCCGGACCAGCACGTCCTTGCTGGGGAAGCGGCGGTAGACCGTACCGACGCCGACCCGGGCGCGACGCGCCACGTCCTCCATCGGAGCCCCGTACCCGAGCTCGCCGAACACCTCGCGCGCGGCCCGCAGCACGTGCTCCAGATTGCGCTGCGCGTCCACCCGCAGCGGCGCCGACCGCCCGTTCGCCATCGGCTGCGCCGTGCGCACCTGGCCGTACGAATCCTGAACCTGCATAAGCGTTCCCCCGCTCATGATGTCTCCCCCCGGAGACTCCCCGCCCTGACACGAGGGCCCGACCTGGCCGCGCCTCTGGTCCACGCGCGGCGATCCGACACCCCGATGAAGTACGAACATAGTTGAGTCGGGGTCAATTCAGAAGGGGCAGTTCCGTACGGTGCGCCCCCCGATCGGAGCAAGGACCCGGACCCTCCCGATTCCGACCCCGCACTCCACCCGGCACCTGCACCCTGACCTGCGGACTTCCCCACGCACCCGGTCCTTTCGCCACCCCGCGCCTCCGCACCCCTCCGGTCACACAATTTGCCGGGCCTGTGGACAAACCCCGGACGGCGTTGCGTCATGGGACAGTGACCGAACCTGTGCGCATCCTCGTCGTCGGCGGCGGCTACGTCGGTATGTACACCGCGCTGCGCCTGCAGCGGCAGCTCAAGGCGGAGCTGCGCGCCCGCACGGCCGAGATCACGGTGGTCACGCCCGAGCCGTACATGACGTACCAGCCCTTCCTCCCCGAGGCCGCGGCCGGCTCCATCTCCCCGCGCCACGTCGTCGTCCCGCTCCGCCGGGTCCTCGACCGCTGCCGGATCGTCATCGGCGAGGTCCACTCCCTCGACCACGCCAAGCGGACCGCGACCCTCTCCACCCTCGCCACCGAGGAGGAGGGCACCGGGAACGTCCAGCTCGGCTACGACGAACTCGTCATCGCGCCCGGCTCGGTCTCCCGCACCCTGCCGGTCCCCGGCCTCGCCGACCACGGCATCGGCTTCAAGACCGTCGAAGAGGCCATCGGCCTGCGCAACCACGTCATCGAACAGATGGACATCGCGTCCTCCACCCGCGACCCCGCCATCCGCGACGCCGCCCTCACCTTCGTCTTCGTCGGCGGCGGCTACGCGGGCGTCGAGGCCCTCGCCGAACTCGAGGACATGGCCCGCTACACCGCGCGGTACTACCACAACCTCAAGCCCGAGGACCTGCGCTGGGTCCTCGTCGAGGCCTCCGACCGGATCCTTCCCGAGGTCGGCGAGGAGATGGGCCGCTACGCCATCCGCGAGCTGCGCGGCCGCAACATCGACGTCCGCCTCGGCACCCGCCTCGACTCCTGCGAGAACCGCGTCGCCGTGCTCAGCGACGGCACCCGGCTGCCCACCCGTACCGTCGTGTGGACCGCCGGGGTCAAACCCGCTCCGCTCGTCGCCGCCACCGACCTGCCCCGCGACGAACGCGGCCGGATCGTCTGCACCGCGCGGCTCACGGTCGACGGGGTCGAACACGCCTGGGCCGCCGGCGACGCCGCCGCCGTCCCCGACCTCACCTCCGAGGAGCCCGGCACCACGTGCGCCCCCAACGCCCAGCACGCCGTCCGCCAGACCAAGGTGCTCGCCGAGAACATCGCCGCCTCGCTGCGCGGACAGCCGCTCAAGGACTACGCCCACAGCTACGCCGGCTCCGTCGCCTCCCTCGGCCTCCACAAGGGCGTCGCCCACGTCTACGGCCGCAAACTCAAGGGCTACCCGGCCTGGTTCATGCACCGCGCCTACCACCTCAGCCGGGTCCCCACGTTCAACCGCAAGGCCCGCGTCCTGGCCGAATGGACCCTGTCCGGCCTGTTCAAACGCGAGATCGTCTCCCTCGGCTCCCTGGAACACCCACGGGCCGAATTCGAACTCGCCGCCGCACCACCACCCGCTCCGAAGGACCCGTCCCCCGACAAGTCCCCGGACGAGCCCGCGGGCTGACATCACTGTCAGTGCACTCGTCCACACTGGACGTGTGACCATAGGTGGGCTCACACCTGCACAGAGTGACTCTGCACGGCAACGACACCACGAGGCATACAGATCCGTGAACTTCACCCGTTGGAGCGCCCGGCTCCCCGGTACGCAGCGCCGCGCGGCGTCCCGCGGGACCGAAGGCTCCGTGCCCGCGGCCCGCGGTGAGTACGGGCCGCAGCCGGACCAGCCCGCCGACGCGGCCGGAGGGCCGGGCGGTTCCGCCGAGGGCCCCACCCTCGAGGACTTCACCGTGCGGGAGATCGTCGGCCGCCTCCCCGGCCTGGTCGCGCTCGTGTACGGCCCGGAGCACCGCATCGCGTACGTCAACGACGCGTACGCCGCCGCCTTCGGCCCCCGCCCGGCCGGGGCCACCGTCGCCGACACCTGCCCCGAGGCGGAGGAGCTCGGCCTGCTCCCGCTCCTCGACCAGGTGCTGCGCAGCGGCAAGCCCCGCACCGTGAAGTCCCGCCGCACCCAGGACGGCGGCTCCTACACCGTCACCTGCCTGCCCGTGGACAGCCCCCACCTCGCCGACGGCGGCGTCCTCGTCCACGCCGCCGACGTCACCGACCACGCCGAGGCGGCCGAGCGGCTCCGCGCCAGCGAGCGCCGCCACCGCGAGACCGCCGTCACCCTCCAGCGCTCCCTGCTCCCGCAGGAGCTGGAGCAGCCCGACGACCTGCGCATCGCCGCCACCTACCAGCCCGGCGGCACCGACGCCGCCGTCGGCGGCGACTGGTACGACGTCATCACCCTCGGCGCCGGCCGCACCGCCCTCGTCATCGGCGACGTCATGGGCCGCGGCGTGCGCGCCGCCGCCGTCATGGGCCAGCTGCGCACCGCCGTCCGCGCCTACGCCCGTCTCGACCTGCCGCCGCACGAGGTGCTCCAGCTGCTCGACGGCCTCGCCGCCGAGATCGACGCCAGCCAGATCGCCACCTGTGTCTACGCGGTCCACGACCCCAACGAGGGCAAGCTCGTCTACGCCTCCGCCGGCCACCTCCCGATCCTCGTGCGGGACGAGGACGGCACCGTCCGCCGCGCCGAGGACCCCACCGGCCCGCCGCTCGGCACCGGCGGCTGGCTCCACACCTCCGGCAGCATCGCCCTGCCGCCCGGCTCCACCGCCGTCCTCTACACCGACGGCCTCGTCGAGCGGCGCCGCGAGGACATCGACGAGGGCGTCAGCGCGCTGGAGCGCGCGCTCGCCGGAGCCACCGGCACCCCGCAGGTCGTCTGCGACCGGCTGCTCCGCTCCCTCGGGGTCACCGCGGAGCACGACGACGACGTCGCCGTCCTCGTCCTCCAGCACCCGTCCCGCAAGGGCGCGGACGCAGAGCTCTTCCACAACGCGGCCCTGGAGCTCCTCGGCGGAGTCGAAGCGGCGCCACGCGCGCGTGCCTTCGCCTCCGGCGTCCTCGCCAGCTGGCGCTTCCCGGTGGAGCTGCGCGACCTGGGCGTCCTCGCCACCAGCGAGCTGGTGGCGAACTCCCTCCAGCACGGCACCCCGCCCATGCGGCTGCGGCTGCGGCGCACCGACCGCCGGCTGATCATCGAGGTGACGGACGGGGACGACCATCTGCCGCGCCGACGGCGGGCCGAAACGGAGGACGAGGCGGGTCGCGGAATCTCGATCATCGCGACGATCGCCTCGTCCTGGGGAAGCCGCCGCACTCCGGGCGGCGGCAAAGCGGTGTGGTGCGAGTTCGCCCTTCCGGACTGAGCCGCACGGACGGGATCCGTCGCATCCGATGAGATCCATGAGATCCGACCGGATCCCTCGCATCCGATCGGATCCGTAAGAAAGGGCCCGTGGCGGTCGGGCCCCTTCGGGGTCAGGCGGCGGCGGTCTCCTTCGCCGGCTGGTGCTGAGCCACCACCCGCGAGGGCTTCACGGCCAGCGACGGCTGGTTCTGCACCGGCGTGAGCCGCTTGCCGAGCCGGACCGCCAGGAAGGTGATGCCCAGCGAGAACAGCACGAACGTCACGATGTACGGCCCGTGCAGCGCGGCGCCCATGGGCCCGCCGACCGCCGGACCCACCGCGAGGGCCAGCTGCTTCACCAGGGCGAAGGCCGAGTTGTACGTGCCGACCATCGACTCCGGCGCCAGGTCCGCCACCAGCGGCGCGACCGTCGGCGACAGCATCGCCTCACCGAGCCCGAACAGGGCGTACGTGGAGACGAACGCCGCCGTCGCCATCGCCTGGCTGCCGTGGCCCAGGCCCGCGTACCCGGCGCACAGCCACGCCACGGTCCAGATCAGACCCACGGCGGCGATGACGCGGGTCCGCTTGCGGCGCTCGACGAACTTCAGCACCAGGAACTGCGCGGCCACGATCACCGCGGTGTTCGCCGCCAGGGCGACGCCCAGCGTCGAGGGAGCGATCCCGGCGGCCTCGGTGCCGTACGCGGCGAGACCCGACTCGAACTGTCCGTAGCAGGCGAAGAACAGCACGAAGCCCAGCACGCACAGCTGCACCATCGCCTTGTGCCCGAGCAGCGCCCGCACGCCGCCGCCCTTGCCGGCGGCCGGCCGCGCACCCGGGAGGACCGCCGACTCCGGCATCCGCACGGTCAGCACGATTCCCGCGAGGACCAGGAACATCGCCGACTGGATCGAGAACAGCAGCAGGAAGCTCCCGGGCCGGCTCACGTCGACCAGCTGGCCGCCGATCAGACCGCCGACACCCAGACCCAGGTTCTGCAGGAAGAACTGCCAGGCGAAGGACCGCGTGCGGGTCGCCGGCGTCGAGCACCACACGATCATCGTCGCGAGCGCCGGCTGCATCACGGCCGTACCGGCGCCCAGGAGCGCCGCCGAACCGATCGCGGCGGGCACCGAGGACGCGAGGCCCATACCGAGCGAACCGAGCGCGGCGAGCAGCGAGGCCACGAGCAGCACGGGCACGGGCCCGCGCCGGTCGATGGCGCGCCCGCTGAAGGGCAGGACCACGAGTGCAGCCATGGCGAAGACGGCCAGGACGACACCAGCGGTGCCCGCGCCCAGATGCCGCACCTGAGCGACGTACACATAGAGGTACGGCACGGTGAAGCCGAGCCCGAACGCGCTCAGCGCGCTGCCTGCCTGAATCCGGCGCATCGCGGCGCCCATCGCCTTGGTCACACTCACCCACTTCGGTCGCGGGTTCAGTGCTGTAGCCCTGAACCCTGAAGACTTCAATACTAAAGTTCGATGCTTAACGATACACATAGAAGGACTTCAACGCCAACGACCCGCGTGGGATACTCGCCGCATGTCCGACACCCCCGAGCCGTCCGGCCCCCAGGCCCCCCAGGAGCCGAGCCTCGACGAGCAGATCGCCGCCTACCAGCGCGAGTTCCGCGACCTCGACCCCCAGGTCGAGAAGGTGGTCTCCGCCCTGGGCCGGCTGAACCGCCGGATGAACGTGGCGTACGGCCGCCAGGTCGCCGACCTCGGCATCAGCAACGCCGAGTGGGAGGTCCTGAAGACCCTGGTGCTCTCCGGCGCCCCGTACCGCCTGGGTCCCGGCGAGCTCGCCAAGCGGCTCGGCCTCACGCCGGCCGCCATGACCCACCGCATCGACCGCATGGCCGGAGAGGGCCTGGTCACGCGCGACCGCGACGAGAACAACCGGGTGCGCGTGATCGTCGAGCTGACGGACGAGGGCCGCCAGAAGTGGCTGGAGGCCATGCGCATGGCGACGGACTTCGAGGAGAAGCTCCTCCAGGACCTCTCCCCGGAGGAGCGCGGCAGCCTCGGCGAGATGCTGATCCGCCTCCTCCGCCGCGTGGAGCTGACCCAGCCGGACGCGGGCGGCCGGCTGACGGACCTGGACTGACGGACCTGGACTCACGGCCGGGCAGGGAGGCCTTGACACGCCCCTCGGGGATGCGTAGTGTTCTCCGAGTTGTCACGGAGCCGGAACGGTTCTTCGACAGCCACTCCCGCCGCAGTAGCGGCACCTCAACTCCGCACGATCTCCCTACCGGGACGAATTTCGGCATGCCGAAATTCATTTCGAAAGACTCGATTATGAGTCGCCGGGGAAATCCGCTAGAGTTTGAGACGTCGGAACGGCCCAACAGCCGGGAAGACAACCCCCTCTGACTGGGAATCAGACGCCGAAAGGATCTGATAGAGTCGGAAACGCCGGAAGGGCCCGGAGCGAAAGCGAAAGGGACCGGAAAGCACCGAGGAAATCGGATCGGAAAGATCTGATAGAGTCGGAAACGCAAGAACGAAGGAAGCGCCCGGAGGAAAGCCCGCGA
>NZ_JBHXFE010000046.1:0-67468 GCF_042722475.1 Streptomyces sp. NPDC127092
CCCGCAGGCCCGGCTGCGGCGGGGCAGCACCCGCAGGGGCCCGCCGAGGGGCGGCCCTCCGAGGGGCGGCCCTACGCCGCTGACGCCTCCGCCACCGGCTCCTCCCCCGGCTCCACCGCCGCCGGCACCACCGCCGCCGGCACCACGGCAGCAGGCCCGGGAGGCGGCACCGCCACGGGGAACGGTCCCGTCCCGGGAAGCGGGAGCGACGCCCGCACTGGGACCGGGACCGGCGTCGGCCCCGCCGGTCTCGCGTCGCCCTCCGCCGCACCCGGCGAGCCGGCACCAGGCGCCGGCTCCGTCCCGGCCCCCGGTGCCGCACACGCTCCCGCTTCCCCGCCCGCTCCCGCGCCCGCCGAGTCCTCCTCCTTCGCGCGCCGGCACCCCTCTCCGCCGGTCCCCCCCCGCCCCGGCGCACGCCCGTCCGGGTCCTGAGGCGGCCCGAGCCGCGTTCCGGCCGGTCACGATCAGGACCGCACGGGACGCCGTCGCCGCGTCCGCCGGGTACCTGCGCTGGCTGGGCTTCCGTGACGTCGTCCAGCCGGAGGAGCGCTCGGCCTCGGCCGTGGACCTGCGCGGGCCCGGGCTGGTCGCGCAGGTGGACCCGAGCACCCGGCCGACCGGACTGCGGGCGGTGGAGTGCCTGTGGCTGAACGGCCTCAGCAGTTCCTCCGTGAGCGTCTACTTCTCGCTCGCCGGATACACGCCCGAGGCCCACGAGCGGGCGGACGGCCTCGGCATCCCGCTGTTCGTGCTCGACCTCACCGGCACGCCCCAGCCCGTCAACCCGCCCGCCGGCGAGCTGCTCTCCTCCGGGGCTCCCTAACAGTTTCGGCCATTCGCACGTGACGACCGCCGCTCCCCCGGGCACAACTCCTTCGGGGGGTGGACGCCATGACGACGGGGATGTGGTGGTTCCTAGCGGTCGCGGCCGGTCAACTCGGACTGGCGGCCGTGCTGTTGCGTGCGCGCAGCCATGAGCAGCCGGAACTGCCGCCGCAGGCACTCGCGTTGCTGCGGGGCGGACCGCGGGCGGCGGTCGTCGTGGCGCTCGTCGCGCTGCACCAGCGCGGCGCGGTCGCGGCCGGGCGGCGGGGCACGATTCGCGCCAACGGCGGGGCGGGCCGCACCCGTGATCCGCTCCAGCTCGGCGTGCACCGCTCGCTCCAACGGGCCCTGACACTAAGGCTGCTCGCGACGCGGCCGAAGGCGCGGCAGGCGCTCGACGCGCTGAGCGCGGAGCTCGCCAGGACGGGGCTGCTCCGGTCGCCCGGACGGCACCGGACGGCCCGGGTCCTCCTCGTCTGCGTCCCGCTCACCGTCGCCGCGGGCCTGGTCGCGACCGGAGCGTCCGGACCGGCGCTGGCACTCGGGGCGCTGCCGGTGCTCGCCGCCGCGGCGCTGCTCACCGTTCCGCCGACGACCCGGGCGGCCCGGCGGCTGCTCGACGGCCTGCGCGCCCGGCACCCGCTGCCCGCGCACCGCCAGGAGGTCACCGAGGGCCGGGACGTGCTGCTGTACGTGGCGCTGTACGGCGACCCCGCGCTCGCCCTCTTCGTGCCGCACTTCTCCCGGGACGGCGGGCTGCTCGGCCGCCAGGCCCATCGCGAGGACGGCTACGCGACGGGCCGGGGCCTGAATCCGGAGACCGGGTTCACCTGCACGGGAGCGACGCCCGACTGAGGGCCCGTCCGCCTGTGACGCGCCGGCTGCCCCCGGCGCGTCATACTGGCGTATGCGCATCCGAGTGGCCGCACGGGCCGAACTCCTCCTGCTCCAGGACATCGAACGCGCCGCGGGCGAGGCCTTCCGCCCTCTCGGCATGGTGGAGATCGCCGACGACGAACCCCTGCCGCTGGACGTCCTGGAGAGCTATCGCCGCGCGGGCCGGGCCTGGGTGGCGGTGGACGCGACGGACCGGCCCGTCGCGTATCTGCTCACGGACACCGTCGACGGGGCCGCCCACATCGAACAGGTCTCGGTGCACCCGGACGCCGCCCGGCGCGGCGTCGGACGTGCGCTGATCGAGCACCTGGCCGGGGCGGCCCGGGAGCAGGGTCTGACGGCGCTGACCCTGACGACCTTCGCCGAGGTCCCGTGGAACGCCCCGTACTACACCCGGCTCGGCTTCCGCCGCCTCGACGAGGACGATCCCGGGCTCACCGAGGGCCTGCGCGCGATCAGCCGGACCGAGGCGGCGCACGGCCTCGCCGCCTGGCCCCGGGTGTGCATGCGCCGCGAGCTCACGACCGCCGGCGGCACCGGCCCGGGCGGCCCGGCGGGCCACACCGAGCAGACGCACCCGGCCGGCCCGGGCGACACCGCGCACGCGCACCCGGCCGGACCGGCCCGCGTGGCCGGCGCGGCGCGCGCGGCCCGCCCGGCGGGCACGGTCAGCCCGCCCCGTACCGCTCCCGCAGTTCCACCTTCCGCACCTTCCCGCTGACCGTCATCGGGAACTCGGTCAGGATCTCCACCCGGCGCGGGATCTTGTAGTGGGCGAGGCGGTCGCGGCAGAAGGCCGTGATCTCCTCCAGGGTGGGCGGGTCGGCCGGGTCGCGCGGCACCACGCAGGCCAGGATCTCCTCGCCGTAGCGCTCGTCCGGCACGCCCACGACCTGTACGTCGGCGACCTTGGCGTGCCCGTACAGGAACTCCTCGATCTCGCGCGGGTAGACGTTCTCGCCACCGCGGATGATCATGTCCTTGATGCGGCCGACGATCTGGACGTACCCGTCCTCGCGCATCACGGCGAGGTCGCCGGTGTGCATCCAGCGGCCCGGGTCGATCGCCTCGGCCGTCTTCCCGGGCTCGTCCCAGTAGCCGAGCATCACGCTGTAGCCGCGGGTGCACAGTTCACCAGCCGTGCCGCGCCCGACCGTCAGGCCGGTCGCCGGGTCGACGATCTTCACCTCGACGTGCGGCATCACCCGGCCGACGGTGCCGGTGCGCCGCTCCAGGTCGTCGTCACGGCGGGTCTGGGTGGACACCGGCGAGGTCTCCGTCATGCCGTAACAGATGGAGACCTCGGCCATGTTCATCTCGGCGACCACCCGCTTCATCACCTCCACCGGGCAGGGCGAGCCCGCCATGATGCCGGTGCGGAGGGAGGAGAGGTCGTACGAGGCGAAGTCGGGCAGGTCGAGCTCGGCGATGAACATCGTCGGCACCCCGTAGAGCGAGGTGCAGCGCTCCTCCTGCACCGCGCGCAGGGTGGCGGCCGGGTCGAAGGAGGGCGCCGGGATCACCATGCACGCACCGTGCGAGGTGGCGGCGAGGTTGCCCATCACCATGCCGAAGCAGTGGTAGAAGGGCACCGGGATGCAGATCCGGTCCTGCTCGGTGTAGGCGATCATCTCGCCCACGAAGTAGCCGTTGTTGAGGATGTTGTGGTGGGAGAGGGTGGCGCCCTTGGGGAAGCCGGTCGTGCCCGAGGTGTACTGGATGTTGACCGGCTCGTCGCAGGACAGCTCTGCGGGCGCGACGCCCTCCGGGGCCGTGCGGGCGAGGAGTTCGTCCCACGTGGGGTCGCCGAAGTAGACGGTCTCCCGCAACGCGGGGCAGGCGCCGCGCACTTGCTCGACCATGGCCCGGTAGTCGCTGCTCTTGTGGGTGAGCGAGGCGAACAGCAGGGAGATCCCGGCCTGGTTGAGCACGTACTCCAACTCGTGCGCGCGGTAGGCCGGGTTGATGTTGACCATGATGGCGCCGATGCGGGCGGTGGCGTACTGCACGAGGACCCACTCGGCGCAGTTGACCGCCCAGATGCCGACCCGGTCGCCCTTGGTGACGCCGCTGCCGAGCAGCGCGTCGGCGAGCCGGTCGACGTCGGCGCCGAACGCGGCGTACGTCCAGCGTCGCCCGGTGGGCAGGTCGACCAGCGCCTCGCGGTGGGGCCAGGCGGCGA
Organism: Streptomyces sp. NPDC127092; assembly: GCF_042722475.1. Classification (NCBI taxonomy): domain Bacteria; kingdom Bacillati; phylum Actinomycetota; class Actinomycetes; order Kitasatosporales; family Streptomycetaceae; genus Streptomyces; species Streptomyces sp. NPDC127092. The sequence continues at coordinate 3,908 of NZ_JBHXFE010000046.1, forward strand.
CGGCCCGGTCGAGGTTGGCGCCGATGGTGTCGCCGAGGAGTGCCGTGTCCGACACCCCGTGCGCGTACGAGAGTTCGGCGGTGTCGCTCACGCGAGGTCTCCTTCGGTGTACTCGGTGCCGGTGTCGCCCTCGGCCGTGAGCCTGCGCAGCTCGACGCGGCGGATCTTGCCGGAGACGGTCTTCGGCAGGTCGGCGAACTCGATGCGGCGGATCCGCTTGTAGGGGGCGAGCACCTCGCGTGAGTGCGCGAACAGCGCCTTCGCGGTGTCGGGGCCGGGCTCCCAGCCCGCGGCGAGGACGACGTACGCCTTGGGGACGGCGAGCCGCAGCGGGTCGGGCGCGGGGACGACGGCGGCCTCGGCGACGGCCTCGTGTTCCAGCAGGGCGCTCTCCAGCTCGAACGGACTGATCTTGTAGTCACTGGCCTTGAAGACGTCGTCTCCGCGTCCGATATAGGTGATATATCCCTCTTCGTCCCGAGAGCCGATGTCGCCGGTGCGGTAGTAGCCGCCGGCCATCGCCTCGGCCGTACGCTCCGGGTCGCCGTGGTAGCCGGTCATCAGGCCCACCGGGTCTCCGGAGAGGTCGAGACAGATCTCGCCCTCGTCGGCGTCCGGCCGCCCGGTGACCGGGTCGACGAGGGTGACCCGGAAGCCGGGGCTCGGACGGCCCATCGAGCCTTCCTTGAGCCGCTGGCCCGGGCTGTTGGAGACCTGCACGGCGGTCTCCGTCTGGCCGAAGCCGTCCCGGATCGTGACGCCCCAGGCGCGCCGCACGCTCTCGATGACCTCGGGGTTCAGCGGCTCCCCGGCGGCGACGACCTCGCGCGGCGGGGTGGCCAGCCGGCCGAGGTCGGACTGGATCAGCATGCGCCAGACGGTGGGCGGGGCGCAGAAGCTGGTGACGCCGTGCCGGTCCATCTCGGCCAGCAGCCGGGCCGGGTCGAAGCGCGTGTAGTTGTGGATGAAGACGGTGGCCTCGGCGTTCCACGGGGCGAAGAGGTTGGACCAGGCGTGCTTGGCCCAGCCGGGCGAGGAGATGTTGAGGTGGACGTCACCGGGCTTCAGGCCGATCCAGTACATCGTCGCCAGGTGGCCGACGGGGTACGAGGTATGGGTGTGCTCGACGAGCTTGGGGCGGGCGGTGGTGCCGGAGGTGAAGTAGAGCATGAGGGTGTCGTCGGCGAAGGTCGTGCCGTCCGGCTCGAAGGCCGGGGACTCGGCGTAGGCGTGCTCGTAGCCGAGCCAGGTCACGCCGTCGCCGCCCACCGCGATGCGGGTGTAGTCGCCGGGCACCTCGTCGAACTTGCCGGTGTCCTCCGCCCGTACCAGCACGTGCCGGGCCCGGCCGCGTTCGACGCGGTCGCGCAGGTCGGCGGGGCCGAGCAGCGGGGTGGCGGGGATGACGACCGCCCGCAGCTTCATCGCGGCGAGCATGGTCTCCCACAGCTCGACCTGGTTGCCGAGCATGACGATCATCCGGTCGCCGGCCCGGACGCCCTGCGCGCGCAGCCAGTTCGCGACCCGGTTGGAGCGCGCGGACATCTCGGCGAAGCTCACCTTCACCTCGGTGCCGTCCTCCTCGACGATGTGCAGCGCGGTGCGGTCGTTGCCCGCGGCGATGACGTCGAACCATTCGAGCGCCCAGTTGAACCGCTCGGGGCGGGGCCAGGCGAAGCCCGCGTACGCCGTCTCGTAGTCCTCGCGGTGCTCGAGCAGGAAGTCGCGGGCGGCCCGGAACCTTTCCGTCGCTTCCGTCGGCTCCGTCACGCTCGTTGCGGTCATGCGTCCTCGTCCTCCTCGTTGCGGGACCGTGCCCGGACATCGTGTAATCGGTGACCCAGGTCTCACTACCCCCGTTCGGGGGGAGACCGCGCACGCCGAGGAGGAGGTCCGGTGCGCGAACAGATCGAGTCGGTGGACGTGCGCGGCGTGGCGCACGGCGACGTGCGCGCGGACGCGGACGGCGACGTGCGCGGCGCCCTGCTGCGGCTGCGCCGCGGCACCGGCCTGCAGGTGGTGTTCGGCGGGCTGCTCCAGACCGGCGGCGGCGCGCTGCGGATCGCGGAGACGAACGGGGCGGTGACACCGGCGCTCATGGGGTTGACGGTCTCGGCCGGCTCGGGGCTCGGCGGGAAGTGTCTGGCCCTGTCCCGGCCCTGCGCGGTCACGGACTACCACTCGGCCCGGCACATCACCCACGAGTACGACGGCCCGGTGTCGGCGGAAGGACTGCGGTCGGTGATCGCGGTGCCCGTCGTGGTCCGCCGGCAGGTGCGCGGGGTGCTGTACGGCGCGCTGCGCGACGCGCTGCCGGTCGGCGAGCGGTTCTTCGACGCGGCGGTCGCGGCCGCCCGTGACGTGGAGCAGGCACTCGCCGTACGCGACGAGGAGCGCCGGCTCGCGGCCGAGCGCGAGGAGCTGCGCCAGGCGTACGGCGAACTGCGCGAGCTGGCGCCGCGCGTGACCGACCCGGAGCTGCGGGACCGGCTCCTCGCGGTGTGCGGCCGCCTGGAGTCGGCCTCCGCCGCCGGTGCGGGGCGGACGCCGGAGGTGGCGCTCACGCCGCGCGAGACGGACGTGCTCGCGGCGGTGGCGTCGGGCGCCACGAACGCGGCGGTGGCCCGGCGGCTCGGCCTCAGCCCCGAGACGGTGAAGGGCTATCTGCGCTCGTCGATGCGCAAGCTGGGCGCGCACACCCGTCTGGAGGCGGTGGTGGCGGCCCGCAGGGCGGGGGCGCTGCTGTAGCTCGCGGGGACTGGGGGGGAGGACCCGTCGGGGTCGGGTGTGGGCGATCTCGTACGGGACCGGTGGGGACGGGCCCTCAGGCGCTCGCGTGGACGATCTCGTACGAGGGGGGCGGACGAGCCCTACGGAACCGGTGGGGACGAGCCCTCACGTGCTCGCGTAGACGATCTCGTACGGGATGTCGCGCGGGCCCAGGAGCCGCAGGGTCCGCTCGGCCTCGGCGGTGAGCTCGGCGCGCTGGGCGCGGCTGGTCCGCCCGAACGCCTCGACGGTCAGGAGGGTCCTCTCCCTGTTCTCCTCCAGGTGCCAGATCCCGGCGAGGAACCCGTCGAGGAGGAAGACCCGGTGGGCCTGGTTGCCGCTCCAGGTGCGGGTGCGGTGCTCGGCGGGGACGACGCGCGTCCGGTCGGCGTGGGACAGGAGCAGGTTGTCGAACTCGGGCAGGAAGCGGGCCGGGGCGGGGGTGTCCTCGTCGGGCCGGGGCGCGTCGGGCAGGTCGAACAGCTCGGTGCCCTGCTCGTCGCGGAAGACGAGGAGGCCGGGGCGGAGCCGCTCGAAGGCGGGCCTGAGCCGGGTGAGACCGCACCAGGTCTGCATGTCCTGGACGGAGGCGGGCCCGAAGGCGCGGAGATACCGCACCACGGTCTCGTCGAGGTCGGCGGCGACGGTGTCGTCCACGGCGTCGCGGAACCACTGCCGCGCGGTGGTGAGCGCGACCTGCCCGCTGCGCCCCCAGAGCCCGCGGGGCGTGACCTGGACCAGCGGCAGCAGGCAGCGGGCGGCGACGGAGAGGGCCTGCGGGTCGGCGTCGGGCCACTCCTGGAGCAGGTGCTCGCGCAGTTCCTTCGGGGTGCGGGGCCGCTCCTCCAGGTAGTCGGCGGAGAGCCCGGCGAGCCGGTCGAGGTCGACGCCGTCGAGGCGCTTGAGGAACATCCGCAGCTCGCGGTCGACGGCCCCGGCCTGGACGAGGCGGCGCAGGGCGACGGCGTCGGCGGCGGTGTGGGTGTGCACGGTGGACCGCAGGGTGACGATGCGGGCGACCCGCCGGGCCTCCATCAGGCGGGACAGCTCCTCGGGCTCGAAGCCGTCGAGGCGGGCGGCGAGCGCGTAGTACGGGGGCTTGGTGTTCTGCGCCTGCAGCCCGACGAGATGGTGCACCGCCTGCTCGGCGGAGAGCGCCGCGGGCCGGAGCAGCAGCTGCCGGTCGAGGGTGGCACGGTTGAGGGCGCGGGCGGAGAGGACCGGGGGCGGTGTCGTCTTCGGGGCCATGGGGGCACGCTAGCGAGGATTGCGGACAGGTGGTGTCCGCGACCGGAGGAGGCGGCGCCGCCTCACACCGCACCGATATGGAGCGATTCGCCCACGATATCCTGCGAGTCGTCCACGGAGGACCCGTCTCGCACGCCCCGCACGGAGGAGACCCGACGATGTCCGACCGCCGCCCCCGCGCTGCCTGGCGGCGCGCACCGGAGCCGCCGGCCACCGCCTCGCCCGCACAGACGTCGGCGCCGGCGCCGGCGCCCGCGAGCCGGCCGAGCGTGGTCCAGGCGACCCTGTACCGCGACGGTCGCCGCGTCTCGTCCCCCGCCACCCTCGCGGAAACCTTCCGCCAGCTCCGGGAACACCCCGAAGGCATGGCCTGGATCGGCCTGCACCGCCCGACGGAGTCCGAACTCCACTCCCTGGCGGCCGAGTTCGACCTCCATGAACTGGCCGTCGAGGACGCGATGGAGGCCCACCAGCGCCCCAAGCTGGAGCGGTACGGGGACACGCTGTTCGTCGTCCTGCGCGCGGCCCGCTACCTGGACGCCCAGGAGGAGGTCGACTTCGGCGAGCTCCACGTCTTCGTGGGCCCCGACTTCGTCATCACGGTCCGCCACGGCGCGGCCCCGGACCTGTCGGCGGTCCGCCACCGCATGGAGAAGGACCCCGACCTCCTCGCCCTCGGCCCGGAGGCGGTCCTCTACGCGATCCTGGACGCGGTCGTCGACGGCTACGCCCCGGTGGTGGCCGGCGTGCAGAACGACATCGACGAGATCGAGACCGAGGTCTTCGGCGGCGACCCCGCCGTGTCCCGCCGCATCTACGAACTCTCCCGCGAAATGGTCGAGTTCCAGCGCGCGACCCGCCCGCTCGTCGGCATGCTCCACGGCCTGATGGCCGGCTTCGCCAAGTACGGCACGGACGAGGAACTCCAGCGCTACCTCCGCGACGTCGCCGACCACGTCACCCACACCAGCGAACGCGTCGACGGCTTCCGCCAGGCCCTGACCGAGATCCTCACGGTGAACGCGACGCTGGTCACGCAACAACAGAACGCGGAGATGCGCGCCCTGGCGGAGGCGGGCTTCGAGCAGAACGAGGAGATCAAGAAGATCTCGTCATGGGCAGCCATTCTGTTTGCACCCACATTGGTGGGAACGATCTACGGCATGAACTTCGACAACATGCCGGAGCTGCACTGGGCGGGCGGGTACCCGTTCGCGGTGCTGCTGATGGCGGTGGTGTGCACGAGTCTGTACGTGGTGTTCAAGCGGAAGGACTGGCTGTAGCGACCCACCCCAGACCCGTGATCCACTCAGCATGAGCAAACACCAGCTTGCACCTCCAGAACCCCCTGGGAGAATCTGGGGAGAAAGCGCGAGGAGAGGAACGCCCTACGCGTTCCCTGAAGGAACAGCCACCGCGTTCACCGAAGAATCAAGGCTCGCGTCCGGTTCGGAACACCCGCACTGTTCCGTAGAACGGCGAAACTGTCCCGAAACGGATCGCGCTCGCCACGATGGTCAGAAGGCAGGCCGGATCGCGTTCAGTCGATCTTGCCCTCCAGCAGCTCCAACGCTTCCTCCCACCGGAAGCGGTCCGCTCCCCCGCCCGCCTTCGGCCGGTGTGGCTCGTGCGACCCGACCAGCACGCCCATCTCCCGCAGCTGCTCCAGGCTCCGGCCGTACGCCGGGTGTGCGGCCATGGCCGCGTTCACGTACGGCAGGACGACCGCCGGGATGCCCATCCCGTACGCCTCGCACAGGATGCCCAGCGCGAGGGTGTCTGCGATGCCGGCGGCCCATTTGTTGATCGTGTTGAAGGTGGCCGGGGCGACGGCGATGGCGTCCGCTGGCGGGAGGGGGCGCGGGTCACCGGGGCGACGCCAGTCCGAGCGGATCGGATAGCCGGTCTGGGCCTCGATCGCCTCCGTGTCGAGGAAGCCAAGCCCCTGAGGCGTGGCTATGACGCCGACGCCCCAGCCCTGCTCCTGCGCGGCGGTGATCAGCTTGTCTGTGTCGCCCGCGATGCCGGCGGCACAGACAACGACGTACAGGAACGGCTGTGCGGTCACGCGGGCACTCCCAGTCGGCGGCTGAAGTGGTGGAGCTCGGGCAGCGTACGTCGCCGATCGCGGGCGGGCATGTCCGCGACCAGGTCGCGGACTACCGGGCGGCGTATGTCCTGGGCGGCGCAGGTCTCGGCGATACGAAGGGCCTGGTAGCCCTCGGCGAGGCGGCCCTGCTGGTGGTAAGCGTGGGCGGCCTCGACCCACAGCGCCGCTCGGCGTTCGGGGACGGGGATGTGGCGGCGCATGAGGGGCGCGGCGGCTCTGGAGCACCGGTGGGAGCTGAGTACGAGATGCTTCTCCCGCCCCCGGCTCCACGTGTCTCCTGATCGGGCGATGGTGCGCTCCCCAGTTTCAGGTCAGCAGCCCGCCGATGGCCGTGGCGAGAGCTTCTCCGCTCTGCTGGACAGCGGTCCCGAGGACAAGTGCGGGCAGTGCCTGTGCGATCCCCCTCAGCGTGTGCGCCTGTTCGGCCGGAGCCGCAAGTGAGTCGTTCGCGGTGCCCGCCATGGCTCTCAGAGCTTCCATGTGCTGCAGACCCGCCGCGTTGCGCTCCAGATCCACCCGGAACGCGACGAGGAGGGCTCGTACGGTGTCGACGTCGGTGACCCCGTGGGCCGATGCGGCCTGGTGCACATGAGAAATGTTCTGCCCCACGACGTTCTGGAGTGGGGCGTTGTTGTTGCCGCCGATGCTGATGCCCGTGCCGTGTCCCGACTCGGGTGTGGGGTCAGGTCGACGTCGTCCAATGGCCATCACTTTCCTCCTTGGCTGGTAGAGCCCTGACCGATGTTGCTGTTGTCGTTACCGACGATGTTCTGGATCGGCGCGTTGTTGTCGCCATAGATCTGGATGTTGTTGGTCACAGCAGCCACCTGCTGGTCGTAGGCGGTTGTGTCGATGCCCAGGTCCCGCAAGTAGGCAGCGACGGTGCGAAACACGCACGTTTCCATGAGGACGACGTGTCGCTTGGCGTCATCACTCTGATGCATGTCAGTGACTTCCTCGGTGGAGTATCGGTCCCGCAGGCTCACAGGGTCCTCTTCCTCTGCCCGACCCTCGATGCTCTCTCCGAGCGCGATCCGGGCGACCAGGCGCCACAACGTCAAGGGGCCGACGGCCGCGTCCAGGAGCGCTTGGACCGTCACCCACCTGAGCAGCCTCACACCGCGATTGCCGACGGGGACCGCTGTCACCTTCAGCTCGTTGTAGAGCGGGGTCATGACGTGCGGCCGTACGGTTAGACGCAACTCGCCTGCCTCCAGGGCGGCGTGAACGAACACGCTGACCACAACCTGGCCGTCCCAAGTGATGCACTGCGCGCGCAGATAGAGTCGCGTCGGCTCGCTGGAGGGCGACTTACGACCCCGACCAGTCAGGTCCGGCGCTGTCCCGTTCGCCTCCCGGGTCTGCTGTAGCCAGAGGTGGGCCGGCAGCCCGAGTACTCGCTCCATGGAAAACCCTGGCAGCGGGTCCGTGATCTCCCGTGCACCCCGGCCCAGTTCGTCGAGTGCCGCACCCACGCGCCGCAGCAGCTCCGCCTCGCCGAAGGGCTTGACCGACTCCTCGGGGTCTTTGGGTTTCAGAGGGATGTTGATGTGGGCGGCTCCCCAGAGGTCGCGCCCGGCGCCGATGAAGTGCTGGGAGGCGTCATAGGGCAGCTGGCGCCCCTCCTGCCCCTCCCCGATCTTCGCGAGCCTCCGGGTAGCCCTCGGCGCCGTCCACGGCAGCGTGTCGAGGGAGATCCGCTTGCGACTCAGCGCAGACAGAGCGGCCCTCACGACCAACCGGTCCCCGACGTACACCACTGCCATCCCAGCAAGCAAGCCGGCCGGCACCGCGACCAGCCCGATCCTCACCTCCGGCGCCGGTTCGTACGGCACCAGCGCCAGCATCCACGGAGCGACGAGAGGCAGATACGCCAACCACGGGCGGCGGGCCAGCCGACTGTTGAGCTTCTTCTTGCGCTGCGCTCGAAACGCCGCCCACCTCGTGGTGAGGGCGACCACGACCGCGGTCGCCCAGATCGCCGTCGCCCATGGAGAGACATACCCGGCCGCTGTCAGGAGCAACAGGAAGCAAAGACGCCGTAGCCACCGCCCGCGACGTGCACGCAGGCTGTGCGCCACCATTGGGACAAGATCGAACCCATACGACGGCACGGGCAATGGCGGGCCGTTCAGCACATGGTCGACAACCCACTGTGCCGTCGGCTCGCCCAGTGGAGGGCAATCGTCCCTGCCTTCCAGGTAAATGGGCCTGCGTGTACTACGCCGCGGCTTCTTCGGGGCGGCGCTCTTTCCCCGGAACTTGCGCCACCACGCCTTGAGCTCCTTCACTCGATCCGGCCGCGCATAGACCGCCTGGCACAGTAGCCGCGTCACCTCGGTGGCAGTCGGATCCACCTCCGCGGGGCGAGGTGTGTCGGCCGTCCGGGCAGCCCGTTGGACAGGCACACCGGGCCACCCGTCCGTGCACACCTCCTCCTGCTTCTTCTCCCGAGCTTTGCTGCCCCAGGCGATTCCCATGCCGCTTCCCCGTTCGCTTGTACGGCGGGCATCTTCACGACGAACGGCGGGAGCCGCCAGATCACAAAGGCGACATTGTGCGTAACAGGCCGCGAGACAAGTGGATTGGCCGAAACCTGATCAGGCAAGCGGGACGAAGTCGTCCGCAGAGAACTACACAAGGAAACACATACCGATGTGATCCCCGGGCCCGCACACTACAAGCACCGCCCCCGGCAACTGATGTCGCTCCGGCGTCTACGGAGGCGATCGATGCTTGTGCCCGGCCTGGGGTCCACCCGAGGATGGCGCCGCAGTCGGTCTCGAAGCCCCCAGTAGCAGCGAAGCCCAGCATCGATATCGGAAGGCTGACAGACCCTCCGCAGCAGCGAGGGAGGCTCCATGGGTTTCGGATTCCGCGTCGGTGTGCCGGGATTGAGCGTGCGCGTCTCGACGAGGGGCGTGCGGACATCCATCGGGCCGCGTATGGCACGCGTGAACGTGGGCGGCGGGCGAACGACGCTCTCGTCGGGCATGGGGCCCTTGTACGCCTCCACCGCGCTGGGCGGTGGGCGCCGTCGGAGCACGACGAGCCGCGCGCCACGTTCCGGCTCGGGCCCGCGGTCCGCCGTACCTTCGGGCGCGCAGCTGGAACGGGCTCGCCGACAGGCTGAGCGGGCCCGACAGGAGGCAGAACGCGACGCGGCCATCGCGCATCTGCAGGAACTGCGGCTGCAGATGACCAGCGTGCATCTGCCGTCTTTCTCCCCCGCCCGCCCACCGGTGGTGCCTGAACCCCCGCAACTGGGACTGCCCTGGGCGTTGGCCGAGGCCAGGACGTTCCATCTGGCGGGGCTCGGTGTGTTCGCCCGTGCAGAGCGCGCCGAGGCGAAGCGGCGGGCCGAGCAGGACGCGCCGGTTTACCTGGCCGCCGAACAGGCACGGTTGCACGGTATCTACGCCGCTTTGACCACCGAGGCACATCGCTGGTGGCAGGCCCTCGTCGCGAACGACGAGGCGACCGTGTGCGAGACGGTCAACTACGCCTTCTCCGACAACCCCGCCGCCGGCTGCGCGGTCGGGGTGGACGGCTCTGTGATGTCCGTGGTGATGCGGCAGCCCGACATCGACTCGCTCCCCGATCAGACTCCCGGAGTCACCTCCAGCGGGCGTCCCACGCTGAAGACGCTGACGAAGCGCGACCGGGTCCTGTGGTGGCTCACGGCCATGGGGTCCAACGTCATCGCCACCCTCAAGGAGGGCTTCGCCGTCGCGTCGGGAATCACCGCGATCGACCTCGCGGTGATCACCCGCATGCCGGACACCCAGCGGCTGGGGTTTGTGGCGTACGGCCGGTGGACCCGCCAGGCCATCGAGGCGGGCTCCTGGCGGCAGCCTGAGGACGCGCTGCGGTTCCTCGACATCGGCCAGGACGTGGCCTGCGCCGTCGCCACGACCGCCTCCGGAAACCTGTCGAGCACCATCAAGCCGCTGGACACCAGCCGTCTGCCGGGCCTGCAGAGCCTGCTCGACCACGCCCAGGACGACGCCACCTCGGTCGACGCCACACTGGCCGGCCTGGACGGCGACCTCCTCGCCAACGTCCCCGCCACCCACGATGTGCCGACCGCAGACCCCTACCGGATCCACACGTTCGCCGAGTGGAGGGCCCAGGCCCCGTCCCCGGCCCAGCTGCCCGCCACGGGCGAGCCCGTTCTCGCCGCCCCCGCGATGCTCACGCCTGGGCAGAACCTCACCCTGCCCGACGAGGCGTGGGAAGGGCTGAACATCACGTTCAGCTTCGACGGCGCAGACGCCGACCTCACGCTCTTCCTCACCGACGCGCACGGCCGGGTCACCTCCGACGAGGACTTCGTCTTCTACAACCAGCCTTCCGCCGCCGAAGGGGCCGCACGTCTCCTGGGGAAGCAGAACGATGGCACGCACACCATCGAGCGCGCCGCCGTCCACCTCGCGGCTCTGCCCGAACGCGTCCAACGCATGACGATCGCAATCAACATGGATGTCGACACCGGACTGACGTGCGACTCCCTCACCCGCGCAGGACTCTCCCTGAGATGCACTGCCGCCGCCTGGGCCTTCCATCCACCTGCCGACCCTGCCATCCGAGCAATGGTCGTGGCGGAGCTCTACCGGCACAGGTCCACCGAGGGTCTGCCGGTGTGGAAGCTCCGAGCGGTCGGGCAGGGCTGGGCAGACGGACTCGACGGCTTGGCCAGAGCACATGGAGTCGATGTGGTGTAGCCCATCGTGCACGGACGCTCCACTGACCAGCAGGAGGACTCGCTCCAGCGACTGCGCCTCGGGAGCCGGCAGCCGGGGTGTTCCCGGGCTGCCGGCTCCCGTGCGTCGGGCGCGAGGCCGTCAGTCCTTGGCCGCCACGAGGTTCCGCAGTGCGATGTTGAGCCGGAGGACGTTGACGCGGGGCTCGCCGATGAAGCCGAGGATGCGGTCGTCGGTGTGGTCGGCGACGAGCTTGTCGACTTGGGCGACGGTGAGGCCGTTCCTCTCCGCCACGCGGTGGACCTGGAGCTTCGCGTACTCCGGCGAGATGTGCGGGTCGAGGCCCGAGCCGGAGGAGGTGACGGCGTCGGCGGGGACGTCGGACGGCTTCACCTCGTGGTCGGCGGTGGAGTTGTCCTTGACGACGGCGGCCTTGGCGTCGGTGACCCACTTGATCAGGTCCGCGTTGTCGCCGGAGCGGTTGGTGGCGCCGGACAGGACGAGCGAGTACCGGGTGTTGACGCTGTTGCTGCCGAGGCCGTTGGAGGGGCGCGGCTGGAACCACCTCAGGTCCGGGGCCACCGGTTCCTCGGCGTCGGCCGGGTTCTTCTTCGGCAGGTCGTAGGTCTGGCCGATGAGTGCGGAGCCGACGACCCTCCCGCTCGCGTCCTTGATCTCGGAGCCGTTCGCCTTGTCGTGGAACAGGAGTTGGGCGACGCCCGTGACGGCGAGCGGGTAGAGCACGCCGCACACGACCGTGAGGACGAGCAGGGCGCGCAGGCCCGCCCAGAGGAGCCGCCCCGCGTTTCCGACAGAGTTGTTCATCGTGGATCAGCCGATTCCGGGGATGAGGGAGAGGAGCAGGTCGATGATCTTGATGCCGATGAACGGCGCGATCAGGCCGCCCAGGCCGTAGAGGCCCAGGTTGCGGCGGAGCATCCTGTCGGCGCTGGTCGGGCGGTACCGCACGCCCTTCAGGGCGAGCGGTACGAGCGCGACGATGATCAGGGCGTTGAAGACGACGGCGGACAGGATCGCGGACTCCGGCGAGGCCAGGCCCATGATGTTGAGCCTGTCCAGGGACGGGTAGGCGACCGCGAACATCGCGGGGATGATCGCGAAGTACTTGGCGACGTCGTTGGCGATGGAGAAGGTGGTCAGCGCGCCTCGGGTGATGAGGAGCTGCTTGCCGATCTCGACGATCTCGATGAGCTTGGTCGGGTCGGAGTCGAGGTCGACCATGTTGCCGGCCTCCTTCGCGGCCGACGTGCCCGTGTTCATCGCGACGCCGACGTCCGCCTGGGCGAGGGCCGGTGCGTCGTTGGTGCCGTCGCCGGTCATGGCCACGAGCTTGCCGCCGGCCTGCTCGCGCTTGATGAGGGCCATCTTGTCCTCGGGCGTGGCCTCGGCGAGGAAGTCGTCGACGCCGGCCTCTTCGGCGATGGCCTTGGCGGTCAGCGGGTTGTCACCCGTGATCATGATCGTCTTGATGCCCATGCGGCGCAGCTCGTCGAACCGCTGCCGCATGCCCTCCTTGACGACGTCCTTGAGGTGGATGACTCCCAGGACCCGCGCGCCCTTGCCGTCCTCGACGGCGACGAGCAGCGGGGTGCCGCCGGCCTCGGAGATCCGGTCCGTGAGCGCCTGCGCGTCCTCGGCGACGTCGCCGCCCTGCTCCTTCACCCACGCGACCACCGAACCGCTCGCGCCCTTGCGGATCTTCCGGCCGTCCACGTCCACGCCCGACATGCGGGTCTGGGCGGTGAACTCGATCCACGTGGCGTGGGCGAGCTCGCCGTGGTGGCGCTCGCGCAGCCCGTACGTCTCCTTGGCGAGGACCACGATCGAGCGGCCCTCGGGCGTCTCGTCGGCGAGTGAGGAGAGCTGGGCGGCGTCGGCGACCTCGGCCTCCGTCGTCCCGCGTACGGGCACGAACTCGGAGGCCTGCCGGTTGCCGAGGGTGATCGTCCCGGTCTTGTCCAGGAGCAGCGTGCTGACGTCGCCGGCCGCCTCGACGGCGCGGCCGGACATCGCCAGGACGTTGCGCTGGACGAGCCGGTCCATGCCGGCGATGCCGATCGCGGACAGCAGCGCGCCGATGGTCGTCGGGATCAGGCAGACCAGGAGCGCCGTGAGGACGATCAGCGAGGTCTGCCCGTCGGCCCCGGCGTAGATCGCGAAGGGCTTCAGGGTGACGACGGCGAGCAGGAAGACGATGGTGAGGGACGCCAGGAGGATGTTGAGGGCGATCTCGTTGGGCGTCTTCTGCCGTGCGGCGCCCTCGACCAGGTTGATCATCCGGTCGATGAAGGTCTCGCCAGGCTTCGTCGTGATCGTGACGACGATCCGGTCGGACAGCACCTTGGTGCCGCCGGTGACGGCGCAGCGGTCACCGCCGGACTCGCGGATCACCGGAGCCGACTCGCCCGTGATGGCCGACTCGTCGACGCTCGCGACGCCGTCGACGACGTCACCGTCGCCGGGGATGACGTCGCCGGCCTCGCAGACCACCAGGTCGCCGACCCTGAGCTCGGTGCCGGGGACCCGCTCCTCGCCCGTCTTCGTCAGACGGCGGGCGACGGTGTCGGTCTTGGCCTTGCGCAAAGTGTCGGCCTGGGCCTTGCCGCGGCCCTCGGCGACGGCCTCGGCCAGGTTGGCGAAGACGGTCGTCAGCCAGAGCCAGGCGGTGATGGCCCAGCCGAACCAGTCTCCGGGATGCAGCAGCGCGAGCGCGGTGGTCACGACGGAGCCGACGAGGACCACGAACATGACCGGTGACTTCACCATCACGCGCGGGTCGAGCTTGCGCAGCGCGTCCGGGAAGGACCTCGCCAGCTGCTTCGGGTCGAAGAGGCCCCCGCCGACGCGTCCGGCCGCCTCGGGCTCGTGCCCCGTGGGGACGTCCGGGTGGGGTGCCCGGGTGGGAGTGAGGGTGCTCATGCTGCGAGTCCTTCGGCGAGCGGGCCAAGGGCCAGGGCCGGGAAGTAGGTGAGACCGGTGATGATCATGATCGTGCCGACGAGCAGGCCGGTGAACAGCGGCTTCTCGGTGCGCAGGGTGCCCGCGGTCTCGGGTACGGGCGGCTGGCCGGCGAGCGAGCCGGCGAGCGCGAGGACGAACACCATCGGCAGGAACCGGCCGAGCAGCATCGCGATGCCGATCGTCGTGTTGAACCACTGGGTGTCGGCGTTCAGGCCGGCGAACGCGGAGCCGTTGTTGTTGGCGCCCGACGTGTACGCGTACAGGATCTCGGAGAAGCCGTGTGCGCCGGAGTTCGTCATCGAGTGCGCCGGGGTGTCCAGGGCGAACGAGGCCGCCGTGAAGCCGAGCACGAGCGCCGGGGTGATCAGGATGTAGCAGGCCGCGAACGTGATCTGGCGGGTGCCGATCTTCTTGCCCAGGTACTCGGGCGTGCGGCCGACCATCAGCCCGGCGATGAACACCGCGATGACCGCCATGACCAGCATGCCGTAGAGGCCGGAGCCGACGCCGCCGGGCGCGATCTCGCCGAGCTGCATGCCCAGCATCGTGATCCCGCCGCCGAAGCCGGTGAACGAGGAGTGGAAGGAGTTCACCGCGCCGGTGGACGTCAGGGTGGTGGCGACCGCGAAGATCGACGAGCCGCCGATGCCGAAGCGGGTCTCCTTGCCCTCCATGGCTCCGCCCGCGATGTCGAAGGCGGGGCCGCCGTGGTGGAACTCGGTCCACATCATCAGGGCGGTGAACGCCAGCCAGATCGTGGCCATCGTCGCCAGGATCGCGTAGCCCTGCCTGAGCGAGCCGACCATGCGGCCGAAGGTGCGGGTCAGCGCGAAGGGGATGACGAGGATCAGGTAGATCTCGAAGAGGTTGGAGAGCCCGTTGGGGTTCTCGAAGGGGTGGGCCGCGTTGGCGTTGAAGTAGCCGCCGCCGTTGGTGCCCAGTTCCTTGATGACCTCCTGCGAGGCGACGGCGCCGCCGTTCCACTGCTGCGGGCCGCCCGTGAACTGGCCGACCTCGTGGATGCCGGAGAAGTTCTGGATCGCGCCGCAGGCCACCAGGACCAGCGCGCCGACCACGGAGATCGGCAGCAGGACGCGGACGGTGCCGCGGACCAGGTCGGCCCAGAAGTTGCCGAGCTCGCCGGTACGGGACCGGGCGAAGCCGCGGACGAGGGCGACCGCCACGGCGATCCCCACCGCCGCCGAGACGAAGTTCTGCACCGCAAGGCCGCCGGTCTGCACGACGTGACCCATGGCCTGCTCGCCGTAGTACGACTGCCAGTTCGTGTTCGCCACGAACGACGCGGCCGTGTTGAAGGCCTGGTCCGGGTCGATCGAGACGAAGCCGAGCGAGCCGGGCAGCGAGCCCTGGAGACGCTGCAGCAGGTAGAGGAAGAGGACGCTCACCGCGGAGAAGGCGAGGACGCCGCGCAGATAGGCCGGCCAGCGCATCTCGGCGTCCGGGTCGGCGCCGATGGCCTTGTAGAGCCATCTCTCGGGCCGGAGGTGCTTCTTTGAGGAGTACACCCTGGCCATGTGGTCACCGAGCGGCCGGTACGAGAGGCCGAGGGCGACGACGAGGGCGAGCAGCTGGAGGATCCCAGCCAGGACGGGACTCATATCCGTACTCAGAACCTCTCCGGATCGACGAGGGCGAGGACGAGATAGACCAGCAGGCCGGCGGCGACCAGCAGACCGACGACGTTCTCGACAGTCACAGCTTCGCCACCCCCCTGGCGACGAAGGCCACCAGCGCGAAGACCGCGACCGTGGTGACGACGAAGGCCACGTCGGCCATCGTGAGCTCCCGAAAGTGTGTGGATGGAATGAGCGGTCCGTCGGACCTGTTCGAGAAAAGCTCATTCCAGCCACGACACCGTCGGCGTTGACGCCCTCCTAACGTGCACCCCGGCCGTCTTTACACATCCCGTACGGGGGCGGGCAGACGGATCGAGGCGAGCTTGGCCGGGTCCACGACGATGTGGATGCCGGTGATCCGGCCTCCGGTCACGGTGAAGGCGATGACGGAGAGAGGCGTGCCGTCGGAGCTCCACGACATGTGGCCGGGAATGCCGTTGACCAGCACGGGGCGCTGCCGGGCGACCTCGCCGGAGAACATGCGGGCGCCGGCGGCGACCTTGGTGGCACCGAGGGTGACGACCACGCCGCCGGCGGTGTCGACGGTCAGCCTCACGTCCGGGTCGAGGACGCGCAGGAGCGCTTCGAAGTCGCCGCCGCGGGCGGCGGCGCCGAACGCCCGGACGACCTCTCGGTGCTCACGGCCGGGGCCCGTCGTGCGGTCCGTGGCGCGGACCTTGCGGCGGGCACGGCTCGCGAGCATCTTGGCGGCGTCGGCGGATCTGCCCAGGATCGGGCCGATGTCGTGGAACGGGACCGCGAACATGTCGTGCAGGACGAAGGCCAGGCGTTCGCTCGGGGTGAGCGAGTCGAGCACGACGAGCAGGGCGAGGCCGACCGAGTCGGCCAGCACCGCCCGTTCGTCCGGCGCCGGATCGTCGTCGGGCGTCACCACGAGGTCCGCGAACTCCTGCTCGTACGCGGTCTCGGGCTGCGCCCGGCGGGATCTGAGGAGGTCCAGGCTGATGCGGCCGACGACGGTGGTCAGCCAGCCCGCCAGATTGGCGATGGTCGCCGCGTCCTGGCGGGCGAGACGCATCCAGGCCTCCTGGACGACGTCCTCGGCATCGGCGTGCGAGCCGAGCACGCGGTACGCGACGGCGCGCAGCCGGTCGCGCTGGGCTTCGAACGCCTCGGCCACGGAGCCGGGCGGACGGGCGGTCACGGCTTCCGCCGCTGACGCAGCGAGATCCGGTTGCCGTCCGGGTCCACCGCCTCGACGCGGACCCCGAACGGATAGTCCACGGGTGCGGACTCCTCGAAGACGACGCCGCGCCGCCGCATGACGTCGAAGTCCTTTCGCAGGTCCTCACATTCGAGGACCAGCGGACCGGGCACGGCCGTGCCGCCCGGCTGTCCCGCGGCCGCCGCGTGCGACCACAGGATGATCTCCACCGGGCTGCCGGGTATCCCGACGGTGAGGAAGCGTCCGTCGGGTCCCGGGAAGTCGAGCCGCTTCTCCAGGCCGAGACCCTCGGTGTAGAACTCCAGGGCGCGGTCCTGATCGGTGACGTAGATCGTCACGTACATGAGGCCGGTCGGCATCGTGTCCTCGATTCAGTCGTGGGAACGACGACCGTTCGTCGGCCGTCACCCCCATGACGGATGCCGGACGGCGAAGGTAACAGGATGATCCGCCGCGGCGGTCGCCGGGCGCACACGCGGGTCCCGTCGGCAAGGATCGAACGATCACAAGTGACCGTACGTTCATGACTTCTTGACGTTCGATCCGTCGCTCCCTAGATTCGGTCCGCCTGACCGGACCAAGGAGCGCACCCGCATGTCCTCGATCCCGCTTCCCCCCGAGGACCGTGTCCTCAGCCCCCGCACCGGCTGGACCCGGGCGCACTGGGAGGCGGTCGCCGACGGGCTGTTGACGTCGGCCCTGCGCCACGCCGGCCCCGGGCACGCCCTGATCGCCCTGCCCGGACCCCGCCCCAGCGTCTCGGGGACGCGGTCGGACGCCCTCGAAGGCTTCGCCCGGACCTTCCTGCTGGCCGCCTTCCGGATCGCGGGCGCGGCCGGCGACGATCCGCACGGCTTCCTCCCGCGCTACGCCGAGGGCCTGGCCGCCGGTACCCACACGCCGACCACCGACCGCGACCTGACCGGCGGGGACCCGGTCTCCTGGCTCGCCGTCGGCGACCGCAGCCAGCCCATGGTCGAGGCCGCCTCGATCGCGCTCGCGCTGCGCCTGACCCGCCCCTGGCTGTGGGACCGGCTCGACGCCCCGGTCCGCGAGCGCGTCCGGACCTGGCTCGCCGGAGCCCTGCACCACACCCCCGTCGACAACAACTGGTGGCTCTTCCCGTTCACCGTCGGCGGCTTCCTGACCGAGGTCGGCCCGGACGCGGACGGCGCCGCCCGGGCCGCCGTCGAGCGGGGACTGGCGAAGATCGAGCAGTGGTACCTCGGCGACGGCTGGTACACCGACGGCCGCCCGCGCGCCTTCGACCACTACAACGGCTGGGCCTTCCACCTCTACCCCGTCCTGCACGCCCATCTGGCCGGCGACAGGCGCCTGATGGACGTCTACGGCCCGCGCCTGAGCGCCCATCTCGACGGCTACTCCCGCACCTTCGGCGCCGACGGCTCCCCGATGCACCAGGGCCGCTCCCTCACCTACCGCTTCGCCGCCACCGCGCCGCTGTGGGCCGGCGCCCTCACCGGCCACACCCCGCTCGCGCCGGGCGCCACCCGCCGCCTCGCCTCCGGCTCGCTGCGCCACTTCGTCGACCGGGGCGCGGTGGACGCGGACGGGCTGCTCACCCTCGGCTGGCACGGCCCCCATCTCCCGCTCGTCCAGGAGTACTCGGGGCCCGCCTCGCCGTACTGGGCGAGCAAGGGCTTCCTCGGGCTCCTCCTTCCGCCCGACCACCCGGTGTGGACGGCGGCCGAGGAGCCCGCTCCGGTCGAGCACGCCGACGCGGTCGTCCCGCTCCCCCGGCCCGGCTGGCTGATCCAGTCCACCGCCGCCGACGGCGTCGTACGGCTCCACAACCACGGCAGCGACGACCAGCCGGCCGAGCAGGTCCTGCCCGACGATCCGCTGTACGCCCGCCTCGCCCACTCCACCGCCACCGGCCCGGTCCTCGACGGCACCCCGGACAACCACGTCGGCGTCCTCGTCGACGGCGAACTCAGCCTGCGCGGCCGGATCCGCCCGCTCGGCGCGGGCGAGGGCTGGGCCGCCTCCGCCCACCGGCCCCGCGTCGGGGGCGCCGAACTCCCCGGAGTCACCGTGACCTCCGTCGTCCTCGCGGCGGGTGCGGACGAGATCCACGCCCACCTGGTCACCGGCGCGCGGCCCGGCACCGAGGTGCGCCACAGCGGCTGGGCGGCGGCGGGCACGACGGTCGCGGAGAGCACGGACGGGCTGTCCGCACGGGTCGTCGCCACGACGCCGGACGGTACGCGGCTGACGTCGTCCATGCGGAACGTCCACGGGTACGGCATGGCCGCCACCCGGCCCGTACCGGGCGGCACCGCGTACGGAACGGCGGCCGCGCTGCCCGTCCTCAGCGGCACCACGGGTGCTACGGCCACCCTCTTCGTCGCCGCCACGAGGCTCGCCGGGGCGCGGCTCTCCGCGACGAAGCTCGCCGCGGCCAAGCTCGCCGGGGCGACGGCCTCCCCCGCGACGCCCTCCCCGGCCGAGCCGGAGGGCCTTCCGGCACTCCCCGTGCGGGTCGACGGAGCCCGGGTCCGGCTGCGCCGGCCCGACGGCACGGAGCTGGAGGCGGTGCTCGCCCCGGAGGCGGTCACCGTGACCGTGAACCGGCCGCTCAGCAGCGGATGAGCGAGCCGCCCGTGACGGTGGACTTGTCGGCGAAGATCCAGCCTTCGGTGTTCGTGCCCTGGATGCGGGCGAAGATCCACTTGTTGCCGTGGGCGTTGGTCACGTAGCAGTCGTACGAGACCTTCACGCCGGTCTTGATCACGGTCACGTACGAGCACTCCGCGTACGGCCCGGTGTAGAGGTGTGTGTTCTGGCTTGCCGCACCCACCCCGCTGCTGCGGTCCGAGTGGGCCCAGCCGGTGCACGCCGTCGACACCGGCGTGGGCTCCTTCACCGTCGAGCTGGGCAGGGCGTCCTTCGAGGCGGACGGCGACGCGGTCGGCTTGTCGTCCGCGTCCCCGTCGCCGTCGCCGTCACCGGGCGCCGCCGTGGGACCGTCGTCCTTCTGGGAAGGGGTGGCGGACGGCGTCGCGCCGGGGCTGATGGACGTCAGGTCCCCCGGGGAGGTCGCGCCGTCGGTCGCACCGCCCGCCTCGGACATGTCACCGTCGGCGGAGGTGCTCGCCGTGGGGAGCGCCGTGTCCGACCCGCCGGCGTCCTCGTCTCCGCGCATGCCGATCAGGGCGTAGGCGACTCCGCCGCAGGTGAGGACGGTTGCCGCGGCCACCGCGACGACGGTACGGGTGCGCCGGCGCCGCGCGCGGACGGCGGTGGCACGCGTCTCGGCCCGGCCGGCGCCACCGGCGGTCACGGCCGGCGCCATGCCCGGGTGCGCGGCGCCCGGGTGGACGGCGCCCGGATGCGCGACGCCCGGGTGGACGGCGCCCGGATGCGCGACGCCCGGCTGCGGAGCGGGAGCACCGTACGCGTCGGCCGGCATGGAGAAGGCGGCGGGCTGGGGGGCGGACTGGGAGAACGGCGTGGCGACGGGAGGGCCGAAGGCAGCCGGCGGGGGCGTGACGGCCTGCGGGGCCGGGGCGGGGGGCGGGGTCGCGCCGAGGCCGGGCGCCGTGCCGGGGTTCGGGGCCGTGCCCAGGCCCGGCGCCGTGCCGGGGTTCGGGGCCCCCGGGTGCACGCCCAGGCCCGCAGTCGGGGTACCGCCCGGCGTCGGGGCCGGCCCCGGCGTCCGGCCTGCGGCGACCGCCTCCAGCATGTCGCGCGCCTGCGCGGCGTCCGGCCGCTGCAGCGGGTCCTTCGCCATCAGCGCCTGGAGCACCGGGGCGAGCGGCCCCGCGAGGCGGGGCGCCGGAAGCGGGTCGCCGACGATCGCCGCGAGCGTGGACCAGACCGACGTACGGCGGAAGGGCGAGGCACCCTCCACGGCCGCGTACAGAGTCATGCCGAGCGCCCAGATGTCCGAAGCGGCACCCGGCACCTGGCCCTGGGCGCGCTCGGGCGGCAGGTAGTCGAGGGAGCCGACGATCTGGCCGCTCTGGGTCAGCTTGGCCAGGGCCTCCTCGCCGGAAGTGTCCATGCTGGCGATGCCGAAGTCGGTGAGCACCACACGGCCGCTGCTCTCCAGCAGGACGTTGCCGGGCTTGACGTCCCGGTGGAGGACGCCGGCCCGGTGGGCCGCGTCGAGCGCGTCCATCAGCTTCGCGCCGATCGCGGCCGCTTCGCGCGGGTCCATGGGGCCGCGCTCCGTCAGCACGTCGTCGAGGGAGGGTCCGTCGACCAGCTCCATGACGATGACGGGCAGTCCCTGCTCCTCGACGACGTCGTGCACGGTGACCACGCCGCTGTGCCGGATGCGGGCGGCGGCCTGCGCCTCGCGCTGCATCCGGACCCGCAGGTCGGCCAGTTCGGCCGGGGAGGCGTCGGTGTAGGCCCGCAGCACCTTGACGGCGACCTCGCGGTTCAGCAGCTGGTCCACCGCCCGGGCGACCACGCCCATGCCCCCGCGGCCGATCATCGCGGTCACGCGGTATCGACCGCCCAGGACCTGGCCGACCATGTCGGCGCCGTTCGCCCCCGTCACCTGTCACATCCCGTTCGTCGTACTGTTCGAAGTCCGCCACTAAGCGGGCACCAGGGTAGGGGTTCGCGTGTGTGCGAGTGCGCACGGCCCAGCCCTCGATACACGGGTGCGCGGAGCAACGACGGAGACCATCGGGACATCTGAGACGAGATCAGGACACACGCCCCGGCGTCCTCACCTCGTCCTGCGGGTGGCGCGCCGGAAAAGCGTGCACCAGCGAATCACGGCCTGGCCGCTCCCGGTGCGCGTCCGAGGACACGGTCGAGGTACGGGTTGGCGAAGAGTCCGGCCGGGTCCAGCTCGTCGCGCAGGGCGACGAAGTCGTCGAAGCGCTCGTAGCGGGGACGCAGCCGTTCGGCGTCCAGGCCGTGCATCTTGCCCCAGTGCGGCCGGCCGCCGTGGGCGGCGAGGATGTCCTCGCAGGCGCGGAAGTACCGGTCGTACGGCATCCGGTGGTACTGGTGGAAGGCGATGTAGCAGCTCTCGCGGCCGTACGCGGTGGAGAGCCAGATGTCGTCGGCGGCGGTGAAGCGGACCTCCAGCGGGAAGGACACCTTCTCGTCGTGGGTGTCGATCCAGCGCTTCAGTTCGCCCAGCGCGTCGGCGGCCCGTTCCCTCGGGATGGCGAACTCGCCCTCGTGGAAGCGGACGTCGCGCGCGGACGCGAAGACACGGTGGGACAGGTCGGTCCACTCGCGCGTGGACATGGCGCGGGCCGCGAAGCGGGTGATCGGCGGTACGAGGGCGGGGAAGCGGGTGCCGAGCCGGTTGAGCCCCTCGAAGCCCAGGCCGCTGACGGTCTCGTCGACGCGGCGGCTGAGCGCGCCGATGGGCTTCAGCGGTGTGGTGCCGGGCAGGCGGCGGAACCTGCGGGTGAGGGTCAGGTCGCTGTGCGGGAACCAGAAGAACTCGAAGTGGTCGTGGGTGTCGGCGAGTTCGTGCATCCGGTCGAGCGTCTCGGCCACGGGCGTGGTGGCGTCCCTGGCGTGCAGGACGTAGCTCGGCACGCACTGGAGCGTCACGCGGGTGAGGACGCCGAGCGCGCCGAGACCGACGCGGGCGGCCGCGAACAGCTCGGGCCGCTCGGTGGCCGAGCAGGTGACCACCGACCCGTCGGCGAGGACGAGTTCGAGGGCCCGGACCTGGGTGGCGATCCCGCCGAAGCGGAGACCGCTGCCGTGGGTGCCGGTCGAGATCGCCCCGGAGACGGTCTGCCGGTCGATGTCGCCC
Source organism: Streptomyces sp. NPDC127092 (assembly GCF_042722475.1). Taxonomy (NCBI): domain Bacteria; kingdom Bacillati; phylum Actinomycetota; class Actinomycetes; order Kitasatosporales; family Streptomycetaceae; genus Streptomyces; species Streptomyces sp. NPDC127092. The sequence continues at coordinate 26,304 of NZ_JBHXFE010000046.1, forward strand.
ATGTTCTCCAGCGCGAGGCCGTGCGCGGCGAGCAGGGGGTTGAGCTTCCACAGGGGCATGCCGGCACCGACCGTGACCAGGCCGCTCTCCGCGTCGACCACGTGCGGCGCGTCGAGCCGGTCCAGCCTCAGCTGGACGCCGTCGGCGACGGCGACGGGACTGAAGGAGTGCCCCGCGCCGACGGCCTTGAGGCGGAGTCCGTCGCGGGCCGCGTCCTTCACGGCGGCGGCCACCTCGTCCGTACTTCCGGGCCGGACGACCCTGGCGGGACGTGCCTGCTGGCTTCCGGACCAGTTGCGCCAGGTCTCGGTCACGGGGCGGATCCTCTCGACGGGGGCGGGGTGGGCGGCCGGGGGGTGGCCGGGGTGGGTGGCCGGGGTGGCCGGGGTGGGCTAGGGGGCCGGGCCGGCCTGGGTGGACTGGGGGGCCGGGGGCTCCGGCGGGTGGCCGCGGAGGCCGGGGCCTGGAACCCGGGGAAACGGGACGTCGTGCCGGGGAAGCGCGGAGGGGGCGGCCCGCCGGTGGGCGTCACCGCCGGGCGGTCCCCCGGGCTTCGGTTGTCCGGGCTTCGGTTGTCCGGGCTTCGGTTGTCCGGGCTTCGGTTGTCCGGATGGTCGTCTTGGTCAGCCGTCCAAGTCAAGGGTCCCGATGCCTTGACTTGGACGGGCGACCAGGAGATGGTGGCCGCGCCTCGGACGGCTCCTGCCGCCGCCCCGTCAGGAAGGCGCCACGCCATGCGAATCCCGCCCCCGTCATCCGGCTCCGGTTCCCGCTCCCGCTCCCTCTCCCGCTCCGGATCCGACTCCCGCTCCGACTCCGGTACCCGCTCCCGCTCCGGCCTCTCGCCGCGCCCGTCCGCCCACTCCCCCGCCGCCTCGGCGCCGTTCGGCGAGCTGGAGAGGGCGACGGCCGGCCTCACGCCGCCGTTCGCCGTCGTCAACCTGGACGCGCTGCGCGCCAACGCGCGGGAGATGACCGGACGCAGCAACGGCAAGCCCGTCCGCCTCGCCAGCAAGTCACTGCGCTGCCGCGCGCTGATCACCGACGTGCTGCGCCTCCCCGGCTTCGCCGGCATCCTCGCCTTCACCCTGCCCGAGGCACTGTGGCTCGCCGAACAGGCGGAGGACGTCCTCGTCGGCTACCCCACGACGGACCCCGACGCGCTGCGCCGGCTCGCCTCCGACGACACGCTCGCCGCACGCGTGACCATCATGATCGACTCGGTGGAGCACCTGGACCACGTGACGTCCGTGATCGGCCACGACGGCCCTCCGGTACGGGTCTGCCTCGACCTCGACGCCTCCCTGCGCCTGTGGGGCGGCCGTGTGCACCTGGGGATGCGGCGCTCTCCGCTCCACTCCCCCGCCCAGGCCCGCGAACTCGCCCGCGCCGTCGTCGCCCGTCGCCGTTTCCGGCTGGTCGGGCTCATGTCGTACGAGGGGCAGATCGCCGGCGTCGCGGACGACCAGCCGGGCCCGCGCGCCGCCCGGGCGGCGCTCCGGCTCGTCCAGCGGGTCTCCGCGCGCGAACTGGCGCGGCGCAGGGCCGAGGCGATCCGCGCGGTCCGCTCGGTCGCGGACCTCGAGTTCGTCAACGGCGGCGGCACCGGCAGCCTGCACACGACCTCGGCCGAGGCGGCCGTCACCGAACTCGGCGCCGGCTCCGGGCTCTACGCCCCGGCGCTCTTCGACCACTACCGCGCGTTCACGCCGTATCCCGCCGCCTTCTTCGTCCTCCCCGTCGTCCGCCGCCCGGCGCCCCGGCACGTCACGGTCCTCGGCGGCGGCTGGACCGCCTCCGGTCCGGCGGGCGCGGACCGCCTGCCCGTACCCGTGTGGCCGCCCGGCCTGCGCCTGCTGCCCCGCGAGGGCGCGGGCGAGGTGCAGACGCCGCTCACCGGGGAGGCCGCCGACGCGCTGCGGCTCGGCGACCGCGTGTGGTTCCGCCACGCCAAGGCCGGCGAACTGTGCGAGCGGGTTGACCGGCTGCACGTCGTGGCGGGCGGCCGGCTCGTCGACGAGGTCCCCACGTACCGGGGAGAGGGCCACGCCTTCCTGTGACCCTCCCTACCCATGGCGGCCCCTGCCCCGCCGGCAACGCACTCCTGCCCCTCCGGCGACTCCTGCCCCTCTGGCAACTCCTGTCCCTTCGACAACTTCTGCCCCTCCGGCGGCGCCTGTTCCCCCCGGCAACCCCTGACCCTCCGGCGACTCCTGTCCCTGCCTAGACTCCTGTTCCCCTCCACCCGCGCGCCCAGGGAGCATGCATGACCCGCCTGTCGGCCGACGAACGCCGCGACCAGCTCGTCGAGGCGGCCATCGCCGTCATGGTCCGCGACGGCGTCGCCAAGGCGACCACCCGGGCCATCGTCACCGAGGCCGGGGCCCCGCTGGGCGCCTTCCACTACTGCTTCCGCTCCAAGCAGGAGCTCCTGCACGCCGTGATCGACCGGATCATGCGGCGCACGCTCGTCCCCACGACGGCGACGGCCACGGAGGACGACGACCGCTCCCCGTACGAGGTCATCCGCGACACCCTGCACGCCTACTGGGACGGCATCCGCCGGAGCCCCGCCGAGCAGATGGTGACGTACGAGCTGACCCAGTACGCCCTGCGGCAGCCGGACCTGGCAGACGTGGCTCGCAGGCAGTACGCGCACTACCTGGCCGTGTTCGGCGAGTACCTGGAGGCCGTCGCCCGCGCCGCCCGCGTCCGCTGGACCGTCGAGGTTCCGGTGCTCGCACGCCACGGGCTCTCCCTCATGGACGGCCTCACCCTCAACTGGCTCATCGACCGCGACGACGCCCAGGCGGGGGCCGCGCTCGACGAGTACGCCCGCTACCTCGGCACGGTCGCCGTGCGGTGAGGGGCGCGGTCGGGTCCCAGGCCACCGCTTCCGGACCTCGGCCAGGCCCGCGACGCCTGGCCCTGATCCGAAGCAAACGGCCTAGGCGGCGGCTTCGAGTGGGCTCAGGGTCGCCGCTCTGCGGGCCGGGGCGGCGGCCGCGAGGGTGCCGGTCGTGAGGGACAGCAGGCAGACGAGGAGCAGCGTGCCCCAGGGGACGGCCAGGGAGTACTGCTCGACCGCGCCGTTGGCGAGCGAACCGACCGCCCAGGCGCCGAACAGCCCGCCCGTCAGGCCCAGGAGGGTGCCGAAGCCGGCGACGGTCAGCGCCTCCAGGCGGATCGTCCGGCGGACGGCGGCGCGGTCCATGCCGAGGGCCCGCAGCACGCCGATCTCACGGGTGCGTTCGGCGACCGACACGGCCAGGGTGTTCACGATGGCGAGCGCGCCGATGACGACGCCGATGACGAGCATCCCGTACATCACGCCCAGCAGGTCGGCCACGGAGCCGGCGGCCTCGCGGACGAGCTCGTCGCGGTCCTGCACCTTCAGCAGCGGGTTGTTGCCCACGGCGGTGCGCAGACGTGCCTCCAGGGCCGGCTTCGACGCCGTGCCGTCCGTGCGCAGGAGGACGCGCTGCACGGAGCCGGGCAGCAGGCTCTTCGCCGCGACCTCGGAACGGGCGCCGAGCGCGTCCCCTGCCGTGGGGTTGTCCTTGTAGACGCCCACGACGGTGACCTTCGTGAACCGGTCGCCGCGCCCCAGGCTGACGTTCAGCACGTCTCCGGTGGTCACCCCGTTCTCCCGGGCCAGGGTGCCGGAGACGGCGATCCGGCCTGGTGCGAGGCCCTCGGCGGAGCCGGAGACGAACTCGAGCCTCATCGTGTCGCCGACGGTGGCCGGGTCGACGCCGGAGATCTGCCTGACGCCGCCGGCGATGAACATGGTGGAGTCGGTGACGGCGCTCGCCGTCCGCACTCCGGGCGTCCCGGCGATCCGCCGTACGGCCGCGGGGTCGATGCCGGTCATGGTGGAGCGGCTGCTGATCACGTGGTCGGCGCCGAGGCCGGCCGCGGCCTGGCGGTCGAGGGCCTGCCCGGTGGAGTTGCCGATGACGGCGAGCCCCGCGACGAGCGCGGTACTGACCAGGAGGGTGGCGGCGGTGGCCGCGGTGCGGCGCGGGTCGCGCAGCGCGTTCTCGCGGGCCAGGCGGCCGGTGACGCCGAGGCGGCCGGTCAGCCGCCCGGCCAGCCGGATCACGGGGCCGGCGAGCAGCGGCGCCAGCACGATCAGGGCGGCGACGAACAGGCCGCAGCCGGCCATGGCGCTCCGCAGGTTCTCCTCCGAGGCGTCCCGCGCGCCGCTGAGCGAGACGAGCCATCCCGCGCCGAGGACGAGGAGGCCGAGGCCCACCGCGCCACGCAGCCCGAATCGCGGTGCAGCGGGCGGCTGTTCGGCCGTACGCATCGCCTCGACCGGCGCGACCCGCGCCGCCCGCCGGGCCGGCAGCCAGGCGGCGAGCACGGTGACGCCGACACCCACGGCGAACGCCGCGACGACCGGGAGCGGGCCGATGACGAGCGGGCCGCGGGGCAGAGTGTTCCCGCCGCTGCTCAGGACCTCGGGCAGGACGGCGGCGACGCCGAGGCCGAGCAGGAAGCCGGCCGTCGAGGCGACCAGACCGACCACCAGGGCCTCCAGGAGGACGGAGCGCGACACCTGGCGGCGCGAGGCGCCGATCGCCCGCAGCAGGGCGGTCTCACGGGTGCGCCGCGCCACGAGCATGGTGAAGGTGTTGACGATGAGGAAGGAGCCGATGAACAGCGCGACTCCGGCGAACACCATCGGCACCTTCTCGTAGCCGCGGGTCAGGGTGTCGACGAGGACCGCCTGCTGCGCCGCCTGGGCGGCTCCCGTGATGGCCTCGGCACGGTCGGCCGGGAGCACGGCCGTGACCCGGTCGGCGAGTTCGTCCGCGGTGGTGCCGGGCGCGGCTGACAGGTCGATGCCGGTGTAGTGGCCCGGCGTCGCGAACAGCCGCTGAGCGGTCGCCCTGTCGAACAGCGCGAGGGTGCCGCCGGCGGTCACCCGGGGGTCGTCCGTGGTGACGATGCCGACGAGCCGCTTGGTCATGACCGGGCCGTCCGTGGCCAGCGTGACCGTGTCGCCGACGCGGAAGCGGCCGGCGGCCGCGGTGCCGCTGTCGACCGCGATCTCCTCGCTGCTCACGGGGCCGCGGCCTTCGGCGAGCGGATAGCGGCTGTCCTTGCCGCCGTTGCCGCCGTTGCCGCGGTCGCCGCCGTTCTTGCCGCCGTTGGCGCCGTTGGCGGGCACGTCCTCGGCAGGCACGTAGGCGGCGGCCAGGTGTGTCCAGGCCCGGTCGGCCCGCAGCGGGGAACCGTCGGCCGCGTTCAGGATCGCCGAGCCGTCGGCGGACGGCCGTACGGCGGCGACGCCGGGCACCTGGGCCAGTTTCCGTACGAGCGCGTCGTCGAGCACGCTGCTCCGCTGCCGGTCCGCCGCGCCGGGCGGCGGCGCCTTCTCGGTCACGGTGACGGCGATCCCGGCGAAGCTCTTCGACGCGGCGGCGCGGTGGGCGGCGGCGGTGGAGTCCGCGAAGACGAGGGTGCCGCTGACGAACGCGACGCCGAGGCACACGGCGAGGACGGTCATGGCCAGTCGGGCCTTGGCGGCCAGGATGTTGCGCAGGGCTGTTCTCAGCATGGGGAGCTTTCGCCTGGGAGGAGGAGAGGTACGCGGAGGGGAAGAAAGAGAGGATCGGGCGTGGGTGTCAGGCGGTGCGGGCGCCGAGGTTCTTCATCAGGTCCAGGACCCGGTCCGGGCTGGGCCGCGTCATCTCCTCGACCAGGCGGCCGTCGGAGAGGAACACCACGCGGTCGGCGTAGCCGGCGGCGACCGGGTCATGGGTGACCATGACCACGGTCTGGCCCAGCTCGCGCACCGAGTCGCGCAGGAAGCCGAGGACCTCGGCCCCGGCGCGCGAGTCGAGGTTGCCGGTGGGCTCGTCCGCGAAGACGATCGCGGGCCGGGAGGCCAGGGCGCGGGCGACCGCGACGCGCTGCTGCTGACCGCCGGACAGCTGGGCGGGCCGGTGTCCCAGGCGCCCGGCGAGTCCGACCATGGAGATCACGCGCTCCAGCCACTCCTGGTCGGGGCGGCGTCCCGCGATGTCCATCGGCAGCGTGACGTTCTCGAGCGCGGTCAGCGTCGGGAGGAGGTTGAACGCCTGGAAGACGAACCCGATGCGGTCCCGGCGCAGTTGGGTGAGCTGCCGGTCGTTCAGGCGGCTCAGCTCGGTGGTGCCGACCCGTACGGAACCGGAGGTGGGCGCGTCGAGTCCGGCCGCGCAGTGCATGAGGGTGGACTTGCCGCACCCGGACGGTCCCATGATCGCGGTGAACTCGCCCTCCCGGAAGGCGATGTCGACCCGGTCCAGGGCGACGACCCGGGTGTCGCCGCTGCCGTAGACCTTCGTGAGGTCGGTGGTGGCGGCCGCGACGCCGGGCGTCGGGTACGGCAGCAGGGGGTCGGTGGTCACGGGCACGGACGTCATGCGGACTCCACTTCTCGTACGGAAAGGCGCACGTCGAAGGGTGTCCGGGAAACGTGTCGGGACCTGGGCGGCCGTGTATCGGCGCGCGCTCCGCCGCGCGGCAGGTCTGTAGCGGCGCCGCCTCGTGCCGTGGCCCGGCGCCGGTCAGGCCGGCAGGCGCAGGGTGGCGACGGCGCCGCCGTCCGGGGCGTTGGCGAGGCGCAGCTCGGCGCCGAGGACGCGGGCCTGTCCCAGGGCGATGGTCAGGCCGAGGCCGTGGCCGGAGCCGCGTTCCCGCGCGCCGGTGTGGAAGCGGCGCGGACCGTGGCGCAGCACCTCCGCTGGGAACCCGGGTCCGTGGTCGCGGACGACGACCGTCCGTCCGTGGACGGTGACCTGGACGGGGGCGGCGCCGTGCCGGTGGGCGTTGACGACGAGGTTGCCGACGATCCGCTCCAGGCGGCGGGGATCGGTCTCCACGATCTCCATGGTCTCCATGGTCTCCATGGTCTCCACGACCTGCCCCGTCGCGCCCGTGTCGGCCGTCTCGGTCATCTCGGCCATCCCGCCCGTGTCGACCGTCTCGACCGTGTCAGCGGTGATGGCGTCGCCGGTGTCGGTGTCGCGAGCGGTGGCGGTGGCGGTGGCTGCGGTGGACGCCTCGGCGGTCTCGATGAACTCCGTCTCAAGGCCGGTACGAGCCACGGCGTCGGCGACGACGGCGGCGAGCGGCACCCGGGCGCGGACCGGCTGTTCGGCGCCGGCGTCCAGCCGGGAGATCTCCAGGAGGTCCTCGACCAGGCCGCGCAGATCGCGTACCCGGGCCCGGAGCAGGTCCTCGGTCTCGCCGGGCGGCAGCAGGTCGGTGGCCGCGAGCAGTCCGCCGACGGGCGTGCGCAGCTCGTGGGCCACGTCCGCGGTGAACCGGCGCTCGGCGCGGAGCCGCTCGGAGAGGGCGTCGGCCATGCGGTCGACGGTGGCGGCGATGTCGGCGACCTCGTCGCGGCCCTTCGTGGGCCCCGTGCGGGCGTCGAGGTCCCCCTCGGAGATCCGGGCCGCCGTCTCGGCGACCCGGCGCAGTCTGCGGGCCACGAGGCCCGATCCGTAGACGGCCAGGGGTGCGGCTGCCGCGAGCGCGGCCAGCGAGGCCACCACCATGGCCATGTCGAGCCGCGCCAGGTTGGCGTGGTCCGTGTTCAGGTTGATCCGGACGGCGAGGACAGGACTGCCTGGGCCGCCCGTCCGCTGGGCGGCCCAGGCGGTCGGGCCGACGTTTCCGTCGACGTGCCCGTCGTACGCGGTGTGGCGTCTGTCGTCGGCCGGGGCACGCAGCGTGGCGGGCAGGTCGGCGGGGTCGAGTTCGGCGCCGTCCGTGAGCGTGCCCGTGCGCCGGTAGACGTCCATGGCCTCGTACAGCGAGTTGAAGGCCCGCGCGTCACCGCGACTGCGGATGTCCTGCGCGGTCCACAGGTGTACGAGCAGGCCGACCGCCGCCACGACCAGGCAGGCCGTGGCGGCGACCAGCGCGACGATCTTGCGGCGCAGCGAGGTACGGGACACGCTGGACGGGCGAGGTGGGCGCACGCCTCACCGCCGGAACTTGTATCCGAAGCCCCGGACCGTCTCGATCCGGTCCCGGCCCAGCTTCCGGCGCAGCCGCTGCACGCACAGGTCGACGACGCGGCTGTCGCCGTCCCACCCGTACTCCCAGACGTCCCGCAGCAGGGTGTGCCGCTCGAGAACGACACCGGGGTGGGCGGCGAACGCGAGGAGGAGCTTCAGCTCGGTCGGGGTCAGGGCGACCAGGCGGTCCGCGACGAACACCTCCATGCCGGCGGTGTCGATCCTGAGGTCCCCGAACTCCAGCACGTCGCCTTCGCCCGGCCCGCCGCCGCCCTCGGCCGGGCCGGCTCCGGCGCCCGTGACCTGCCCAGGTGCCGGGGCGGGCGCGTACGTCGCCCGCCGCAGCAGCGAACGCATGCGGGCCACCAGTACGTACGTCTCGACGGGCTTGACCACGTAGTCGTCCGCCCCGGCCTCGAGCCCGGCGACGACGTCGAGCCCGTCGCCGCGGGCGGACATCATCAGCACCGGCACCAGGCTGGTCTCCCGGACCCTGCGGCACAGCCCGATCCCGTCGAGGCCCGGCAGCATCACGTCCAGGACCAGCAGATCGAAGGCGTTCTCGCGGAAGAGTTCGAGGCCCGTGAGTCCGTCGGCCGCGGCCCGCACCTCGTACCCGTAGCGCTCCAGGGCCACCGCGAAGGAGCGGCGCATCAGCTCGTCGTCCTCGACGAGCAGGACGCGGACGGGCTGCGCGGCGGACGCGGCCTGGGCGGGCGAGGACACGGGGAGGCTCCGGTTTCTCGGTCGACAGACGGAACGGCGTAGCGAAGGGGAGGTGGACGGACCGGCAGGACGAAGGGGGGTGGACGGAACGGCGTAACGAAGGGGAGGTGGACGGAATGGGCGGAACAGGCGGAACCGGCGGAAGAGACGGATCGGACGGAACGATACGGCAGGCAGCGGACAGGTCCGCCCCTCCGACCCCCGGACCCTACGGATCGACACGCAGCCGAGCACCCGCCGATACGTCCCGGATACAGAACCGCTCGTCGTGCCGATCCGGCCGCCACCCCGCAGGATGGTCGGGGGAGCCGATCGGGTCCGAGACGAGGAGGTCCCGGTGCCGGAGCCGAAGGACGAGGAGAGCCGCGAGGAGGCTCCGCCGCTGGGGGAGGCGATCCTGGACGCCGTTTTCACCCAGTCGGACGTGGGGCTGCACGTCCTCGACACCGATCTGCGGGTGGTGCGGGTCAACCCGGTGGCCGTCGGCATGCGCGGCGTGCCCGAGGAGAGCGTCGTGGGGCGGACGGCGGCCGAGGCGTACGCGGCGCTGGGTGTGACCGTCGACGAGGAGGCGCTGCGTGACGTGCTGGCGACCGGCCGGCCGCTGAAGGACACGCTGCTGCGCAGCACGCCGCTCTCCGACCCGGGTCACGAGCACGTCTTCTCCGTGTCGGTCTACCGCCTCGAGGACGACGCGGGCCGGGCCGCCGGTCTCGTCGCCACGACGGTGGACGTGACCGACCGGGAGCGCGCGAACGCCCGGCTGCGGCTGCTGTACGACGCGCGGGAACGGATCGGCGGCACGCTGGACGTGGAGCGGACCGCCCGCGAGCTGGTCGAGGTCGCGCTCGACGGCGGTTTCGCGGACGCGGTCGTCGTGGCGCTCACGGACGCCGTCCTGCAGGGCAGGGCGCCGGAACTCGCGGGCGGGAACGGCCTGTTGATGCGCTGCGCGGCCGTCGGCGCCACGGATCCGGGAACGCCGGTGCCGACGGCGGGCTGCGTGCTCCTGCCCGGCCTGTTCGGCTCACCGCTGCCGGACGGGCCCGTGCTGATTCCCGCGGCGGACGGGGTACGGCTGGTGGCGCCGCTGACGGTACGGGGCCTGGTCCTGGGCGCGGTGTCCTTCGAGCGGCGGCCGGGCTCGGAGCCGTATCTGGCGGCCGATCTCGACCTGGCGGAGAGCATCACGACGCGTGCCGCGGCGAGCCTGGAGAACGCGCTGCGGTTCACCCGCGAGCACATCGTCATGACGGCCCTGCAGAGCTGGCCGCTGCGGCAGGAGCGGGAGACGCAGCGGGCCGCCGAGATCGCCCAGCGGCGCAGGGCCGGGGGCAGCGGGGCCGGCTCGTGGTTCGACGCGCTGCCGTTGCCCGGGGCGCGGGTGGCGCTGGTGGTGGGTCAAGTGGAGCAACCGGGACTGAGCGCCGTGGCCACGATGAGCCGGCTGCGGACCGCCGTGCACAGCCTCACGACGCTCGACCTCGACCCGCACGAGCTGCTCGCCCGCCTGCACGCGACCGTCCGGCGGCTCGCCCGCGAACAGACGGGCACGGAGGCCCGGACGGCGGGCGGGGCGCCGCAGGGAACGGGCCGGGGCACGGGCACCGGCACGAGCACGAGCACCGGCACCGGCACCGGCACCGGCACAGGGACCGGCACCGGAACCGGCACGAGCACCAGCACCAGCACCAGCACCAGCACCAGCACCGGCACGGCGGTGGACGCCGCGGGCGGCCCGGAAGCCACGGAAGGCCCGGGCTGCGGCGAGGACCCCAGCAGCCCCAACACCCACAGCAGCCCCAACACCCCCAACGGCCTCGGCCGTCCCGCCGCCCCGCCACACGGCACACGCGGCCCGCACGGCCCGCACGGCGTGGGCGACGGCGGCGCAGGTGCGGACGAGCCGACGGCGCACTGCACGTTCGCCGTCCACGACCCGGTCACCGGGCGGCTGGACATCGCGCGGGCGGGTTCCTCGCTCCTCGCGATCGTGCGTCCCGACGGTTCGGTGGACACCTCGCCGCTTCCCGAGGGCCCGCTGCTCGGCGAGGAAGGGCCGCCGTTCGCCAGCACGAGTCTCGTCCTGCCGGAGGGGAGCACGATCTGCATGGCGTCGCCGGCCACGTCCCGGGACGAGGGCCCGACCGCCGCCGAACTGGTCGCCGCGCTCGCCGAGGCCCGCCGCGGCCCGGAGGCGATGGCGAACGACGTGGCACCGCACCTCTCCCCCGACCGCGTGCTGCTCGTCGCCCGCACCCGCCGCCTGCCCTCCCACGACCTCGCGGAATGGGACGTGCCCGCCGAGCTCCAGGCGGTCGGCCCGGCCAGGAGGCACGCGGAGAAGCGCGTACGGGAGTGGTGGCCGGAGGCCGACGTGTTCCCGGTCGAGCTCGTCGTCAGCGAGCTGGTGACCAACGCCGTCCGGTACGGCGCCGCGCCGATCACCCTGCGGCTGATCCGCGGCGAGACGACGGTCGTCTGCGAGGTCGACGACGCCGCCCTCGTCGCGCCCCACCTGCGCCACGCCAAGGCCTCGGACGAGGGCGGCCGCGGCCTGCACATCTCCGCGACCCTCGCCGAGGGCTGGGGCGTGCGGTACCGCGAGGACGGCAAGACGGTGTGGGCCGAACTGTCCGTCAGCTCGCCGTGAGGCGGCCACCAGCGCTGACCCGGAAGCGGGGAAACCGGCGACCCGCGAGTCCGGCAGACCCGGGAACTCCTCGCCGATCAGCTACGTTCTACAAGCACGTAGAAGTTGATCGACCGACGTCGGGAGTACCGCACCATGGCCCTGTGGGACCGCATCAAGGAGTCCGCATCGACGATGCAGACCCAGCTGATCGCCCGGAAGAACGACCTCAAGAGCGGCGCGTTCCGAGACGCGAGCATGGCGATGTGCGCGCTCGTCGCCGCCGCCGACGGGACCGTCGACCCCTCCGAGCGCCGTCGCGTCGCCCAGCTCATCGCCTCCAACGAAGTGCTGCAGAACTTCGACGCGAGCGATCTGCAGCGCCGTTTCGACGACAACCTCGACAAGCTGGCCGCCGACTTCGACTTCGGCAAGGTCAGTGTCCTCCAGGAGGTGGCCAAGGCGAAGAAGAAGCCGGCCGAGGCCCGTGCCGTCGTGCAGATCGGCATCGTCATCGGCGGCGCGGACGGCGACTTCGACAAGACCGAACAGGCCGTCGTCCGCGAGGCCTGCTTCACGCTCGGTCTCCCGCCGCACGAGTTCGACCTGTAGCCGCGCCGCGGTCGCTACATCGGCGTGGCCGCCCGCAGGACCGCGAAGAGCGTGACGGCGGAGTTCGCGGAGGACAGCGCCGAGAGGGTCGCCCCCGCCGCGGCGCCCCACACGGCGAGCCCCGCCGTCGTGAACGCCGACGGCCACGCGCGCGCCGCCGGGGCCGGTCGCAGCAGGGCCGCCACCCGGCGGGGCACCGGGCCGGCCTGGGCGAGGGCGGGCAGGGTGGCGGTGAGCGGGCCACGGGACATCAGGGCCGCGGTGCCGATGGCGCGCGCCACCGTGCGGCGGCTGCCCACCTCGGCCGCCGCCTCCTCGTCCGCCCACCGCTCGGCCGTGTACGTCACGGCGGTGCGCAGCGGCCGCAGGAACGGGTTCGCGCGGGCCGCCAGGTGCACCACGAGGAGATGGCGGTGGTGACGTCCCTTCAGGTGGGCACGCTCGTGCGCGAACAGGGCCCGGCGTTCGGCCGGGCCGAGCCTGATCAGCATCCCGGTGCTGGCCACCACGCGGTCCGGGGTCCGGCCCCGGCGGCCGGGCAGGGCGTACGCGTACGGATCGGGGTCGGGCAGCACCGCGACGGACCGCGCCGGAAGTCCCGCGAGGGCGCCCTCCGCCCCGCGGCGCACCCGGACGTGCCGCCGGGCCGCCGACGCGCAGGAGACGAGGACCGCGAGCAGCGCGGGAATGGCCGCCGGGCCCGCGAGCTCGTCGTACGGGACGGCCGCCCGTACCTCCGGGTCCGACCAGCCGTCGGGCAGCGGGTTTCCCGGCAGTTGCGCGGTGCCGACGATCATGAGGAGTCCGAGGCAGAGGGTGCTGCACACGGCGAGGACACCGGCGACGGCGGTGAGCAGCCGGGTCGCGGTGCGCGGGTGCAGGCGCTGCTCGGCGAGCCGGGCCACCGGCCAGGCGGCGAGCGGAAGGACCAGCGGAAGGAAGACGAAGACTCCCATGGCGGTCAGTCTTCCGCCTCGCCCGGAGCCTCCTGCGAGGTGTCGCCGAGGAGTTCACGCAGCAGCCGCTCGTCGTTCGGCGACAACGCGGTGACGAAACTCGCGAGGACCGCCTCGCGGTCGGCCTCGGCGTCGAGGACCTTGCGCATCCGCAGCGCCGCGAGCCCGGCCTCGTCCGCGACGGCGGTCCAGACGAAGGACCGCCCGGCCCGCTCGCGGGCCACGGCGCCCTTCCCGTGCAGCCGGGTGAGGATCGTGATGACGGTGGTGTAGGCGAGGTCGCCGGCGAGACGCTCCTGCACCCAGGCGACGGGCACGGGCCCGGGCGCGCTGCGCAGCATGGCGAGCACCTGGGCCTCCAGTTCGCCCTGCCCGCGCCTGCGCGGTGCGGGCCGCCCTGTCCCGCCCTCGTTCCGCTCCACCACGCCGTCGTCCTCCGTGCCGTCTCCGCCCGTGCCGCGCCGGGGCGGCTGCTCATCGTACGCATCCGCGTCGGCGCCACGGGAACTCCGGCCGCCTTCCGTCCGACTCCCTCACCGCATCGGCACGGCGAACGCCGTACGACGGCCCGGCACCGGCGAACGCGGCACGGCGAAAGCCGTACGACGAGCCGGCGCGGGCGGACGCGGTACGGCGAACGCGGTACGGCGACCCGGCACGGCAACGCGAGCGAGGGGCGAGGGCAGAGACGGCGGATGGGCGGACTGGACATACGGATGCGCGGAGTCGCCTGCCGGCACGGCCGCAACGAGGCCGTCACCGGCGTCGACCTGGAGATCGCCGCCGGTGAACGGGTCGCGCTGACCGGGACCAACGGTTCCGGGAAGACGACACTGCTGCGCGCGGTGCTCGGGCTGCACGCACGGACGAGCGGCACGATCGAGGTCGGCGGGCGCGGGGCGCGCTCCGCCGCCGAGTGGGCATGGCGGCGCCGGGCGTGCGCCTGGATCCCGCAGAAGCCGGCCACCGGCCGCTTCCCCCTGCGCGGTGACGAACTCCTCGGCAGCAGCGGGGCCGGCGAGGAGGCGGCCGGGGCCGCCGAGCGGCTCGGGGTCGGCGCGCTGACGGCGAGACCCGTGGACACCTTGTCCGGCGGGCAGTTGCAGCGCATGTACCTGGCGCGGGCCATCGGCTGCGTGGCGGCGGGCGCGCAGGTGCTGCTCGCCGACGAGCCGACCGCCGCGCTCGACTTCGAGGGCCAGGAGGAGGCGGCGGACGTGCTGACCGCGCTGCCGGTCACGCTCGTCGTCGTGACCCACGACCGGGCGCTCGCCGCGCGCTGCGACCGGGTCCTGGAGATGGCCGCCGGCCGGCTGCGGGAGGTGCGGTGAACACACTCGCCACGGCCGATCTCGGCGCCCTGCTCCAGCTCGTGCCCGTCCGGCGGGCGGGCGCGGCCCTGCTCCTCGCGGCCGTCGGGCTGCCGGTGATCGGCGTCGTCATCGTCGGCCTGGACATCATGCCGGTGCGGTTCGCGATGATGCACGTGGCGCTGCTCGGCATCGCGGTCGGCCTGCTGACCGGGCTCGACCCGATGCTGTGCGCGCTGGTGGCCTGCGCCCTGTCGGGGGCCGCGGTCGCGCCGCTGGCCCGTACGCCGGACGGACTGTCCGGCGCGATGGGTCTGCTGATGAGCCTGGCCGTCGCCGCCGCGCTGCTCGTCCTCGCCGTCTCCGGCGTCAACGCCTCGGGTGCCTTCGCTCTGCTGTGGGGCTCCATCCTGTCCGTCGGCACCGCGGACCTCGTGGTCCTGGGCGTCCTCGCCGTCGTCGTGCCGTCGCTGTTCTGGTGGCGGCGCCGCGAGGTGGCTCTGCTGCTGTACGACCGTGAGCTGGCGCAGTGTTCGGGCGTTCCGGTCCGGTTCCTGACCGCCGCGCTCCTCGTACTGGTGGCGGTGGCCGTGGCCGGGGCGATCAAGCTGACCGGCGCGCTCCTGGTCGACGCCCTGACCCTGCTGCCCGCCCTCGCCGCCCGCCGGCTCGGCCGGTCGCTGCGGTCGATCACCCTGTGGGCGGTCGGCATCGGCGTCGCCGTCAACCTGACGGGTTTCCTGCTGGCCCTGTGGCTGGACTGGCCTCCCGGGCCCGTCCTCGTCCTGACGGCGGGGGCCGTGGTCCTCGCCGCGCACCTCGTCCCCGAACGGAGAGACCGCTCATGGCGCGCACCCGCGTCCGTTTCGTTTCCCTCGTCGCCCTCGCCGCACTGAGCGCCGCGGTCCCGCTGCTCGCCGGGTGCGGGAGCGAGGACGCGCCGGACCCGGGGAGGCCCGCGGCCGGCGGGCGGGGGCCGGTGGTGGTCGCGACCACCACCTGGGAGGGCGCCTTCGCCAAGGCCGCCGGGGCCGAGGACGTCACGGTGATCGTGCCGCGCTCGGTGCACCACGCGCCGGACTACGACCCGAAGCCCTCGGACCTCGCCGCGGTCGCCGAGGCCGACTTCGTGCTGTACGCGCCCTTCGAGCCGTACGCCGGGAAGATCAAGGAGGCGGCCGGCTCGAAGGCGAGACTGGTCGAGGTGAACCTCGACAACGACCCGGCCAGGGCCGGCGCCGAAGTCGCCCGCCTGGGCGCCCTGTTCGGTACGAAGGACGCCGCCGGCCGGTGGAAGACCCGGCTCGACGGCGAGGTCGCCAGGCTGAACGGAGAGCTGAGGTCCGCCTGGCCCGGCGGCCGGAGCCCGGCCGTCGTCACTCAGGTCTTCACCGCGTGGGCGGCGGACCTCGCGGGCGCCACGACCGTGGGCACGTACGGCCCGGAGCCGGTCACCCCGTCCCAGCTCGCCTCCCTGTCGGCGAAGAAGCCCGCGTACGTCCTCGACAACGCGCACATGTCGACGGGCACGGTGCTGCCCGACGCCGGCGCGCGCCAGATCGAAATCGCGAACTATCCGGGCGAGGACCTGGACCTGCTGGCGGTGTACCGCGCAGCGGCGACCGAGCTGAGGAAGGCCATGTCCGGAGCCTGACGCGGGAGGAGGAAGGGAGGGCCGCAGTCGCCGAGGCGAACGCGGTCCGCCCTCCCCCCTGATCGCGGCTGCCGCGGCGCGGCCGGCCCGTGAACGCGGCTGCCGCGGCGCGGCCGGCTCAGCTGGTGAAGTAGCCGTCGTCGAGACCGATCCAGCCGCTGAAGCCGCGCTGGTCGTAGATGCGCAGCTGCCCGTCGGCGAGGACCTCCCACCGGAGGGTGAAGGAGCCGGTGACCCCGGAGCCGGTGGTCTGGCCGACCATGCCCTGCGTCCGGATGGGCCGGATGTGCGGCGGGAGCGTGAGGACCGTCTCGCCGTTGCCCCAGGCGGCACCGTCCTTTCGGTACACGCGGAGGTGGAGGTCGACGCGGTTGCCGACCTGCCGGTACTGGGGCACGTAGTTGGCGGAGTTGGGCGCGTAGACGGCGGTGTCGTAGTCCAGTTCGGTCCACGGGACGTGGTCGCCGGTGCCGTCGGTGGTGCTGGTGATGCCGTAGAGGGCCATCTGGCGCGGTCCTGGTTCTCGGGTGGCGAAGCCGAAGACGAGCTGCGGCCCCTCGGGCGTCTGGCGGACGGTGATGGCTTCGGTCTCGCGGTGGGACAGGTCGAGAGCGGTGGTGTTGAAGCTCCGCTCGATGATCTGGCCGGTGGTGACGTCGTAGACGTTCCACCAGGAGTTCCCGGGCCGCGGGTTGGTGTCGCTGTAGGCGCTGCCCTCGTTCTGGAGGACGAGGTCCCCGTAGAGACACCAGGCCTGGGTGCGGTAGCGGGCCGGGAAGGTGTGCAGCGGGGTGAAGGCCCGGCTCTTGAAGGCGTCGAGGTCGTAGACGCGGTACTCCTCGGCGCCGGACGCCCCGTGACGTACCCCGATCCGGCCGTGCGCGACGTCCAGGGACGGGGTGACGCGGACGGATCCCGGGACCGGGTCGAAGACCTCGATCAGCGGGCTTCCCGCGTCGACGACGGCGTCGGGGGTGAACGCGAGGCGGCCGATGTGCCTGCCGTAGGCGTTGCCCACGGTGACAGGGTCCGCGTCGGTCTCCAGCCAAAGCCAGGGGCGGCCGTCGGCGTGTTCGACGCCGAGTCCGCCGCCGTGGCCGAAGCCCCTCAGGTACATGACGGCGCGTACGGTGCCGTCGGGAGCGACCTCGTTGACGCACAGGTCGCCGCGGCGGGCGCGCTCGCCTTCGGGCAGGGTCACGGTCTCGTCGGCGAGCCGGCGACCGTCACTGATGATCTGCGTGACGTACGCGAGGCCGGTCACCGGGTCGAAGGCGACCTGCTGGTGCACCCTGCCCTGCTTGAGCAGGATCTCCCTGCCGAACAGGTCGACGGCCCGGGCACGCAGGTCGAACCTGTTGCGCGCGTTGAAGACGGGCCCCGGCAGGCTCTCGGAGGCGAGGGCTGCCGGGAGGACAGCCTGATGGCCGGCTGCCTGGGCGGATGCCTGCGCGGCCGCCTCGGCGGTTCCGGCGGGAGCGAGGACCGGAGCCGCGACCATCGCGGTCAGGACGGTACGGCGGGTCAACGGCACGACGGGCGCCCTTCGTTGCCGTCGGCGGGGCCGACGGTCCGGGCGACGGTGGTGTGCGCGGCCTTCGACGAGCTGCGGCACGGTATGCGGGCGGAACAACGAGCCATAAGCGTGCGAGGCCCCCTTCCAAGATCAACACCTACGGTGGCGTCATCCTTGCACACCGAGTGACGGACCTGGTCGGTCGAGCGACGGCCGCACGGTGCAGCGCAGGGCCGCGCGGTCGGGCTTGCCGGCGGCCGTGAGGGGCAGTTCGGGCAGCACCAGCAGGTGTTCCGGGTGCTTGTGGCGGGCGAGGCCGCGCGCGGCGAGGTGGGCGCCGAGCTCGGCGAGGTCCGGGGCCCGGTCGCCCCTGGGCACCAGGCAGGCGGCGAGCCGCTCGCCCATCAGCGGGTCCGGGACGCCGACGCAGACGACGTCGCGCACCAGCGGGTGGGAGACGAGTTCCCGCTCGACCTCGGCGGGGCTGATGTTGGCGCCGCCGCGGATCACGACGTCCTTGAGGCGCCCGACGACGTGCAGCACGCCCTCGTCGTCGAGGAAGCCGAGGTCTCCGGTCCGCACC
This sequence comes from Streptomyces sp. NPDC127092, assembly GCF_042722475.1. Taxonomy (NCBI): domain Bacteria; kingdom Bacillati; phylum Actinomycetota; class Actinomycetes; order Kitasatosporales; family Streptomycetaceae; genus Streptomyces; species Streptomyces sp. NPDC127092. Next base: position 44,314 of record NZ_JBHXFE010000046.1, read on the forward strand.
CAGCCCTCGGGCGTGCGGTAGCGGGCGTCGAGCTCCGGGGAGGCCACGTAGCAGAGCGGGGTCATCGGCCCGCGCGACACGATCTCGCCGATCCGCCCCTCGGGCAGCGGCTCGTGCGTCTCGGGGTCGGCGATGCGGATCTCGGCGACGCGGGGATCGGGGCGGCCCGCGACGACTCCGGTGCGGTCGGTGGGCGGCACCGTGTTGGCGAGCCCGGTGTGGCAGTTGACGCCGTCGGCCGAGCCGTAGAGGTTGACGACGGGACAGCCGAAGGCCTCGGCCGCCGCCTTCGCGGTCGTCTCGTCGAGGGGCGCGCCCCCCACGACGAGCGCGGTCGGGGCGGGCAGCGGGTCCGCCGGCGCTCCTGATGCCTCGGATGCCTCCATGGCCTCCATGGCCTCCATGGCCTCCAGCATCATCCGGATCATCGTGGGCACGCCGAGGACGTGCGTGGGACGGTGCTCCCGTACGGCGGCGAGCGCGGCCTCGGGCGTGAAGTGGTCGAGGAGCACGAGCGTGCCGCCGTGGCGGGCGAGGGTCACCGCCGTGCCGTTCGAGCCGAAGGCCGAGGCGAGCGGGACGAGGAAGAGACAGCGGGGCGCGGTGCCGTCGGGCATGAGGGAACCGAGGAAGTTCCCGCGCCCGCCGGCCAGGGCGTTGTGCGAGTACGCGACCATCTTCGGCTCCGCCTCCGATCCGGAGGACACGAGGATGCGGGCCGCGCCGTCGGGATCCGGGCGGGCCGGGACGAAGCCGGCGGGGTCGGTGCGCAGCAGCTCGCGGAAGGGAATCGTTCCTTCGGGTACGCGGGTCGACACGGGTGCGGGCGTGCCCACGGGTCCCGTACGGGCCGTGGTGTGGCGGCCCGGGGCCGTGGCGATCACGTGGCGCAGGGCCGGCAGCGCGGGCGCGAGGGCGTGGAGGTCGGCGGCCGGCGTCCTGCCGCGGTGTTCCGTGGCGGCGACGACCGCCACGGCCTCCGCCCGCCGCAGCAGGCACTCGGCCTCCGCGGGACCCCGCCCGACCGGGAAGGGCAGGGCGACGGCGCCCAGGGCGGCGACGGCCAGGTCGGTGACGACGGCGTCACGCGTGTCCGGAAGCTGTACGGCGACGACGTCTCCGGCCCCGACGCCGAGCCCGCGCAGGCCCTCGGCGAGGGCGCGGACCTTGCGGTCGAGTGCGGTGTAGCAGAGCTTGCCCTTGGCGTCGAGGACGGCGGTCCGGTGCGGGTCGGCGATCTGTCTGGCCCGGAACAGGCTGTAGAGGTCGAGGTCGGGACAGGTGCCGTCGGCCGCCCAGGAGCGGCGGAGTCCGGCGGGCAGCAGGTCGTTGAGGGCGACGGTCACGCGAAGCTCCAGGGTTCGGGAACGGCGGGGGCGCCGTGCGCGTCCCGGCCGATCGGGCCGGACAGGCGCGGGTCGAGGTGGAGGGCGGAGAGGTCGGTGGTGACGGCGGTGGCCGTCAGGCCGTGGGCGCGCAGCTGGTCGAGGGCGTCCTCGGCGCACATGCCGCGCAGGTCGTACGCGGCGGCGGCGCGGGCGCAGGCGTCGGTCGGGGCGATCCAGCCGTCGGACGTCCGGAGCGGGTGCCGGAATCCGGCGGGCGGCCGGGGGTCGGCTCCGGCGGCGGCCCGGCGCAGGGCCGGGGCGAGGAGGGTGTCGGCGGCGCCGAGCAGCGAGGAGTCGACGCGTACGCCGCGCCCGGTGCGCTCGCGCAGGAGGAGGCCGGCGAGGACGGCTTCGGCGCCGTGGAGTCCGCCCAGGACGTCGAGGAGCGTCATGAGGGACGGTACGGGCGGTTCGCCGGCCGGGTGGACGGCCTCGCCGACGGCGGTGCGGGCCTGCACCATGAAGTCGGTGCCCATGGGTGCGTCGTCGAGCCGGCCGGCCCAGCCTCCCGTGTAGGCGTAGACGAGGGACGGGTTGACGGCGGTCAGGTGCTCGGCGTCGAGTTCGAGCGCGGCGGCCTTTCCGGGTGCCCAGTTGTGCAGGAACACGTCTGCCTCGGCGGCGAGTTCGCGCAGCCGCCGCCGGTCGGCGGGCGACTTGATGTCGAACTCGGCTGCCTCTTTGCCCCTGTTGAGCGCGAGCCAGCGGGCGGAGACGCCGGCGCAGGTCGGCGGCATGCCCCTGAGCGGGTCGCCGCCCGGCGGCTCGATCCGGATCACCCGGGCGCCGAGCAGCCCCAACAGGTGGGTCGCGAGGGGTGCTTGGATGCGCCGTCCGGCCTCCAGGACGGTCACGCCGGCGAGGGGAAGACCGGGCGCGGGCGGCACGCCGAGGGCGGTTCTGCCCGCCCCCAGGGAGCGCAGGTGCCACGGGTCGGCGCCGTCGTCCTCGCGGGCGCGCTCGGCGAGCGTACGCAGGCGGCACACCTCGATCCCGGCGGCCGCGGACGCCCCGGTGGCCCCGGTGGCCCCGACGGCCGCGGCGGCCTGCCGGACGCGCTGCCAGGTGTGGCGCCGGGTCGCCTGGTGGAGGGCGTCGGGCAAGGGGGCGCAGGCGGTGGCGTACCGGAACTGGAAGGGCCGCCAGCCCGCCCGTATCGCGTCGGCGGGAGCCCGGAGCTCGCGCCAGAACACGGCCCAGGCCCCGGCGTCGAGGGTCTCCAGCTCGAAGAGGACTCCGTCGGCGGAGGTGAACGGCGGCTCGACGGGGGCGGGTCGGCCGGGGGCGAGGTCTCGGGAGGTCGGTCCGCCGGTGGGGGGATCGCCGGGGCCGGGTCGGTCGGAGACGGGTCCGCCGGGGGCGGGTCCGCCGGCCTCGGATTCGACGGCTTCGGGTTCGTCGGCGCAGGCGGCGGCGAGGTACTGGGAGACGGCGAGCAGGCCGGCACGGTCGGCGGAGGCCGTCACCCGCGCCGCCTGGGCACCCGTGGACACCGCGGTGCCGGGCGGCCGGCCGCCGCTCCGCGCGGTGGCGGTCACGGTCACGCCTCGGGCCTGGCCGACGAGTGCGGCCAGCAGGCCCTGGGCGGCGAGGACGCCGGTCGCGGTGGCCAGGTAGTCGACGCCCAGTCCGCGCGGGGCTCCGTAGCGGCGGCCGTGGACCGCCATCACGCCGGTGGCGGCCTGCGCGGTGGCCTCGTCCTCGATGCCGGAGCCCGCCGCGCCCCAGGCGGTGGCGGCGGTGACGGGCGCGAAGCCGTCGCCGCCGAGCACGATCTCCCCGGCGCCTGCCGCCCGCGACGCCGGATCCGCCCCCGCCCGGTTCTCCCCCTCCCTCTCCGACGCCGGGCGCGGGTCCACCGCCCCGAGCCGGCGCAGGTGGTCGGCCGCGGTACCGGTCAGGGCGGCGGGCCCGGCGACGGTGATGACCAGTCCGTCCAACGGGCGCGCGCGGCCGGACGGGCGGCGGGCCGCGGTGGTGTGCGTGGTCGCTGGTGACGCCATGCCTCTCCTCATCTCCTGGCGCGGCGTGGGCCGGCGCGCGGGCGTGTCGTTACGTGGGAACCGAGGGGCGGACGGGCCCGACCACTTCCCCGGACAGGCAGTCGGACGCGTGTTCTGTCGAGTTCCCGAGATGGAGGTAAACGGTGACGGATCATGACGTACCGGATGCCGGTGGCGACAGGGATGCCGGCCTCCTGCGGAAGCGGGTGGAGGCGTTCGTCCGTGACCGGGTGTTCCCTTGCGAGTCCCGGCTGGACGCCGGCGGTCCCGTCGCCGCGGAGCTGAGGGCCCGGCTGCGCGCCGAGGCCCGTGAGGCGGGGTTGTGGGCGCTGCCGTTGCCGGCCGAACTCGGCGGCGGTGGACTGCCGTTGGGTGCGTATGCGGCGCTCGCGGAGGCGGAGGGCGCCAGCGACCACGGCCCGGCCGCGCTCGGGTCGGCGTCGCTGCTCGACGTGACCATGCTGTCCCGGCACGGCTCGCCCCGGGTGCGGGCGGAGTACCTCACGCGCCTGGTCTCCGGTGAACTGCGGGCGTGTTACGCGATGACGGAGCCGGACGTGCCCGGCACCGAGCCGGCGCTCACCGCCACCCGGGCGGAGCCGCGCACGGGTGGCGGCTGGAGCGTCACCGGGCGCAAGTGGTTCGTGTCGCACGCCGGGGACGCGGATCTGGTGACCGTGCTCGCCCGCACGAGCGGGTCGCCCGGGGACCGCGACGGCCTGTCGCTCCTCCTCGTGCCCACCGCCTCCCCCGGCTTCCGCGTCGTCCGCGAACTGCCCGTGCTCGGCGCGACCGGCCCGTACGAGATCGCGTTCGACGGTGTCGAGGTCGCGGCGGACCAGCTGGTCGGCGAACCGGGACGCGCGCTCGCCGTCGCCGGCGAGCGCCTGCAACTCGGCCGTACGCTGCGGGCGCTGCGGTGGATCGGCCAGGCCCAGCGGGCGTTCGACCTCATGTGCGGACGCGCCGTCGCACGCCGGGGCGTCGGGGGCCCGCTGGCCGACCGGCAGCTGGTCCGACAGCACGTGTTCGAGGCGCTGCTGGCGCTGCGGACGGCTCGACCGCTCGTGTACGAGGCGATGGCCCTGGTCGCGGAGGGCCGCGACGCCCATGTGGAGGTGGGCCTGGCGAAGACGGCGGCGGCGCGCACGCTGCAGGACGTCGCGGACCGTGCCGTCCAGGTCTTCGGCGCGGCCGGGCTCGGCCCGGACACTCCGCTTCCCGCCCTGTTCCGGACCGGGAGGACCGCCCGGATCCTCGACGGTCCGGACGAGCAGCACGTCTCCTCCGTCGCCCGGCGCGTCCTGCGCGGCCACGCCCCGGACGCGGCCACGCCCTCGCCTCCGCTCCCGCTCCCGCCGGTCACACCCGTCTGAGGTCGACCCGGTCGAGGAGGGCGGCCAGGCCGAGGGCGAGGAAGTAGTCGCCCCAGACCAGTTCGTGCCGGACGGCCGTACCGCCGCGCGCGTCGTAGCAGCCGTCGAGCAGCATCCCGGCCGGGAGGGAACCGGCCGGCCGGGTGAGGTGGACGGGCGACGCGAGCCGGTGCAGGACGGCCGCCGCCCGGGCGGCGCACGCCGAGGCCCACGCGGCGGCGGTACCGGGAACCTGCGCCAGTTTGAGCAGGGCGACCGCCGCGATGGCGGCGGCGGAGGTGTCGTACGGCCCCTCGGGGCGGCGGGCGTCGGCGGGCGGGACGAGCGGTCCGGTGAGGAACGCGCAGCTGTGGAGGAGGAGTTCGGCGGCGTCGGTCAGCCGGCCGACGCGCCAGACGGCGGGGTCGTCGGCGGCGGCGGCGCACGTCAACGCGTCCGCCACGGCGAGGAGGAGCCACGCCTCGCCCCGGGTCCAGCCCGGCGCCGGGTCCGCCTCGGCCGTCCAGCCGCCCGCCGCGTCCAGGTGCCAGGCCGGAACGGGTCGCCGGGCGGCCGTGGGCGGCAGGCACAGGTCCAGATGGCGGTGGAGATGCGCGGCCGCCGCCCGCCCTTCGGGGCCGGCGGTCGCCAGGAGCGGTACGAGGCCGGGGACACCGTCCGCACGCGCCCGCAGCCGAGGGCCGCCGAGCGCGGAACCCCACGGAACCAGCCCGAGCACCGGATCGAACCCGGCGAGGACCGCATCCGCCGCCCGCTGACGCAGCAGGCGGAGGCTCACCGTCCCGCCCGCGCCGGCGGCCTCGTCGTGGCTACCCCTTCGGCGTTCGTCCGCACCGTCGCCCTTGCCGCCGCAGCCGTCGGCGACGGCGGTCTCCGTCACTCGTCCGTACGTCGCGCCCCGGCCTTCGGGCCCGCCCCCGCCCGTCTCCTCGCCGCCACAGTCGCCCTCGGCGAAGGCCACCGCCGCCCTTTCGCGCGTCGCCCCCATAGCGGCGCCCGCGCCCTCGGCTTCGTCGGCGAGGGCGGTGCCGTACCAGAGGATGAGCCCGCGCGTGGCCGTGTCCGCCTCGATCCAGGAGGCGAGCCGGGCCGTGGCCGCGATCGCGCGGGCGTGGTCGGTGCGGCTGCCCGTGTGCCGTGCCCGGAGCCGGAGGAGTCCCGCCCAGAAGCCGCCGGTCCACGAGCCCCGGCCGGTGGTGGTCCACCGGCCGTGCACCGGGTCCGCGTACAGAGGGAAGCGGTCGCCCACCTGCTCGGCGGTCTCACCGACCCGCCCGAGCAGCAGCCCGAGGGCCTCCTCGGCCCAGCCGGCGCCGGGGTCCCCGGCGGTCATGCCGCCGCACCCCTTCCCGTACGACGGTCCCGCAGCGCCCAGGCGAGCGCGACGGCCCCCGCGACCGCGAACTCCACCGCGACCAGCAGCCAGCCCTGGCCGTACCGTGCGCGCTCCGCGAGCAGTCCGAACAGCGGTGGACCGACGGCGAACCCGGCGAAGAACCCGGCGGCGACGAGCGCCGAGTCCTGCCCGGCCCGGCCGGGCGCGGAACGCTGCATCACCAGCACCATCGAGACCGCGTTGCCCGACACGGCGAACACGCCGACCGCCACGGCGGCGGGCCACACCAGCGGTTCGACGCGGACGGCGGCGGCGAGGAGCACCGCCGCGAGGACCGCGCCGCCCGCGAGCCCGGCGGGCAGCCAGGGCGCGCGGCCGGGAGTCGCGGCCCGGGCCCAGCCGACGCGGCCGCCGATCCCGGCGACGCCGAGGACGGCGACCAGGACGCCGGCCACCGTGGGCCCCATGCCGAGGCGTTGGGCGCCGAACAGCGCGAGGTAGGTGTTGACGGACGCGATCCCGGCACCGAGGAAGAGCGAGAAGGCGGCGAGCCAGGGCACGGGACTGCCGGAGGCGGCAGATGACGGGGGTCGAGACCCGGCGGGATGCACGGCGGGAGACGTGACGGGGGGCGCGGCGGGAGACGCCGCGGGAGACGTGACGGCGGGCGCGGCGGGAGACGGGACGGCGGGCGCGGCGGGAGACGGGACGGCGGGCGCGGCGGGGGGCGCCTGCCGAGGGTGGTCGGCGAGCGGGTCCGGCCCCGCCTTCGGCGGCGGGCCGGCCTCGGACGCCGAGGGCGCCACCGGTGCCGGTGCCGGTATCGGTGCCGATGGCGATACCGGCACCGGTATCGATGCCGGTGCCGGTGCCGACGGCGCTGTCGGTGCCGACGCCTGTGTCCGTGGCGGTGGCGGCGCCGGTTCATGTGCCGAGCCTGCCCGCATGGCAGGGCTCGCCGTCGTCGGTCGTGTGGCGTCGGGCGGCAGCGCGCGCCACGCCCACACGGCCGCGAGCAGGGCCGCGGCGGCGGCCAGCCAGACCGCGCCGCGCCAGCCGATGAGACCGGCGGCCGCCGCGAGCGGCAGGCCGGCGGCGAAGGCGCCCAGTTGGACCCCGGACTGCTTGGCGCCGGTCACGGCGCCCCGCCTCGGTGCCGGGACGGCGGCCAGGATCGCCTTGTTCGTGGCCGGGTTGGCGAGCGCCTGGGGAAGGCCGCCGAGCGCGACCGCCGCCAGGAGCAGGCCGGGACCCGGCGCCGCGCCGATCAGGCCGAGTGCCACGGCCGAGACGGCGAGCAGTGCAACGAGCGCGCGGCGAGGGCCGGTCCGGTCGACGATCCGGCCACCGGCGGGCGAGAGCACGGCGGCCGTGCCGAAGCCGACGGTCGTGGTCAGTCCCAACAGGGTTTCCGAGACGCCGAGCCGTTCGACGAGACGGGGACCGAGGGCGCCGATCAGGAAGAGCTGCATCATCGAGAACGCCATCGCGGTCGTCAGCAGCGCGGTCAGCCCGCGCGCCTTCGGCGTGCCGGCCGGCTCCTTGGTGTCTGCGCTCGTCACGTGTGGCTCCTCCTTCCCTACGACGGCCCCGGCCGCCCGGCCCCGGCCGCGCGCCGTCGACGTCGAGAAGTCGTCCCGGACGTGCCGCGAGTTCCCGAGGCGCTCTTGTGGGGCGGGCCACAGTGGCGTACTCATGGGCCGACAGGTCGAGGGGGCGGCCTCCAGGCGGCCGTTCCCGCCCTCATGCCTCCGAGGAGGGGTGCAAGGATGGGCGCGCCATGACAGCAGGCCGATGTTCGCGAGGGGTGCGGGCCGCGACGTTCGCGGCCGTGTGCGTGCTGCTCGCGGCCACCGGCCACATCCTGATGTCCGGCAGGCCCGTGCCGGTCGGGACGCTGTCGCTCGCGCTGGCCGGAACCGTGGCGGTCGCGTGGGTCCTGGCGGAGCGCGAGCGCGGTCTGTTCGCGGTCACGGCCGCCACGGTGACGGTGCAGAGCGCGCTGCACGCGTTGTTCTCCCGGTCCGGGCCGGCCTCCGTCCCCCTGCCGGACCCCTCGCCCCTGGACCACTCCGCCCACGCCCACCACCTGATGAGCGGTCAACCCGGCATGCCCATACCCGGCATGCCCATGCCCATGCCCAACCTGTCCCATGACGCATGGGCCGCGACGGCGCACACGCCCTCCGACATGACAGACATGTCCTCGACTTCCGGCATGCTGTCGGCGCATCTTCTGGCCGCGCTCCTGAGCGGCCTGTGGCTGGCGTACGGCGAGCGCGCCATCTTCCGCCTGGCGCGGGCCCTGCCCCTGGGGCTCTTCCGGCCCCTGCGCCTCCTCCTCGCCGCGTTCGTACCCGTGACGGCGACCTGCCCACGTCCGCGCCCCGTCCGCGCCGCCGACGAGCGCGCCCCGCAGCGGCTCCACCTCGCCCATTCCCTCATCACCCGGGGTCCTCCAGAGGCACTCGCTGTCCTTTGACAGCCGGCTCCTCATCACCGGCGCCGCCTTCCGCGCGCCGCCGGATTCCCTTTGCCTCGTAAGGACTTGTGGTGATGACTGCTGCCCACGACACCCTCATCCGGCGCCAGGGGCCGCCTCGGCGGTCCCGGTCCGCACACGCGCCGGACGCCGCCGCCGACGCGGCGACGACGCTGCTCGCGCTCGCGGCGCGGGACGGCGACCCGGGGAAGGCCGACCTCTTCGTCCGCGCTCTGCACCGCGACGTATGGCGGTACGTGGCCTACCTCAGCGCCGACCGCCAGGCGGCGGACGACCTAACACAGGAGGTGTTCCTCCGTGCGCTGGCCGCGCTGCCGCGCTTCCAGGGGCGTTCCTCGGCGCGCACCTGGCTGCTGTCGATAGCCCGCCGTACGGTCGTCGACAGCCTGCGGCACGCGGCCGCACGGCCCCGGCTGTCCGATCGCGACGACTGGCAGGCGGAGGCCGAACACACCCAGCCGCGGGGGCTGCCCGGCTTCGAGGACGGCGTCGCGCTCGCCGAACTCCTGGCCGCGATCCCGGCCGAGCGGAAGGACGCCTTCGTCCTCACCCAGCTCCTGGGTCTGCCGTACGCGGAGGCCGCCGAGGCCATGGGCTGCCCGGTGGGCACGGTCCGCTCGCGCGTGGCGCGGGCCCGCGCCACCCTGGTCGCCCTGGTGCGGGGAGACGAGGACTCGCCGGAATCGACGTCGGGAGCGGGGGCAGGGGCGGAGACAGGGGCGGATTCAAGGCCGACCTCGACCGACCGCCCGCCGGCCCGCAGACGCTTCACCCGGGCGCCGGCCCTCGCCTGACGCGGGCCTCTGGCCTTGGCCGTTGCCCTGGCCCTGGCTCCGGGTCCGGGTCCGGGGTCATGGCCAGAGGCGCCCGCGAATCCGCACGGAACCCTCCGGGAACCGGAGGGCCCGGCCGTCCGACTCCTCGGGTGACACGGTCATGTTCGGCATGTTCGGCGTGCTCGGCATGTTCCATGCATCTTCCGACATGTTCCGGCATGTTTTCGGCGACCGGAAAGGCGCGGCCGATGGAGAGTCCCCGAGCGTCCTCGCCCCGTGGCGCGGGTGCCGTGGGCCGGGCCCTTGCCCGTGTCCGTACCCGGCGGGCCCCGGTCCCTCCGCCCGTCGCCGTCGGAGGGTTCCTCCTGCTGCTCGCCGTGGTCTTCTTCGGGTCGTACGCGCTGGGTGCGGCCGTGGGGCCCGTCGGCGCCCCGGCGGGCTCCCGCTCCACACCCGCGCCCACGTCCACACCCGCACCCACGCCCGCGCCCGCGCCCGCGGACGACCCCGGCGCCCCGCACCACGGCACCCACCCGTGACCGGGCGGCGCCGGTCACCGGTCGCGGGGCGGCCCTGCGCGTCACCGCGCGTCCGGCCGCCCTGGGGGGATAGTCTCGCCAGCCCCGGATCGGAGCTAGTCGTGTCCCTTCTCCTCTCCTCCCGCCGCACGAGGCGGGCCGTCCATGGGTGACCTCCTGCTGGTGCGTCACGGTGCGACGGAGTGGAGCGCCGACGGGCGGCACACCGGCCGTACCGATCTGCCGCTCACCGCGGCGGGCGAGGCCGAGGCCCGTACGCTCGCGCCGTACTTCGCCGGGCGCTCCTTCGCGTTCGTCCTGACCAGCCCGCTCCGCCGGGCCCGGCGGACGGCGGAGCTGGCCGGGCTGCGCGGTGCGGTGGCCGACGCGGACCTGTACGAGTGGGACTACGGCGGCTACGAAGGGCTGACCACGGCCCGGATCCATGAGGACCGGCCGGACTGGTCGCTGTGGCGCGACGGGGTGCCGCCCCATCCGGACGGGCGTCCGGGCGAGTCGGCCGAGGACGTGGGGCGCCGGGCCGACCGGGTGCTCGCGCGCCTCGCGCCTTCGTTGTCCGCGTCCGGCGAGGACGGCGTCGTGGTCGCGCACGCGCACCTGCTGCGCGTGCTGACCGCCCGCTACCTCGGTCTGCCGGCGTCGGACGGACGGCTGTTCCTGCTGACCACGGCCCGGCTCGGACGGCTGTCGAAGGAGCACGGACTGCCTGTCGTCGCCGGCTGGAACCAGCGGCCCCTGCCCACGACCGGCGCCCACGAGTAGGGCGCGCCCGGCGCGGCACGCGGCGCACTTCCCCGGCCCTGCCCCCGGCCCTGTCCTGGCCCCGTCCGCAGCCCGTACCGGCCCCGAGCACGGACGGCACCCGGGATCAAGGCCATCCCGAAGAGGTCAAGGTCACAGCTGATCACACTGCTGTGACTTTAGGACGCTGGCCTAGCATCCGGGCATGACTGTGCTGCCTGACGACGGCCTCTCCCTGGCCGCCGAGTTCCCCGCAGCGACCCATGCGCAGTGGCAGCGCCTCGTGGCGGGCGTACTGAGCAGGTCGGGCAAGGACGTTCCCGAGACCGAGGCCGAGGACGCGCTCTCCACCGTGCTGGAGGACGGCCTGCGGGCCCGGCCGCTGTACACGGCCGCCGACGGCGCCCCGGACGCCGGCCTGCCCGGTTTCGCCCCGTTCGTGCGCGCCGGCCGCGCCGAGGGCAACACCGCGGGCGGCTGGGACGTGCGCCAGCGCCACCGCGCGGCCGACCCCGAGGCGGTCCTCACGGACCTGGAGAACGGCGTCACGTCGCTGTGGCTGGCCGTCGGGCCGGACGGCGTCCCGGTGGAGGAGCTCGACCGGGTCCTGCGCGACGTGTACCTGGACCTGGCCCCGATCGTCCTCGAGGCCGGGGCGGAGACCGCCGCCGCGGCCGATGAGCTGCTCTCGCTGTACGAGCGTCGCGGTGTCGCCCCCGAGGCGGCCCGCGGCAACCTCGGCGCCGATCCGCTCGGCACGGAGGCGCGTACGGGCGCGGCCTACGACGGCGACGGCTTCGCCGCGACGGTGGCGCTGGCGCGGCTGTGCGCGGAGTCGTACCCGGGTGTGCGGGCGCTGACGGTGGACGCCCTGCCGTACCACGAGGCCGGAGGTTCGGCCGCGCAGGAGCTCGGCTGCTCGCTCGCCACCGGTGTGGCTTATCTGCGGGCGCTCACCGGAGGCGGTCTGAGCGTCGAACAGGCGCTGGGCCAGCTGGAGTTCCGCTACGCGGCCACCGCCGACCAGTTCCTGACCATCGCCAAGCTGCGGGCCGCGCGGCGCCTGTGGGCGCGGGTCGCGGAGGCCTGCGGCGCGCCCGCGGCCGGGGCGCAGCTCCAGCACGCGGTGACCTCGTCGGTGATGATGACGGCCCGTGACCCGTGGGTGAACATGCTGCGGACGACGGTCGCGACCCTCGCGGCCGGCGTGGGCGGCGCCGAGTCGGTGACGGTGCAGCCGTTCGACCACGCGCTCGGCCTGCCGGACGCGTTCTCGCGCCGGATCGCCCGGAACACCTCCACGATCCTCGTGGAGGAGTCGCACCTCGCGCGGGTCATCGACCCGGCGGGCGGATCCTGGTACGTGGAGTCGCTCACCGACGAACTCGCTCGGGCGGCATGGGAGTTCTTCCAGGAGATCGAGCGGTCCGGCGGTCAGGCGGCCGCGTTGCGCTCGGGTCTGGTCGGGGACCGGCTCGCGGCGACGTGGGCGGAGCGTTCGAAGGCGCTGGCCAAGCGGCGCGAACCGATCACCGGTGTCAGCGAGTTCCCGTTCCTCGCGGAGAAGCCGGTGGAGCGCGAGCCCGCGCCCGCCGGTCCCGGCGGCGGTCTGCCGCGGGTCCGCCGCGACGAGGCGTTCGAGGCGCTGCGTGCCCGCTCGGACGCCCATCTCGCGGCGACCGGGGCCCGGCCGCGCGTCTACCTGGCCGCTCTCGGCCCGGCCGCCGCGCACACGGCACGCCTCACCTTCGCGGCCAACCTCTTCCAGGCCGGCGGCATCGAGCCGGTCACCGACGGCTCCTTCGCGGACAGCGGCGCCACCGAGGTCTGCCTCTGCTCCAGCGACGCGCTGTACGAGGAGCGGGCCGCCGCCGAGGCGGCGGAGTTCCGTGCCGCCGGGGCCACGCACGTCGCGCTGGCCGGGCGCCCCGCGGCGTACCCGGACGCCGACTCGTACGTCTTCGCGGGGTGCGACGCGGTCGCCGTGCTCTCCGCCACCCTCGACCGCATGGGAGTGTCCTGATGGGAATCCCCGACTTCACCGGGATCGACCTCGGATCCCCCGCACCGGCCGGCAGCGCCGACGAGTGGCGCGCGGCCGTCAAGCGCGCCTCCGGCGGGGACGACCTGCTGTGGGAGACGCCGGAGGGCATCGCGGTCAAGCCGCTGTACACCGGCCGTGACCTGGAGGACGTCGACTTCCTGGGCACGTACCCGGGTGTGACGCCGTACCTGCGCGGCCCGTACCCGACGATGTACGTCAACCAGCCGTGGACCATCCGCCAGTACGCGGGCTTCTCGACCGCCGAGGAGTCGAACGCCTTCTACCGGCGCAACCTGGCGGCCGGCCAGAAGGGCCTGTCGGTGGCCTTCGACCTGCCGACGCACCGCGGTTACGACAGTGACCACCCGCGCGTCACCGGCGACGTCGGCATGGCGGGCGTGGCGATCGACTCGATCTACGACATGCGGACGCTGTTCGACGGGATTCCGCTCGACAGGATGTCGGTGTCGATGACGATGAACGGCGCGGTGCTGCCCGTGCTGGCGCTGTACATCGTCGCGGCCGAGGAGCAGGGTGTGCCGGCCGAGAAGCTGGCGGGGACCATCCAGAACGACATCCTCAAGGAGTTCATGGTCCGCAACACCTACATCTACCCGCCGAAGCCGTCGATGCGGATCATCTCCGACATCTTCGCCTTCACCTCGCGGAACATGCCGCGCTACAACTCGATCTCGATCTCCGGCTACCACATCCAGGAGGCCGGTGCGACGGCCGACCTGGAGCTCGCGTACACGCTGGCGGACGGTGTCGAGTACATCCGGGCCGGGCGCGAGGCCGGTCTGGACGTGGACGCGTTCGCGCCGCGCCTGTCGTTCTTCTGGGCGATCGGCATGAACTTCTTCATGGAGATCGCCAAGCTCCGCGCGGCCCGCCTCCTTTGGGCGAAATTGGTGAGCAAGTTCGACCCGACGAACCCCAAGTCCCTGTCGCTCCGCACCCATTCGCAGACCTCCGGCTGGTCGCTGACCGCGCAGGACGTGTTCAACAACGTCACCCGGACGTGTGTCGAGGCGATGGCGGCGACGCAGGGCCACACCCAGTCGCTGCACACCAACGCGCTCGACGAGGCGCTGGCGCTGCCGACCGACTTCTCGGCCCGCATCGCCCGCAACACCCAGCTGATGATCCAGCAGGAGTCGGGCACGACTCGGGTCATCGACCCGTGGGGCGGCAGCGCGTACGTGGAGCGGCTGACCTACGACCTGGCGCGCCGGGCCTGGCAGCACATCCAGGAGGTCGAGGCGGCCGGCGGCATGGCGCAGGCCATCGACGCGGGCATCCCGAAGCTGCGCGTCGAGGAGGCCGCGGCCCGTACGCAGGCGCGGATCGACTCGGGCCGTCAGCCGGTGATCGGCGTCAACAAGTACCGGGTCGACGGGGACGAGCAGATCGAGGTCCTCAAGGTCGACAACTCGTCCGTGCGGGCCCAGCAGATCGAGAAGCTGCGCCGGCTGCGCGCCGAGCGCGACGAGCGGGCCTGCCAGGACGCGCTCGACGACCTCACGCGGGCGGCGGGCGGCGACGGCAACCTCCTCGAACTGGCCGTGCGCGCGGCCCGTGCGAAGGCCACCGTCGGTGAGATCTCGGACGCCCTGGAGAAGGTGTACGGGCGGCACGCGGGCCAGATCCGTACGATCTCCGGCGTGTACCGCAACGAGGCAGGACAGTCGCCGTCCGTGGACGGCACCCGCGCGCTGGTCGACTCCTTCGAGGAGGCCGAGGGCCGGCGCCCGCGCATCCTGGTGGCCAAGATGGGCCAGGACGGGCACGACCGCGGCCAGAAGGTGATCGCGACCGCGTTCGCCGACCTGGGCTTCGACGTCGACGTCGGCCCGCTGTTCCAGACCCCGGCCGAGGTGGCCCGGCAGGCCGTCGAGGCGGACGTGCACATCGTGGGCGTCTCGTCGCTGGCGGCCGGTCACCTCACGCTCGTCCCGGCGCTGCGGGAGGAGCTGGCCGCGGAGGGCCGCGAGGACATCATGATCGTGGTCGGCGGGGTCATCCCGCCCCAGGACGTGCCGACGCTCCTGGAGATGGGCGCCGCGGCGGTGTTCCCGCCCGGCACCGTGATCCCGGACGCGGCGGCGGACCTGGTGCGCCGGCTCGCCGCCGGTCTGGGCCACGGGACGGCCGGTCCGGGACACGACGGGGCCGGCCCGGAGGACGGGGACGGCCAGTAGTCCGATGGCCATCGACATCGACACGTACGAGAAGGGTGTGCGGGACGGGAGGCGCGCGCTGGTGGCGCGCGCGATCACCCTGGTGGAGTCCACCCGGCCCGCGCACCGCGTGCTCGCGCAGGAGCTGCTGACCCGGCTGCTCCCGCACAGCGGCCGGGCCCGGCGGATCGGGATCAGCGGCGTGCCCGGGGTGGGGAAGTCCACCTTCATCGACGCCTTCGGCACGATGCTGACCGGGCTCGGGCACCGGGTGGCGGTGCTCGCCGTCGACCCGTCCTCGACGCGCACCGGCGGCTCGATCCTGGGCGACAAGACCCGCATGGAGCGGCTCGCGGTCGACCCGGCGGCCTTCGTCCGGCCGTCGCCGAGCGCGGGCACGCTCGGCGGTGTCGCCAAGGCGACCCGCGAGTCGATGGTGGTGATGGAGGCCGCCGGATACGACGTCGTCCTCGTCGAGACGGTCGGCGTCGGCCAGTCGGAGACGACCGTGGCGAACATGGTCGACTCGTTCCTGCTGCTCACCCTCGCCCGCACGGGCGACCAGCTCCAGGGCATCAAGAAGGGTGTTCTGGAGCTCGCGGACGTCGTCGCGGTCAACAAGGCCGACGGTCCGCACGCGACCGACGCGCGCGCCGCCGCGCGCGAACTCGCGGGCGCACTGCGCCTGATGCACGGCCAGGAGGCCTTCTGGACTCCGCCGGTGCTGAGTTGCAGCGCCCGTGAGTCGACCGGTCTCGACGAGGTGTGGGCGCGGCTGGAGAAGCACCGCGCGCTGCTCGACGCGACCGGCCGTCTCCAGGCCCGGCGCCGGGAGCAGCAGGTCGACTGGGCCTGGTCGATGGTCCGGGACGAGCTGCTCGGCCGGCTCCACTCCGACCCGGCGGTCCGGGCGCTCGCGCCGGAGGTGGAACGGCGGGTCAGGGACGGCGAGCTGACGGCGACGCTCGCCGCGGAGCGGATCCTGGACGCGTTCGGGGAGGGCGGCCGTACGGCCTAGGAACGGCGTGCGGCCCGGCCTAGGGACGTCGTACGCCCAGGAACGGTGTGCGGCGCGCGGGCGCGGGGTACGCCCGCGCGCCGGAGTCGTCAGCCCGCCGCGACCGTCCACTGCTGCGACGCGGCTCCCGTGTCCGGTTGTTGGGTGACCGGTGCGCCGTTCGTGGTGGACGCCGTGGTCAGCAGCAGGCCGCTGCCGACGGAGGCGACGGTGTGGGCGCCCGAGGGCAGCCGGACGATCCGCCAGCGCTGGTTGGTCCCGCCGTGGCAGGTCCACTGGATGACGCGGGCGCCGGCGGCGGTGGAACCGCCTTCGATGTCGGCGCACTTGCCGGACGCGCCGTTCCGCATCTCGTAGCTGCCGTCGGCCTGCCGGGTCAGGGTCCACTTCTGGTTGGCGCCGCCGTTCGGCGTCCAGGTGACCAGCTGGGTGCCGTTGGCGGTGCTGCTGTCCGGGTCGTCGAGGGCCTTCCCGCCGGTGGTGAAGGTGCGGACGCCGTCGAGCGAGGACGGGGCGTCGCCGGTGGCGGTGAGCGTGAGGTTCTGCTCGCCCGCCGTCCGGCCGCCGCCGACGGAACTGCCGGTGGTGTCGGTCCAGTTGCGTGCGGGAGTGGTCTCGGCGAGCCGGGCGGAGTCGCCTGACAGGCCGAGGACGAGGCCGCTGTAGCGGTTGACCAGCTTGTACGTGCCGGTGGGCGTGTTGTCGGCGGCGGAGGCGCCGCGGATCACGAACCACTCCTGGCCGGCGGTGGAGCCGCCCGCGCCGGCCGCGGTGACGGTGGGCCTGGCGCCCCAGGCGCGGCCGGCGGTGCCGGAGGCGGGGACGCCGAGGAGCTGTCCGGTGGAGGCGTTGGCGATGCGGTAGGAGCCGTCGCCCTTGGCGGTGAAGATCCACGATTCGAGCGGGGAGCCGGTGGCGGAGGCCAGGGAGGTGGTGGCGGAGCCGCCCGCGACCTGGGCGAGGACGCGCCCGCCGGCGCTGCCGAGGCGATAGGTCCTGGTGGTGTCGACCGGGGCGGCGGGCCGGTCCGTGCCGATGCTCAGGTTGACGTATTCGCCGCTGGAGCCGCCGGAGCAGCCGAAGGAGCAGTACGCGCGGAAGTCCTTGCCGACGATGCCGGAGCCGGTCCGGGTGCGGGCGTCGAGGAACCAGCGGTACCAGGAGGCGGTCCTGTAGCTGCCGGTGTCGCCGAGCCGGAACCACTTCTGGGTGGTGAGGTCGTCGGTGGCGTACAGCTCCTGCGGGGCGTTGCCGCTCTGGTCGACGGCCTGCGGTTCGCCGATGTACAGGCCGAGGTGGGCGTTCCAGGTGATGTCCATGACGAACAGCGGTGAGGTGGGCGGGGTCAGGCCGGCCGCGACCTGCTGGCTGACGGTGCCGCTGTTGGCGGGGTCGTACTCCTTCGTCGTGGGCACGTAGCCGGTGGTGCTGGTGGCGCCGACCGGGACCATGGTGCTCTCGCGGCCGCCGACGCCGGGCTGCGACCAGGCGCCGCCGTACCACTTCTGCCAGGAGCCGCGGGCCATCTTCGAGGCGATCGGGGCGCGGGCGACGTGCCCGTAGAACGCGGCCCAGCCGCCGCCCTTGTTGACGATGCGGGAGCCGTAGAAGGCGTAGAAGTAGCCGGAGGCGGTGTCGACGAAGAGCCGCGGGTCGCCGGTGCCGTAGTGGTACGTCTGCTGCGGGAAGGCGGTGGTGTCGCCGCGCCTGGTGCTGTACGGCGAGGTGATGACGTGGTCCCTGACGGTCCAGGTCCTGCCCTGGTCCTTGGAGACGGCGTAGTCGATGCCGTCGTAGTGGACGCCGTCGGCGAAGGGCTGCGGGGTGAACTCGTTGTGCACGAGGCCGTACCAGTCGCCGGTGTCCGGGTCGACCCACATGCCGGTGAGGTCGCAGTAGTTGCGGTGGGCGTAGCCGCTGCCGGCGGGGGCCTGGGTGGACTCGACGCCGGTGGGGCTGTTGTTGCAGCGCCAGGTGGTGTCGTTGTTGCGGTCGTTGGTGTTGGCGGGGTTGACGGCGTCGCTGACGGCGGCGGACCGGGTGGCGGTGTCGAGGTCGGTGCCGGTGAAGAAGGTCCACTTGCGGGGGTCGTCGGCCCCGTAGAGGGCGTGCGCCTGCTGGAACCAGAAGGTGCCGTCCTTGTCGATGTAGGGGCTGGCGGGGGTGTCGTCCGGGTGGGTCCAGGAGCCCTTGGCGCCGACGGTGACGGTGTAGGTGGCGGTCGGGGAAGCGGCGGTGGCGGAGGCCTGGGCGGTGGGGCCGGGCGCGGGCGCGGCGAGCGCGCTGCCGCCGGTCACGGCGAGGGCCGCCGTGGCGAGCACGCCCACGACTCTGGAGCGCGGAGTGGTCACGAGTACTCCCTGATGGAGGGGGGCCGGGATCGGGAGGTGCCTGTGGTGGCACGGACCCTAGGGCTTCTTTGACCGGTAAAACAAGACTCGGTGCGGCAGCGGGGACGAAGCCCTGGAGCGCGGCGCCGGGCGAACTCCGGTCCGGCCTTGACCCGTTCGGGGGGCGGGGCTACGGTGCGACCTCACGCGAGCGGTGCGACGGGGGCGCGATGGTGACCATGCAGGACGTGGCCGAACGGGCCGGCGTCACCAAGCAGACCGTCTCGAACGTCGTCACCGGCCGGGTGGCCGTACGCCCCGCGACCGAGGCGCGGGTGCGGGCCGCGATCGCCGAACTCGGTTACGTGCCCAACCTGGTGGCCCGTTCGCTGGCGACGGGCAGCACCCGCACGGTGGGCCTCCTCGTGCCGACCGTCTCCGCGCCGTTCTACGCGGACGTGGTCGAGGAGGTGGAGGACGCGCTGGAGGAGCGCGGCTACCACCTGCTGCTGTGCACGACGCGCCTCGACGGCGAACGCGCCCGGCGGCACCTGGCCGGGCTGACCAGCCGCTCCGTGGACGCCCTCCTGATCGCCGGGGACCAGGGGCTCACCGGACATCTGCCGCTGCTCGCGGACGCCCGCTTCCCGGTGGTGCTGTGCGCGTGGGAGGCGCCGCTGCCGGACGGCTTCCCCGTCGTCACCGTCGACTACGAGCACGGCGGCCATCTGGCGGGCCGTCACCTGCGCGAGCTCGGCCACGAACGCGTGGCGGTCCTCGCCAGCCCCGCCCACACCGTACGCGTGGAGGGTTTCCGGCGGGCCTTCCGCGAGGACGGCGTCACCGTGCCGGACGGCGCCGTCCACCTGGCCTCGGCTCCCACATTCCGCGCCGGACTCGACGCCGCCCTGACCGCCCTGCGGGCGGATCTCGCGACGACGGCCCTCTTCGCCACCCATGACGTGCTCGCCGCGGCGGCGATGGAGGCGGCCCGCGTCCTCGGCCGCTCGGTGCCCGAGGACCTCTCCGTCGTCGCCCACGACGACACCCCCGAGGGCCTGCTCTCCCGCTCCGCGCTCACCGGCGTGGTCCTGCCCAAGCGCGAGATGTCCCGGCAGGCCGTCGACCTGGCCCTCCACGCGATCGCCTCCCCCGCCCGGCCGGCCCCCCGGCCGCGCCTCCTGCTCCCTCGCCTCAGCCCCGGAACGAGCACGGGCCGCCCGGGGCCGGGTCAGGGTCACCAGTAGCGGGCGAGGGCGCCCTCCTTGTACGGGGCCGGGGTGACGCTGAGTTCGCCGGCGAACGGGCGGTCGAGGACCACGACCAGGAGGAGGCTGAAGCCGATGAGCGCGGCCACGGAGGCGACGAAGAGGAGCTGGATGCGCAGTTTGCGCATGCCGTAGAGGAAGGTCAGGGGGATCAGGACGAGCGCGCCGCCGAAGGCCAGGACCTGGAGCAGCGGCGGGAGTTGCTGCTCGGCCATGGTGAGGCGGGCGCGGCGCTGGGAGGCGACGTCGTCGAGGTGACCGACGGCCTCCTCGTAGAAGACCTCCTCGCGGGCGGTCTTCGGCTCGTAGGCCTGGAGCACGTCGTAGACGGACTGGAGTTTGTTCGCGGTCGCGCCGTAGCTCGGTTCGCCGGCGCGCATCCGCGGCCACTGGTCCTCGACGACGGAGTGGACGTAGTCGCTGAGCGCGGCGTCGACGCCGGCGCGGACCGGCGGCGGGAAGGCGGCGGCGTCACGGGCGATGAGGGCGGCGTCGGTGGCCTCCGCCGCGACGATGGTCTGGGTGTTCTCCAACTGCGTCCAGAGGGTGACGATGACGAAGGCGAGGATGATCCCGTAGATCGCGCCGAACATCCCGAGCGTCACCCCGACCATGTCGTTGTGCTCGCCGCCGGACAGGGACGGGTACCTGCGGCGCATGACGACGCTGCCGGCGACGGCGAGGAGGACCGTTCCGCCTACGGTGACGACGGCCAGGGTGAAGGTGCTGAAGTGGTTGAGCAGCCAGAGGGACATGGGCGCGAAGTCTAGACTTGCGGCCTTCGTCCGGTGTCCCGCGCGGCGGCCCGTGCCGGGCGCTCCCGCAGGGTGATCACGCTGCCGGGCGGGCGGATTCCACCCCAACGGGTGACGTCGTGATCGCCGTCGGGCCCGGCGGCCGGGCCCGACGGCGGGCGCGGATCAGCGGCTCGCGTACGGCAGCAGGGCCATCTCCCGGGCGTTCTTGATCGCGGTGGCGAGGGCCCGCTGCTGCTGCGCCGTCACGCGCGTGACGCGGCGGCTGCGGATCTTGCCGCGGTCGGAGATGAACTTGCGGAGCAGATCGGTGTCCTTGTAGTCGATGTACGTGATGCCTGCCGCGTCGAGCGGGTTGGGCCGCGCCTTGACGGGCTTGCGGTGGTCGGTGCGTCGGGCCATGTGAGGTTCTCTCCTGCGTGTGTACGTGGTGGTGTGTCGCGTCTCCGCGGCCCGGGTGGCCGCCGCGGACGGACGTGATGTCGTGGACCGGTGGTGCGTCCCGGTCAGGCGACGTCCAGCAGCGCGTCGAAGGCCGGCGGCAGCCGCTTCCAGGCCTCGGGTCCCGAGGCGTACTCGGCGTCCGTGAGCAGGCAGGAGTCCAGGAGCCGTTCGAGGCCGTCTCGGTCGAGGCCAGGCGACGTGAACACGAGGTGCTGGCAGCAGTCGCCGTGGTCCGGGTGCCAGTCCAGGGCCGCCGCCGCCCGCCGCATGGGCGGGACCATCTCCCAGGCGGCGTCGGGCAGCGACGCGAGCCAGGGGCCCGCGTTCTCCACGCACAGCGCTCCGCCCGCCGCGTCCCAGGCGAGCAGGGTGTCGGGGCGGTCGGCGAGCCAGAACCGGCCGCGGCTGCGGGCCGCCGCGCAGCACAGGTCCTCAAGGGCCTGGTAGAGGCGGCCGGGGTGGAAGGGCCGGCGGCGGCGCCAGACGAGCGTCGCGACGCCGGCCTCGTCCGCCTCCTGCGGCAGCAGCGCGCACGCGGGATGCTGGGCGGCGGCCGCGGTCTCGACGTCGAAGCCGGCGAGCGCGGCCCGGGCGAGTTCGACGGAACCGGCCGGCACGCGCAGCGCCGTGGGGTGCAGCTGGGCGAGGAGCGCGCGGTCCTCGTCGTCGGCCTCGTCGCTGTCGACGACGGCGAGGACCGGCGCGTACTCCAGCTGCCGGGCCCAGGTGTCGCCGACGGTGCGCTGATCGGTGGGCGCGGCGGCGAGGCCGACGTCGGCCAGGTCGTCGCCGTTGCCGAGGTACGGCAGGACGAGCGCGGGGTCCACGGCGGTGATCACGCCGGTCAGGGCCAGCCGTTCGCCGCCGTGCGCGGCGATGACCTCGGCCATGGCCTTGGGTTCGACGGAGTCCCACAGCTCGACGACGGCGAGCCGGGTCAGGCCGCCGTCCGCGAGGCGGGTCAGCTCCGGCACGAGGTCCTCGCGCAGCGCGCAGCAGGCGCAGTCGTTGACCAGCGGGGTCTCCCCGTGGGACAGGGTCTCGGAGGCGTCGCGCACGGTGCGGACAACGGTGCCGTCGGGCGCGTCGGTCAGGTCGTGGTGGAGCGCGACGCTTCCCGGCACGGTCCGCAGGAGGCGTTCGACGACCTCCTTGCGGGCCTCGGAGTGGAGCCCGGCGACGATCGCGACGGGCAGCTGGTGCTCGCCGCCCATCAGCGGGCTCCGTAGCGGCGCTCGAAGCGTTCGACGCGGCCGGCGGTGTCGAGGACGCGGGCGGTGCCCGTGTAGAAGGGGTGGCTCGCCGAGGAGATCTCGACGTCGACGACGGGGTAGGTGTTGCCGTCCTCCCACTCGACGGTCTTGTCGCTGCTCATCGTCGAGCGGGTGAGGAAGGCGGTCCCGGAGGCGGAGTCACGGAAGACGACGGGGCCGTAGGCGGGGTGGATTCCAGGCTTCATGGCGGGGGCTCTCAGGGGTCGGAGGTCGGGGTTCGGGGCGTTCGGGGCCCGGGGGTCAGCGTTCTTCGCGGAAGTCGACGTGCCGGCCGACGACGGGGTCGTACTTGCGCAGCACCAGGCGGTCGGGGTCGTTGCGCCGGTTCTTGCGCGTCACATAGGTGAACCCGGTGCCCGCCGTGGAGCGGAGCTTGATGACCGGGCGGATCTCGTTGCGTGCCATGGGCGCTAGTATACGACAATGGTTTTCATTACCGATAACCATTCCCGTCGAGAGGGGTAGCCCGACCATGTCCGCCCACTGCCAACTGACCGGCGCCAAGCCGGGATTCGGCAACGCGATCTCCCATTCGCACCGCCGCACCTCCCGCCGCTTCGACCCGAACATCCAGCGCAAGCGCTACTGGCTGCCGAGCGAGGGCCGGTACGTCCGGCTCACGCTGAGCGCCAGGGCGATCAAGACCGTGGACGCGATCGGCATCGAGGCCGCGGTCGCCCGGATCCGTGCACGAGGAGGCCGCGTCTGATGGCGAAGAAGAGCAAGATCGCGAAGAACGAGAAGCGCAAGGAGATCGTCGAGCGGTACGCCGCCCGCCGGGCGGAGCTCAAGGAGGTCGTCCGCCGCCCGTCCTCCACTCCCGCCGAACGCGCCGAAGCCCTCGCGGAGTTGCGGCGCCAGCCGCGCGACGCCAGCGCCACCCGGGTGCGCAACCGTGACAGCGTCGACGGCCGCCCGCGCGGCTACCTCCGCACCTTCGGCCTCTCCCGGGTGCGGACCCGGCAGCAGGCGCACGCGGGCTTCCTGCCGGGAGTGACCAAGTCCTCCTGGTGAGCCGCACCGGCCGAGAGGACTGAAAAGCCGTAAAGGCCGGAAAGCCTGGAGAGGACGGAAAAGCAGGAAACGCCGGAAAGGCCGGGCGGGGGGGGGGTGGGGGGGAGAAAACAACAACCCCCCAGAGGCCCCCCCCCCTACCCCCAGAGGGGGCAAACACCCTACA
>NZ_JBHXFE010000047.1:0-66751 GCF_042722475.1 Streptomyces sp. NPDC127092
AAGTGGGGGGTGGGGTGGGGGGGGGGGGGGGGGGGAAAAAAAGGGGGGGGGGGGGGCGATAGAAGAAACACCCTTTTTGGGGGGGGGGTGGGGTGGGGCGGGGGGTTCCCCCCCCCCCGCACCGGCGTTCACCGCCCCTGCACCCAAGGCAGCGTGCTTTGGCCGCGGCCCATTGCCGACGCTAGGGTGTCCCGCCTTGGCGGATCGTTCCCCTGGAGAAGGTGGGTATGGGGCTCATCGATGCGGACCACGCGGAGCTGGTCGTCGCGGCGCGGGCCGGTGACGATCGGGCGCGCGAGGAGCTGATCGCCGCCTACCTGCCGTTGCTGTACAACATCGTCGGGCGAGCGCTGAGCGGACATGCCGACGTCGACGACGTCGTCCAGGAGACCCTGCTGCGCGTGGTGCGCGACCTGCCCGCGCTGCGCGCCCCGGAGAGTTTCCGGTCCTGGCTGGTGTCGATCACGCTCCGCCAGATCAACACCCACTGGCAGCGGCAGCACGCCCTCGCCGACCGGACCACGGTCATCGACGAGGCACGCCGGATACCGGACGCCGGCGCCGAGCCCGTGGACGTGACGATTCTGCGACTGCACGTGTCGGACGAGCGGCGCCGGGTCGTCGAAGCCGCCCGGTGGCTCGACCCGGACCACCGGGTGCTGCTGTCGCTGTGGTGGCAGGAGTGCGCCGGCCTGCTCAGCCGGGAGGACATGGCCGCCGCGACCGGGCTCACGGCCGCGCACCTCGGCGTGCGCCTCCAACGCATGCGCGAGCAGCTGGAAGCGTGCCGGACGATCGTCGCCGCGCTGGCGGCCGACCCGCGCTGTCCGCAGCTGGGGGAGACCGTCGCCGGCTGGGACGGTCACCGTGCGTCGGTGTGGCGCAAGCGGATCGCGCGGCACACCCGTGACTGCCCGGTCTGCACGGCGGCGTCGGTCGAACGGGTTCCGGCCGAACTCCTGCCGCTCGGTCTCCCGGCGCTGGCCGTTCCGGCCGGACTCGTCGCCGCGCTGGCCGCCAAGGGCTTGCTGTCCGGCACGGCGGCGAGCGCCGCCGGCCTGGCCGCGGCCCCCGTCGCCGCCGGCACGGCGACGGGCGGAGGCGGTCTGCACGGCGCTCTGATCGGCAAACTCCAGACGGTGACCGCTCATCCGCTGGTGAGCCTCGCGACCGGCGCGGTGCTCATCGCCGGGACCGCCATGTACGCGACCTGGCCCGAACCGGCGCCTCGCGTGCCCGGCGCCACCGCCGCTCCCACGGCCGGCACTCCCACGCCCCTTCCCTCGCGCACCACCACCTCGGCCGGACCGTCCGCAGCGAGTCCGTCCCCGGTGAGCCCGCCCTCGGCCGGCCCGTCCGCCGTCGCGGGCACCGTTCCGCTGGGCGCACAGTCGCTGGAGTCCGTGGACAGTCCCGGCCTGTTCGTCACGTACACGGGCGACTTCGCGGCGCTCGGCAGCGCGCAGGATCGTCAGCGGGTCACCTTCACGGTCGTCGGGGGACTGGCCGACACGCGGTGCGTCACCTTCCGCGCCGCGGACGGCCGGTACCTTCGCCACCACTACCTCCGGCTGCGGCTGAGCACCGACGACGGCAGCGCGCTGTTCCGTGAAGACGCCACCTTCTGTCCCCGTCCCGGGGCGGTCGCCGGGTCCGTGACGCTGCACGCGCACAACTATCCGGGATCGGTCCTCCGCCACCGCGACGGCGGCATCTGGCTCGACGGCTCCGACGGTACGCGCGCCTTCGCCGGCCAGGCTTCCTTCATCGTGCGCGGCCCCGGGGCCTGAGCACCGCTCCTCGGGCGGTACCGACCGAGCCGCACTGTCGGGCCACGGCGTCCGGCATAACGCTTTTCGCCTGCGAGATGCATCACCGGGCAATCCCGCGGGCGGCGCGACTTTTCTGTTACGGGACCGCGTGCCCGGAAGCCTCCACTTCAGGGGTGTCCTCCCCGCCCGCCCGTCATGACGTGCCGGCGCGGCAGGGTCACGGCTTCCCCCACTGACGTATCCCCTGAAGAAAGCCCCTCACATGACGCAGCACACCCACGAACTCCGGGCGACCGGCACGCAGGGCCCCCGAGGAGAATCGTGAAGGGCCTGCACCGGCTCCGCCGGCGACGCCGGACCTGGGCGATCGGACTGTCGGCCACGGCGCTGGTGGCCGGTGTCGTGACGCTCCTCCCCAGCTCCGCCGGAGCCGCGGGCCTGGGTGCCCAGGCCGCCCCCTCGGGCAGGTACTTCGGCACGGCCGTGGCCGCCGGCAGGCTCGGTGACTCCGCGTACACCGCGATCGCGGACCGGGAGTTCACCATGGTCACCCCGGAGAACGAGATGAAGTGGGACGCCGTCGAACCGTCCCGCGGCCGTTTCACCTTCGGCCCCGCCGACCGGATCGTCGACCGCGCCCTGGCACGCGGCCAGCGCCTGCGCGGCCACACCACGGTCTGGCACTCGCAGCTCCCCTCCTGGGTCGGCTCCATCCGCGACGCGAGCACGCTGCGCGAGGTGATGAACCATCACATCACCACCCAGATGACCCACTACAAGGGCAAGATCTACGCCTGGGACGTGGTCAACGAGGCGTTCGCGGACGGCGGCAGCGGCCGGCTCCGCGACTCGGTCTTCCAGAAGGTGCTCGGCAACGGCTTCGTCGAGGAGGCGTTCCGCACCGCCCGCGCGGCCGATCCCTCGGCCAAGCTCTGCTACAACGACTACAACATCGAGAACTGGTCGGACGCCAAGACCCAGGGCGTCTACCGCATGGTCAAGGACTTCACGACCCGCGGCGTGCCCATCGACTGCGTCGGGTTCCAGAGCCACTTCGGGGCGGGCGGCCCGCCGGCGAGCTTCACGACCACCCTGGCCGCCTTCGCCGCCCTGGGCGTCGACGTCCAGATCACCGAGCTGGACATCGCCCAGGCATCACCCACCCACTACGCGAACGCGGTCAACGCCTGCCTGTCCGTGGCCCGGTGCACCGGCATCACGGTGTGGGGCGTCCGTGACAGCGACTCCTGGCGCAGCGGCGAGAGCCCGCTGCTGTTCGACGGCGGCGGCAGGCCCAAGCCCGCGTACACCGCCGTCACGAACGCTCTCAAGGCCGCCTCCGGTACCACCCCGGGCAAGCCGGCCGGCGGTGCGGGGGAGATCAAGGGCGTCGCCTCCGGCCGCTGTCTCGGCGTCCCAGGCCCCGTCAACGGCTCCGCCAACGGCGCCCGGGCCCACCTGTGGGACTGCGGGGGACAGGCCAGCCGGCGCTGGACCCACACCGCCGCCAGGCAGCTGAAGACGGGCGGCGACAAGTGCCTGGACGCCAAGGGCAAGGGCACCACCAACGGCACCCCGGTGATCGTCTGGGACTGCAACGGCGGCGCCAACCAGCAGTGGAACATCAACACCGACGGCTCGATCACCGGCGTCCAGTCCGGGCTGTGCCTCGACGCCGTCGGCGCCGCCACCGCGAACGGCACCACGATCCAGCTGTACGCCTGCGCGCCCGTCGCCAACCAGAAGTGGACCTGGACCGCCCCGTCCCCGACGGGCGGCGGCACGTGCGATCTCCCGGCGACGTACAGGTGGAGCTCGACGGGTCCCCTCGCACAGCCGTCGAACGGATGGGCCGCGGTGAAGGACTTCACCCACGCCGTGCACGACGGCAAGCACCTCGTCTACGCGTCGAGCGCGTCGGGCACCTCGTACGGCTCGATGGCGTTCCGACCCTTCACCAACTGGTCGGACATGGCGTCGGCCGGCCAGATCCGGATGAGCCAGAACGCGGTGGCGCCCACCCTGTTCTACTTCGCACCCAAGAAGATCTGGGTCCTCGCCTACCAGTGGGGTGCCTCGCCCTTCAGCTACCGCACGTCGAGCGACCCCGCCGACCCCGACGGCTGGTCCGCGCCGCGGCCGCTGTTCACCGGCAGCATCCCCCGCACCGAATCCGGCACCGGCCCGATCGACCAGACCCTGATCGCCGACGAGAAGAACATGTACCTGTTCTTCGCCGGAGACAACGGAAAGATCTACCGGGCGAGCATGCCGATCGGGAACTTCCCCGGCAGCTTCGGCTCGTCGTACACGACGGTCATGAGCGACACGGCGAAGAACCTCTTCGAGGCGCCGCAGGTCTACAAGGTCCAGGGCCGGAACCAGTACCTCATGATCGTCGAGGCCCGGGGCGCGAACGAGCGGCGCTACTTCCGCTCGTTCACGGCCTCCAGCCTGAGCGGTGCGTGGACCCCGCAGGCCGGCAGCGAGAGCAGCCCCTTCGCGGGCAAGGCCAACAGCGGCGCCACCTGGACCGACGACATCAGCCACGGTGACCTGATCCGCACCAACCCCGACCAGACCATGACCATCGACCCCTGCGATCTGCGGTTCCTGTACCAGGGCAAGTCCCCCACCGCGGGCGGACCCTACGACCGGCTGCCGTACCGGCCGGGCGTCCTCACCCTGCAGCGCTGACCTGCCCGATCCACCGTCGTACAAGGAGAAACACCCCCCCATGAACAACCCCACCAACGCCGGGCGCCGCGGACGTCACCGCCGCCGCGGGACCGCCACCGCCCTGCTGCTCGGTGTGCCCGCCACCGTCGTGCCGTACCTCCTGTTCGTGCAGGACGACTCGCAGGCCGCGACGGTCGACGTCAGCGCCTACTACAAGCTGGTCTCGGTGCGCAGCGGCAAGGTGCTGGACGTCAACGCCTTCTCCACCGCCGACGGCACCCGCATCCAGCAGTGGACCGACCAGAACACCGCCAACCAGCAGTGGCGGCTGAGGTCCACCGGCGACGGCTATTACGAGCTGGTGAACCGCAACAGCGGCAAAGTGCTCGGCATAGCGGGCGATTCGACCGCGCGGGCGGCTGCCGCCGAGCAGCAGACCGACAGCTCCTCCGCCTCCCAGGAATGGCGGATCGACGCGGTGAGCGGTTCCGACGCCGTCACCTTCACCTCCCGCAGGAGCGGCCAGGTCCTGGACGTCTCCGGAGGCTCCACCGCGGACGGCGCGGCGGTCATCCAGTACGGCGGCCACGGCAGCACCAACCAGCAGTGGAAGCTGGTGAGGACGGCCGAGGCCCCGGCCACCGGGACCGGACCGTACGTCTGGAAGAACGCCCAGGTCGTGGGCGGGGGTTACGTCACCGGGCTGGTGTTCAACCCCCGGGAGAGGGGGCTGCTGTACGCGCGCACCGACATGGGCGGCGCCTACCGCTGGGACGCCGCGGCCGAGCAGTGGATCCCGCTGACCGACTGGATCGGCGAGAAGGACTGGAACCTGCTGGGCATCGACGCGCTGGCCACGGACCCCGTCGACCCCGACCGGCTCTACCTCGCGACCGGCACCTACACCAACGAGTGGGCCGGCAACGGCGCGATCCTGCGCTCCACCGACCGTGGCCGCACCTTCCAGCGCACCGATCTGCCGTTCAAGCTGGGCGGCAACGAGGACGGCCGCGGCGCCGGCGAACGCCTGGCGATCGACCCCTCGGACAACCGCACCCTGCTGCTGGGCACCCGCAAGAACGGCCTGTGGCGCAGCACCGACAGCGGTGCGACGTGGCGGCAGGTCTCCTCGTTCCCCGTCAAGGACGGTGCGGGCAGCGGCGCGGGCGTCTCCTTCGTGACGTACGGCCCGGCCGGCAGCAGGACGGTCTACGTCG
Organism: Streptomyces sp. NPDC127092; assembly: GCF_042722475.1. Taxonomy (NCBI): domain Bacteria; kingdom Bacillati; phylum Actinomycetota; class Actinomycetes; order Kitasatosporales; family Streptomycetaceae; genus Streptomyces; species Streptomyces sp. NPDC127092. The sequence continues at coordinate 5,669 of NZ_JBHXFE010000047.1, forward strand.
GCGTCGCCGACAGGTCCACCTCCCTCTACCGCTCCACCGACGGCGGCAGCACCTGGCAGGCCGTCCCCGGGCAGCCCACGGGCCAGTTGCCCCAGCACGGAGTGCTCTCCGGTGACGGCTCGCTGTACCTGACGTACACCGACGCCCTCGGACCCAACGGCGTGACGGCGGGCTCGGTATGGAAGTACGCACCGGCCGCCGGGACATGGAAGAACGTGTCCCCGTCGCAGGGCGGCTACGGGTTCTCCGGCCTGGCCGTCGACCCGCGCAAACCGTCCACGGTGATGGTCACCACCCTCGACCGCTGGTGGCCCGAGGACGAGATCTACCGCACCACCGACGGCGGCACGACCTGGAAGGCACTGGCGGACACGTCGGTACGGGACGCCTCCGCCGCCCCGTACGTCGGCACCCACACCGGGCACTGGATGACCGCCCTGGCCATCGACCCCTTCGACTCCGGGCACGTGCTGTACGGCACCGGCAACGGCATCTGGCGCAGCAAGGACGCCCACGCCACCGACACCGGCGGCACCAGCCACTGGACCGTGGGGGCGCGGGGCCTGGAGGAGACCGCGCTGATGGACGCGATCGCCCCGCCCGGCGGTGCCGCTGTCGTCACCGCCATGGGCGACCAGGGAGGTTTCCGCCACGACGACCTGAACAAGGTCCCGGCCGGGCGGCTGAGCAATCCGGTGATGACCAACAGCACGGACATCGACTTCGCCCAGTCCGCGCCCTCGATGATGGTCCGCGTCGGCCACGGCGGCGCGCAGGACGGCGCCTACTCCACCGACGGCGGCATCAGCTGGAACGGCTTCAGGGCCGAGCCGGTGGCCGGTGCCGGGGACGGCCGCGTCGCCCTCGCGGCCGACGGCTCGGCCATCGTCTGGACCCAGGCCGGCCAGGTCCCGTACCGGTCGACCGACAAGGGTGCCAGCTGGTCGAGGGTCGGCGGACTGGGCACCGACGCCGTCGTCGTCGCCGACCGCTCCTCGGCCGGGACCTTCTACTCACTGGCCGGCGGCACGCTCCACGCCAGCACCGACGGCGGGGCGACCTTCACCGCCCGGGCGACCGGCCTGCCCGCCGGCCGGCTCACGGCCGTCCCCGGCGTCGCCGGAGACCTGTGGATCGCCGGCGGCGGCCAGGGGCTGCTGCACTCCACCGACGGCGGCCGCACCTTCACCGCCCTCACCACGGTGCGGTCGGCCTCCGCCCTCGGCTTCGGCAAGGCCGCACCCGGCGCCTCCTACCAGGCCCTGTACCTGATCGGCACCGTCAAGGACGTCACCGGCGTCTTCCGCTCCACCGACAAGGGCGCCACCTGGCTCCGCGTCAACGACGACGCCCACCAGTGGGGCAGCATCGGCGGCGTCGGCGTCATCACGGGCGACCCGGACACGTACGGCCGCGTCTATGTCGGCACCAACGGCCGCGGCCTCCAGTACGGCGACCCGTCCTGACCCCCACGCCGAGAGGGTTCCGCGACTTGGGCGGATCCTGTCCCTCTCTTGTACGGGCCTTGGACGACGGCTAACCGGCGGACCGGGACAGTGGGTCCACTCCCTCGTTCGACGGGAGTGGACCCATGTTCCCCTACGTCAGGGATGTGTGATGAAGCGTCGGATATCCGCACGGACCGTTCTCGGCACCGCTGCCACCACTGTCACCGCGCTGGTCGTCGCCGGTACCGTCACGGCCGGTGTCGGTGTCGCCTCGGCGGAGCACCGGGACGCGCGGCCCGCGTACGGTGCCGGGCCGGTGGCGCAGGGGCGGGAGGCGGCAGAGAAGGAGGTCGCCGCCCTGTTCGACGGCTGGAACGCCGCCCTGATGACGGGTGACGCGGAGAAGGTGGCCGACCGGTACGCCGCCGGAGCGGTGCTGCTGCCGACCGCCTCGCCCCGGATCCGTACCGACCGCGCCGGGATCGTCGACTACTTCGAGCACTTCCTGCAGAAGAAGCCGAGGGGCGAGAAGATCCGCTCGGTGATCACCATCCTGGACCGGGACTCGGCGATCGACGCCGGTCTGTACGCGTTCCACCTCACCGACCCGAAGACCGGTGAGAGGACGCGGCTCGAGGCCCGCTACACGTACGCGTACGAGAAGCGCGGCGGCAAGTGGCTCATCGTCAACCACCACTCCTCTGTGCTGCCGGCCGGGAGCTGAGCCGCAGCGCGATCCGCACGCACAGTCCGCCGCCCGGGGCGTCCCGCAGGGTCACGGTGCCGCCGTCGTCGGTCACCAGCTGCTTGACGATGGAGAGGCCGAGGCCGGAGCCCGAGCGGCCGGTCAGGCCCTGGCCGCGCCAGAAGCGGTCGAAGGCGCGGGCCCGCTCCGCGGCGGACATGCCCGGGCCCTGGTCGAGGATCTCCAGGGCCACCTCGTCGGGGTGGACCTCGGCGCGCACGGTGATCGTCCCTCCGTCCGGGGAGACCTCCAGGGCGTTGGAGAGGACGTTGTCCAGGACCTGGTCGAGGTTGCCGGGGCGGGACAGCACCCGCGGCCGGTCGTCGAACTCTCCCGAGAGCACGATCGTCACCCCGCGCTCGTCGGCGGCCGGCCGCCACACCGCGAGCCGTTCCTCCACCGTCTGCCGCAGCGGGGCCGGCTCGGCGGCCGCGACCTTGGCCTCGGCCCGGGCCAGCACCAGCAGGCCGTCGACGAGGCGGCTCATCCGCACCACCTCGGCGGTGGCCAGCTCCACGTCCTCGTGGACGAACTCGTCGTCGACGCCGTCCGCGATGTTGTCCAGGGACAGCCGCAGCGCGGTCAGCGGGGTGCGGAGCTGGTGCGAGGCGTCGGCGACGAAGATGCGCTGGGCGGCGACGAGCGTGTCGAGCCGCTCGGCGCCCTGGTTGAGGGTGCGGGCCAGCGTCTGCGTCTCCGGCGGTCCGGTGACCGGTGACCGCGCGGTCAGGTCGCCGTCGCCGAACCGGGCCGCCATGGCGTTGAGTTCGCGCAGCGGCCGGGTCAGCCGACGGGCCGCGAGGGCGCCGAGGCCGGCCGCCACGGCCAGGACCGCGACGGCGAGGATCGCGCGGAAGCCCCAGATGGTCCAGAGCCGTTCGGTCAGCTCGGAGGTCCGGTAGGTGATGCGGACGGCGCCCACGACCTCGCCCGCCCCGGCGCGGGAGCGCGCGGGCTCGGTGACCGTCAGCCGCGGCCCCCAGACGAAGTTCGCCCCCCAGTCCACGGTCGGCTTCCCCTCGTCCAGCGCGCGGGCGAGGGCGGCGTCGTACGGCTGGCCCGCCCGGGCCGGCAGCGGCAGCGTGCCGACGGCGTCGCCCTCGGCGGTGATCGCCTCGACGGCGCCGGGCGTGGCGCTGCCGTACGCGTCGGCCATCTCGACCAGCGCCGCCCGCGAGGCGGGAGCGGGGTCCGCGAGCAGCCGGGCCATGGTGGCGGCCTCCCGGCTCACGGACAGCTCGGTGTCCCCCCGCAGCTGGTCGGTGAGGGTGAAGGCGACCGGCACGGTGAAGGCGGCGACGGCGACGGCGACCAGCAGCACGTAACTGACGATCAGCTGCCGGATCACGACGGGGCCCCGGCCCGGCCCTCGGTGCCGGCGCCGCCCTCGACGACGACCAGGCGGAAGCCGACGCCGCGCACCGCCTCGACGGCGATCGCGCCCGCGAGCTTGCGGCGCAGCGCGGCCACGTGGACGTCCAGTGTCTTCGTCGGGCCGAACCAGTTGGCGTCCCAGACCGCTTCCATGATCTGCTCGCGCGACATCAGCGCGCCCGGCTCCTCGGTGAGGAAGGCGAGCAGGTCGTACTCCTTCGGCGTGAGCGCCACCTCGGCGCCGTCCAGGTGCACCCGGGCCGCCTTGCGGTCGACGGTCAGCCGGGACCCGTAACGGTCCGGGCCGGCGGCCTCGGGCGGGGTCACGGGGCGTACCCGGCGCATCACCGCCCTGATGCGGGCGACCACCTCGCGTACGCCGAAGGGCTTGGACACGTAGTCGTCGGCGCCCAGTTCGAGTCCGACGACCCGGTCGGTCTCGTCGCTGCGGGCGCTGATCACGATGATCGGAACGCCGTCGCCGCGGCCGTGCAGGGCGCGGCAGACGTCGAGCCCGTCGGTGTCCGGCAGCCCGAGGTCCAGCAAGACCAGGTCGTACGTGCTGTCCGCGGCCAGCGCCGCGTGCCCCGTCGCGACCCATTCGACCTGGAACCCGAAGCGGACCAGACCGCGTCGCAGCGACCGGGCCACCGACTCGTCGTCTTCCACCAGAAGTATGCGCACGGGACGCACCCTAGAGGGACCTGTTCAGGTGATGGACCTGATGGTCTTCATCGTGAGACGGGACGTGAAGCGCAGGACCTCAGCACGCGCATGCCGGCCGGCGTCATGATCATCCTGGTCGTGTACTGCCTCCGCGACCTGTCCCTCACCGAGTCGCGCTCCCTGGCGCCGCTCGCGGCACTGGCCGGCACCCTCCTCGGCTGAGCGGAGCCCGGAGGGCACGCGCTCTCGTCGGTTCCTACGGCGCACCTCGCATTCGCGATGGAGGGTCCCACGACGTTGTTGCAGATGAGCGAGATGTGCGCCTACGGTGTCGCATATGCAGTCCTACACCATCGGGCAGGCCGCTCGTCTGCTGGGCGTCAGCCCGGACACGGCACGGCGCTGGGCCGACGCGGGACGGGTCGCGACCCACCGCGACGAGAGCGGGCGGCGCGTCATCGACGGGAAGTCGCTGGCGGCGTTCTCCGTGGAGCTCGCGCAGGGCGAGGACGACGACGTGCCGTACACGTCGGCGCGCAACGCGTTCCCGGGCATCGTCACCGCGATCAAGCTCGGCGACGTCGCCGCCCAGGTCACGATCCAGGCCGGGCCCCACCGCCTGGTCTCCCTCCTCACCCGGGAGGCCGTGGAGGAGCTGGGACTGGAAGTCGGCATGCAGGCCACCGCCCGCGTGAAGTCGACCAGCGTGCACATCGACCGCACCTGAGACCTGACCCTCACGCAGTTACGAGACACCTCGGCCGTCGGCGCGACCGGCCCTTCCCGCAGCTTCCACCTCCGAGGAGTTCCGACCTCCATGTCCCTCACCCCGACCGGACGCCGTACCGCTTCCGCCGTCCTCACCGCCGCCCTGCTCGTACCGCTCGCCGCCTGCGGCAACGACGACCCGAAGCAGGACACCGGCGGCTCCACGGCCTCCGGCACCGCGAACGGCGCCCCCGCCGCGCACCTCACCGTGCTCGCCGCCGCGTCCCTCACCGACGTGTTCAGGACGGCCGGCGCCGCCTACGAGAAGTCCCACCCGGGCACGAGGATCACCTTCTCCTTCGCCGGCTCGCAGGAGCTCGTCGCCCAGGTCTCGCAGGGTTCGCCCGCAGACGTCCTGGTCACCGCCGACACCAAGAGCATGGACAAGGTGAAGGCCGACACCGGCACCCCCGCGATCATCGCGAAGAACCGGCTGGTCATCGCCACCGGCAAGGGCAACCCGCACAAGGTCGACGAGCTGAAGGACCTCGCGGACACCAAGCTGAAGGTCGTCCTGGCCGCGCCCGAGGTGCCCGCGGGCAAGTACAGCGCGAAGATCCTCGACGCCCAGAAGATCACCGTGAAGCCGGTCTCCCAGGAGCCCAACGTCCGCGCGGTGCTCAGCAAGGTCGAGCTCGGCGAGGCCGACGCCGGACTCGTCTACAAGACGGACGCCGAGAGCGCCGAGGACAAGGTCGACGCCGTCGAGATCCCCGACGCCCAGAACGCCATCGCCCAGTACCCGGCCGCCACGCTCAAGGACTCGAAGCACGCCGAGGCCGCCGCCGCGTTCGTCGCCTGGCTGTCCTCGCCCGAGGGCCGGAAGATCCTCCAGGACGCGGGCTTCCAGAAGCCGTGACCGACGGGATCCCCGATCCCTCCTCCTCGTGAGGGGCTGTCCGCATCGGGGGGTCGGACAGCCCCTCCGTCTCACGCCCTCACCTCCCCGGGACCACCGATGAAACGAGCAGCCACCCGCGTCGACGCACGCCGCACCGGGAACCGTCGGCCGCCCCTCGCGCTCGTGCTGCCCGCGCTGCTGGCCGTGGCGTTCCTGGCGCTCCCCCTGGTCGGGATCCTGGCGCGGACCGAGTGGGGCGAGCTCGGCGACCACCTGACGTCGCCGGGCACGGTCGAGGCGCTGAAACTGTCGCTCCTCGTCTCCTTCTGGGCGCTCGGCCTCTCCCTGCTGCTCGGCGTCCCGCTGGCGTGGCTGCTGGCCCGGGTGCCGTTCCCCGGCAAGGCGTTCGTGCGCTCGCTCGTCCTGCTGCCCATGGTCCTGCCGCCCACCGTCGGCGGCGTCGCCCTCCTGCTCGCCTTCGGCCGGCGCGGACTCCTCGGCCCCTGGCTGGAGAGCACCTTCGGCATCACCCTGCCGTTCCACACCTCCGGCGCCGTCGTCGCCGCCACCTTCGTCGCCATGCCCTTCCTCGTGATCAGCCTGGAAGGCGCCCTCGGCGGACTCCGGCCGCGGTACGAGGAGACGGCGGCCTCCCTCGGCGCCTCACCCGTCAGGGTCTTCTTCACCGTCACCCTGCCCATGGTGGTGCCCGGGGTCGTCGCGGGCGCGGCGCTCACCTGGGCACGGGCGCTGGGCGAGTTCGGCGCCACGATCACCTTCGCCGGCAATCTCCCCGGCACCACGCAGACGCTGCCGCTCCAGGTGTACCTGCTGCTCCAGGACGAACCGGAGGCCGCCACCTCCGTCTCCCTCCTGCTCCTCGCCATCGCCATGGGCGTCCTCGTCGCCCTGCGCGGCCGGTGGACCGGGACTCCCGCGGACCGCACGCGACGTGCCGTCCCCGAGCCGGGACCGGACACGGCCGCCCCGGGCACGCCCGTCGCCGGCACGGCCGGCACCGCCGGGCCCGATGCGGCCGTCCCCGGCCCGGCCGCCGCCGGTGAGGCCGTCCCTGGCCCGGCGGTCCCGGTCCCGGTCGTCGCCGGCGCGCCCCACGCCGCGGACCCGTCGGCCCCCGGTGCCGGCCGATGGGCGCTGCGCGCCCGGGTCACCGGCTTCACCCGGCTCACCCTGGACGCCGACCCCGGCACCACCATCGCCGTGGTGGGCCCCAACGGCGCCGGGAAGACCACCCTGCTCCGGGCCCTCCTCGGCCTCACGCACCGCGCTCACGCGGAACTCACCGTCGGCGGCACCGACGTCACCGGCCTGCCCCCGCACCGCCGTCGGGTCGCCTGGGTGCCGCAGGACGGCGCCCTCTTCCCGCACATGACGGCCCTCGCCAACACCGCCTACGGGCTGCGCGCCCAGGGCGTCCCGCGTGCCGAGGCCCGCCGCGAGGCCCAGACCTGGCTCGACCGCCTCGGGGTCGGCCACCTGGGTCACCGGAAGCCGACGCAGCTCTCCGGCGGCCAGGCCCAGCGCGTCGCCCTCGCCCGGGCGCTCGCCGCCCGGCCCCGGCTGCTGGTCCTCGACGAGCCGCTCGCCGCGCTCGACCAGACGACCCGCGCCCACGTCCGGCACACCCTGCGGAGCCACCTGGCCGGCTTCGGCGGCGTCTGCCTGATCGTCACCCACGACCCGGTGGAGGCGGTGTCGCTCGCCGACCGCGTCCTCGTGCTCGACGGGGGCCGTGCGCTCCAGGACGCCGCCCCGGCCGAGGTCACCCGCCACCCCCGCTCGCCGTGGGTGGCCCGGATGCTCGGCCGCAACGCGTGGCCCGGCACCGCCACTCCCGACGGCCTCGCCCTCGACGGCGGCGGCACCCTCGTCGCGGCCGAACCGCCACCGCCCGGCACCCCCGCGCTGGCGATCGTCGCGCCCGAGGCGGTGTCCGTGCACCGTGACAGGCCCGCCGGCAGTCCCCGTAACGTCTGGGCCGGCACCGTACGCGAGATCACCACCAGCGGCAGCCGGCTGCGGGTCCTGATCACCTCCGACCTGGCCCCCGACCTGGTCGCCGAGATCACCCCGCAGGCCGCCGCCGAACTCGGCCTGGCCGACGGGGTGTCCGTCTGGACGAGCGTCAAGGCGACCGAGACCACGATCGTCGCGCTCTGACGGCGGCGACGGGGACGACGGGGGCGACGGGGACGACGGGGACGAGGACCGTCCCCCGGCCGACCCGGCCCGCCGGTCCGAAGGGCCCCGCGCGCCGGTCGAGGTGTCCGGCACGGGTGACGGCGGACGCCGGGAGACCGAGCGGGCCTCCGGCGCCTCCCCGTCCAGTCGTGTGGAGCGGGAATTCCGTTGCTGCGGGCGCCTGTTGTCGCCTGCATGACCCTCGGAGTAACGCTCAGCTCGACCTCCCGGCAGCTCCCCGTCGACAGCACCGTGGCGCTCGCGCGGGAGGCGCGGGACGCCGGACTGCACTCGGCGTGGTTCGGCCAGACCTTCGCGTACGACTCGCCGTCGCTGGCCGCGATCGTCGGGCGCGAAGTTCCCGGCCTGCACGTGGGGACGGCCGCGATCCCGATCTTCGGCCGGCATCCGCTGCTCGTCTCCAGCCAGGCCCAGACGGCCCAGGCGGCCACCGGCGGCCGCTACCACCTCGGGCTCGCCCTCGGCACCAAGCACCTCACCGAGACCGGGTTCGGCCTTCCGTACGAGCGGCCCGTCAAGCTGCTCCGCGAATTCCTCACCGCCCTGCGGCCCCTCCTCGAAACGGGCGAGGCCGACTTCCACGGAGAGCTGCTCACGGCGACGACGCCGTACTCGGCGGCGGTGCCGGGGGCCCGGCCCCCGGTGCCGGTGCTGGTCGCCGCGATGGGGCCGCAGACGCTGCGCGTCAGCGGTGAACTCGCCGACGGGATCCTGCCGTTCCTGGCCGGGCCGCGCGCCCTCGCCGAGCACGTCGTCCCGGCCGTGACCGCCGCGGCGGAAGCGGCGGGCCGCCCCGCGCCCCGGATCGTCGCGCTCGTCCCCGGCGCGGTCACGTCCGACGCCGAGGGCGTGCGGCGGCGCGCGGCCGAGGCGCTCGCGCTCTACGAGCGGGTGCCCTCGTACCAGCGCGTCATCGAGCTCTCCGGCGTCGAGCGGGCCGCCGACCTGGCCGTCCTGGGCGACGAGGAGACCGTCGCCGCCGAGGTGCGGCGCTATCGCGAGGCGGGGGCGACCGAGGTCGTGTTCACGGCGACGGACCTGAGCGGCGAGGACGACCGGCGCCGCACCTGGAAGCTGCTCGGCGAGCTGTCGGCGGGCTGAGCCGGCCGCGTCGGACGCGGGGCGGCGCGGGCGGACGGGCCCCGTCAGGACTCCAGTACCTCCACGTGGTCGCCGATCGCGACCACCAGGACCCGCGAGTCCGGCCCGGTGGAGCGCCAGCGGTGGCGGACGCCGCCGGACAGCAGCAGGGTGTCACCGCGGCCCAGCCGGTGCACCCGGCCGTCGGCCTCCACCTCCACCGCGCCGTCCGCCACGTACATCAGCTCGTCGTTGCGGTGCCGGAACTCGCGGTCCGCCTCGTGCTCGCCGGTGAACTCCAGGGCGTGCAGCTGATGGCGGCCGCGCACCACCGGCCGGACGCGCGCCTCCCGGTCGAGGCCGCTGTCGTCGGCGGCGCGGACCATGTCGACCGTGCGGGTCTCGTCCGAGGCGGCGAGCAGCTGCACCGCCGTGGTCCCGAGGGCGTCGGCGATCCGCTGCAGCGACCGCATGCTGGGGCGCGCCCGGTCGTTCTCGATCTGGCTGAGGAACGGGGAGGAAAGACCGCTGCGCCCGGCCACGTCGGCGAGCGTCAGGTCGAGTGCCCGCCGCCGGCGGCGTACGGCAGCCCCCACCCGCGGTGTGTTCGCGGCCTCCATGATCGTGTCCCGTCCTTCCCCGCCCCGTGGCGCCGTTCTCCCCGGTCGAGTGCGCCTGACGGCACCCTACGCGGCCCGCGGCGTGAACCCGGAGACGGTTTCGTACTCCTGACACACGCCCGTCACACAACGCCCCTACCGTCAAAGTCGGTTGTTCTCATCAAAGAAAGTTTGAAGCGCGCACCCGCGCAGCGAGGAGATCCGACGTGCCCGCCATCCCCCCGATCGACCAGAACTCGCGCCGCCGGCGTCCCACCGGCCTCATCGCCCTCGACGAGACGGCCGCGTCCGAGGGCTACACCCTCTTCGCGCCGCTCACCGGCAGCGGAGAGGTCTACCTCGTCGACCTCCACGGCCGCACCGTCCACCGCTGGGACCTGCCCTACCGCCCCGGCCGCCACGCCCGCCTCCTCCCCGACGGGACCCTCGCCTACAACGGCGTGCTCCCGGGGGAGGAGGCCCTCTTCCCGATGTGGCACAAGTACCGGGGCGGCGTCATGCTCCGGGCGGCCCCCGACGGCACCGTGCTGCGGGAGCACCGCGACCCCCTCCAGCACCACGACGCCCACCACCTCGACGACGGCCGCATCCTCTACACCGCCCTGGAACCCCTGTCGGGGGCGGAGGCGGCGGCCGTACGGGGCGGAGTACCCGGCTCGGAGGCCGCGGGCGGCGTGGTGTGGGCCGACACCGTCAAGGAGGTCGGCCCGGACGGTGAACTCCTGTGGTCCTGGCGTGCGGCGGAGCACCTGGACCGCGAGGAGTTCGCGCTGCACGAGGCGTACGCCCGCGAGCACTGGCCCCTGATCAACAGCGTCACGCCCCTGCGGGACGGCAACGTCCTCGCCAGCCTGCGCAGCGTCTCGGCCGTCGTCGTCATCAGCCGCGACACGGGCGAGATCCTGTGGCGCAGCCGCCCCGGCACGGTGAGCCAGCAGCACGCGCCCACCGAACTGGACGACGGCCGGCTGCTGGTCTTCGACAACGGCGTCTTCCGGCCCGGCCACGACGTGCCCTACTCCCGCGTCATCGAGATCGACCGGGCGGGCGGCGACGTGGTGTGGGAGTACCACGATCCGGCCCGCGAGTTCTTCTTCGCGCCCTTCATGGGCTCCGCGCAGCGCCTGCCGAACGGCAACACGCTCGTCACCGACTCTCCGTCCGGGCGGCTGTTCGAGGTGACGAAGGACGGCTACCTCTGCTGGGAGTACGTCGTCCCGTACTTCGCGGGCTACGGCGAGAGCGAGGTACGCGGCCTCTTCCCGTCCGAGCCCAACGCCGTCTTCCGCGCCTACCGTTACGCCGCGGCCGACATCCCGTGGCTGGAGGCGACGGCATGACGGCCCCCACCCGCACCCCCGCGGCGGCCGGCTCCTCCCCGGCAGCCGTCGACGCCCGCGTCCCGTGGCGGCGACTGGTCCCGCTGTCGGCCCAGCACGTCCTGGCGATGATCGCCGCCCCGGTCTCCACCGTGTTCCTGGTCGCCGGCACCCTGAGGATGCCGCCGGACGCCACCGCCTCGCTGCTCAGCGCCGTCCTGCTGCTGTGCGGCGCCGGCGCGCTGCTCCAGTCCCTCGGCGTGTGGCGGATCGGCGGCCGCCTCCCGTTCGTCATGCTGCCCGGCGGGGCCGCGACCGCGCTGTTCCTCCAGATCGCCCAGGAACACGGGGCGCCGACCGCCACCGGCGCCGTCCTCCTCGCGGCGGCGCTGCTGCTCGCCGTACTGCCCCTGTACGCCCGTGTCGTACGGCTGTTCCCGCCGCTGGTCATGGGCGTGACCGTGCTGCTCATCGGCATCGCGATGATCCGGGTCGCCGCCCGGCTCGTCACCGGCCCGGACGGCACGGGCGAGCCCCGCGCGGTCCTCCTCGCCGCGCTCACGGTCGCGGCGACCGTCGCCGCGTACGTCCTCCTGCGCGGCGTCTGGCGCCAGACCTCCGTCCTCATCGGCATGGCGGCGGGCACGGCCGTGGCGGTGACGACCGGGCTCGGGACCTTCGCCCCCGCCGCCGGCAGCGGCTTCGCGCTGCCCGCGCTCCTGCCCTTCGGGGCGCCGCGGTTCGACCTGGTGGCCGCCCTTCCGCTGCTCGTGTTCAGCCTCACCACGCTGGCCGAGATCACCGGACAGACCGTCCTCAACAGCGAGACCGTCGGCCGGACTCCCGCTCCCGGACGGGACGTTCCGCGTGTCGCCCGCGCCGACGCCCTGGTGTCCCTGGCCGGCGGCCTCTTCGGCACGTCCCTCATGGTGACCAGCGCCGAGAACATCGGCATCGGCCGGCTCACCGGAGTCCGCAGCCGCTTCGTCACCGCCGGCGCCGGGGTGCTTCTGGTCGTCCTCGGCCTCGCCGCGCCGGTCTCCCGGGCGCTGGCGGGCATGCCCGAGGCCGTGGTCGGCGGCTCCGCCCTCGTCGTCTACGCGGTCATCGCCGTGATGGGCGTCGAGATGCTCCGCAGGGCCGACCTGTCCGGCACGGGCACGGGCTCGCTGACGGCCGCACTCGCGCTCACCGTGGGACTGCTGCCGCTGCTCAGCCCGGACCTGTACGCGGGATTCCCCGCCTGGGCCCGCACCATCCTGGGCAGCGGCGTGGTCGCGGGCACCCTGACGGCCGTCCTGCTCACGGCGACGCTCGGCCGGTCCGGTCCGGGGAGCCGCCCGAAGGAGACGGCCGGGCGGGGGACGGCGGCGGGTGAGGACGTGGGTGGCGTCAGCGGTGACGGGCGAGTTTGACCGCGGAGACCAGCAGGACCACGGCCAGGGCGGGGATGAGCAGCAGGTCGGGGACCGCCCCGAGGAGCAGCCCGCCCAGCAGGGCACCGGCGACGGAGCCCGCGCTCATCACCGCGGCGAAGCGGAGGCTGGCGCCGAGCACCGCGAAGCTGCCGTCACGGCTGTAACGGGCGAAGGCCACCAGCATCGTCGGCAGGGACACCAGCAGCGAAAGGCTGCCCGCCGCCTTGATGTCCACGGCGAACAGCAGCACGATCGTCGGGATCAGCAGCTCACCGCCGGCCACGCCCATGATCGCCGCGACCACTCCGATGCCGAACCCGGCGACGACCCCGCAGGCGACCTGCGCCCACACCGGCAGCGCGAGCGTCGCCGGTGTGGTGCTGTGGGAGGCGACCAGGGCCGCGGCCATGAGCACCATCAGGCCGGCAAGGACCTTGTACAGCGTCGCACCCCGCGTCCGCACGGCCCAGGCCGCTCCGACCCACGCACCCAGCAGGCTCCCGGCCAGCAGGTTGACGGCGACGGGCCAGTGAGCGGCCACCTCCGAGGCCGGAACCGCCGCCATCCGGGCGGGCAGCGCGACGAGGACCACCATCAGGCTCATGGCCTTGTTCAGGATGACCGCCGAGAGCGCGGCGAACCCGAACAGGCCGATCAGCAACGGCAGCCGGAACTCCGCACCGCCCAGACCGATCATCCCGCCGAGCACGCCCACGGCCGCTCCCATGGCGAACACCAGGGGAGCGGAGCGCCGCGTACGCGCGGGCAGGAGGTCGTTGTCGGTCGCCATGGCGGCATCATCCCTGACCGGATGGATCAGGCCTTCACGAGGAGGCCGCGGCGGCGCAGGACGGCGCGTTCGAGGGGGCTGAAGACGAGGAGGTCGATGGCGACGCCGACGAGGAGGATGAGGATGATGGCGAGGAAGATGCCGGGCATGTCGAAGTTGTTGCGGCCGTTTTCGAGGAGTTGGCCGAGGCCGAGGCCGAGGTCGGGGGAGCTGGCGATGATTTCGGCGGCCATGAGGGAGCGCCAGGAGAAGGCCCAGCCCTGCTTGAGGCCGGCGAGGTAGCCGGGGAGGGCGGCGGGCATGACGATGTGCCAGGCGCCCTTGAGTCCGGTGGCGCCGAGGGTGCGTCCGGCGCGCAGGAACAGGGGCGGGACCTGGTCGACGCCGGCGACGAGGCCGTTGGCGATGGAGGGGACGGCGCCGAGGAGGATGACGGCGAACATCATGGAGTCGTTGAGGCCGAGCCAGAGGACGGCGGGGGCGACCCAGGCGACCGAGGGCAGGGACTGCAGGCCGGAGAGGATGGGGCCGATCGCGGTGCGGACGACGGCGACGCGGGCGACGAGCAGGCCGAGGGGTGTGCCGATGGCGAGGGCGAGGAGGAAGCCGAGCAGGGCGCGGGACACGCTGGTCCACAGGACGCCGAGGAGGGTTCCTTCCAGCCACATGGTGGTCAGGCTGTCCCAGACGGCGGACGGTGCGGGCAGTTTGCCCTCGTCGGTGACCTTCAGGTGCACGAGCAACTGCCATGCCGCCAGCACGAGGACGACGGCGAGGACCGGCGGCAGGACCTTCTTCAGGAGGACCTCGCGCACCGGGGTGCTGCGTATTTCGACGCTGTCGAGGGCGTCGAGGCCCGCCTCCAGGCCGGCCAGGTCGTCGGCCTTTCCGGCGGCGGCGGCGGTCGTCTCAGTGCTGGCCATGGCGGCGGATCTCCCCACGCAGTTCTTCGGTGATCTCGACGGACAGTTCCGCGACGGCGGCGTCCTCGATGCGGCGCGGCTGCGGGATGTCGATGGTCCATTCCCGGGCGATGCGGCCGGGGCGGGACGAGAGCAGGACGACGCGTTCGGCGAGTCGTACGGCCTCGCGGACGTTGTGGGTGACGAACAGGACCGAGAGGCGGGTTTCGCGCCAGATGCGGGTGAGTTCGTCGTGGAGGACGTCGCGGGTGATGGCGTCGAGTGCGGCGAACGGCTCGTCCATGAGGAGGAGCTGGGAGTCCTGGGCGAGGGCGCGGGCGAGGGCGACGCGCTGGCGCATGCCGCCGGACAGTTCGTGGACGCGCTTGCCGTAGGAGCCGGTGAGGCGGACGAGTTCGAGGAGTCGTTCGGCTTCGGGGCGGCGGTCGGGCTTGGGGACGCCGCGGAGTTTCAGGGCGAGTTCGATGTTCTTGCCGGCGGTCAGCCAGGGGAAGAGGGCGTGTTCCTGGAACATCAGGGCGGGCCGGCCGGTGGTGGTGATGGAGCCGGCGGTGGGTGAGTCGAGTCCGGCGACGAGGTTGAGCAGGGTGGACTTGCCGCAGCCCGAGGCTCCCAGGAGGGTGACGAACTCGCCGGGGGCGACGTCGAGGGAGATGTCGTCGAGGACGAGCTGGCCGCCGGCGGGACCGCCGAAGGACTTCGAGACGTGCTCGATGCGCGCGGCGTGTGTCACCGCCGCACGGTCCTCGGCCTTGGCGAGTGTCGTGGTCGTGGCCATGGTCGTCATCTCCTGGGAGTTCGGGCTGCGCTGCTACGGCTTTACTTCGCGCCGAGACCGGCGTCGGCGACTTCCGGCTTGCCCTCGGCCTTGAGCACCTTGTTGAGCAGCGTGAGGTCGTAGATGCCGGCGAGCTCGGGCTTCTTCAGCAGTCCCGCGTCCACCGCGTGGTCCGCCTGCGCCTGGAGGGTGGCCGCGAGCGGGTCGTCGGTGAGGGTGATGGACGGCCAGGCCGCGTCGATGACCTTGGCGGAGAGCGGCTTGCCGGTCTCCTTCTTCAGCGCCGCGTTCACCGACTCCTTGGCCGCGTCCGGGTTGGCGGTGATCCACGCGTTGGTCTTCACCGTGCCGCGCAGCACCGCCTCGACGACGTCCGGGTGCTCCTTGAGGAACGCCTGGCGCACGATGATGTTGGTGATGACGAACTTCTTCTCGGGCCACAGGTCGGACTCGTCGAGGAGGACCTTCGCGCCCTCGCTGACCAGCTTCGACGCGGTCGGCTCCGGCACCCACGCGCCGTCGATGGAACCGGACTTGTAGGCGTCCGGCGTCACCTTGTTGTCGGTGCGCAGCACGGAGACGTCGCCCTTGCCGCTCTGCGAGTCGACCTTCCAGCCCTTCTCGGACACCCAGTGCAGGAACGCGACGTCCTGGGTGTTGCCGAGCTGCGGGGTCGCGATCCGCTTGCCCTTGACGTCGTCGACCGTCTTGATCTTCTCCGGGTTGACGACCAGCTTCACGCCGCCCGAGGCGGAACCGGAGATGATCCTCAGGTTCTGGCCCTTGGACTTGGTGTAGCCGTTGATGGCGGGGGAGGGGCCGATGAAGCCGATGTCGATCGAGCCGGCGTTCAGCGCCTCGATCTCCGACGGGCCCGCGTTGAAGGTCGAGGGCTTGATCGTCGTGCCGCCGAGCTCCTTCTGGAGCAGGCCCTTCTCGACGCCCACGAGAGCGGTGGCGTGGGTGAGGTTCGGGAAGTAGCCGATCCGCACCTCGCCGGCGGAGAGCTTCTTGGCGTCGGCCGCGACCTTGGGCTGCTCGTCGTCCTCGGCGGCCTGGGAGCCGTAGCCGCAGGCGGTGAGCAGAAGGGGAAGAGCCGCGACGGCGGCGAGGGTGCGGAGGGCGGTGAGCGGTCTTGCGGCAGACACGGAGGTGTCCTTTCGGGGAAAGGTCTTCAGGAAGTGCGGACATGCGTGACGCGACCGCCCGCGAGCTTCGCCCGGCGCGGGGCAGGGCGCGTGCGGTGCGTGGGCGGTGGCGGGATGCGATCGGCGGTGGCGGCTGTTCTGCGGGACTGGAGAGGCGGATCCGCTGAACGGCCTCAGAAAGGCCGACAGATGGCGCTGGACGTGCGGCCGAGGTCGATGTGCCGGCGGGAGGTGAGGAGCGAGGACGGGAGCGAGTCGTCTGCCTGCTTCAGCGTGCGCACAGCTGCCACCTCCGGAATCCCTAGTTTTCCCACCTGAGTGATAGGCATAGTGGCAGAGGCGGGTTTCGGCCCCAAGAGGGATTTCATATACTGGACGATCTCGTCTTATTGATCGAGATGTCGCAGGTCAGACCGGTGGCGGTTCGAGGCCGTGGCCGTCGTCTCAGGGATTGGTCCAGGCCGTCGGGTCCTGCGCCAGGGAGTGCACGAAGTCGGGGAGCTCGCCCGAGGCGATGTCCGCCAGCGAGACGCCTTCGAGGATCTGGCGGACGTTCGCGCGCAGGGCGACCCACAGCGGCAGCAGCGCCTGTGCGGGGCCGTTGTACGAGAGCTCCGGCGGGCGCACGCCGCGTACGGAGACCAGCGGGCCGTCGACCGTCCGCACCACGTCGGCGACGGAGATGTCCTCGGCGGCCTTGGCCAGCCGGTAGCCGCCGCTGGCGCCGCGCTGGCTGAGCACCAGTCCGCCGCGGCGCATGTCGTTGAGGATGCCTTCGAGGAACTTGTGCGGGATCTCCTGCGCCTCGGCGATGGCCTCCGCCTTCAGGGGGCCGCCCCCGGGGGCGCCGGCGAGGAGAAGGGCGGCCCGTACCGCGTAGTCCGCCCTGGCTGAGATCCGCATGCCGGCATTATCCCGCAGGTCCCGCCGTCGGTCGCGGCGGGACCTGCGGGCGGGAGCCGCGGCGGCACCCGTCGGATGGCGTGGCCCCGGTCAGGCCGGGACGGGCGTGTAGTGGGCGGCGTCGTCGCCCTCGACGACGTAGCTGTGCGCGCCGTCGACCCCGGCGGGGGCGTCCCCGGCGACGGTGACGCGGTGCAGCAGCCGCGGCTGGTCGCCGTAGTCGTCCGGGGCGTAGTGCTGGGTGACGCGGTTGTCGAACAGCACGAGGTCGCCGGCGTTCCAGGAGATCCGCACCACGTTCTCGGGCCGGGTGACGTACGACTGGAGGAGCCCCAGGAGGACCCGCGACTCCGCCGGGCCGAACCCGACCAGGCTCTGCGCGAACCCGCCGACGAACAGGCCGCGTTCGCCGCTCTCCGGGTGGACGCGCACGACCGGGTGGGCGGTGCGGTAGCGCCGTGACACGAACTGCCTGCGGTGCTCGGCGGCCTTCTCGTTCTTCGGCTCGGCGTAGTCGTACGCGTTGGTGTGCACGGCCCACAGCCGGTCGGCGAGCTCCCGCAGCGGCTCCGGCAGGTCCCGGTAGGCCGCGGCCGCGTTGGCGATCAGGGTGTTGCCGCCGTACGGCGGGACGACGAGGGCCCGCAGGGTGGACGCCTTGGGCGGCGTACGGACGAAGGTGACGTCCGTGTGCCAGTGGTTGGCGCGGATGCCCTCGTCGCCGTCCACCGGCAGGATCTGCGGCCGCCCGTCGACGGCCGGCACGGTGGGGTGGGCGCCCGTCAGCTCGCCGAAGAGCGAGGCGAAGCGGAGCTGGCCGTCGTCGTCGAGGTGCTGCTCGCGGAAGACCAGGACCTTGTGCTCCAGAAGGGCGTCGTTGAGCGCCGCCACGGTGCCCGGGGCGAGGTCGCCCGCCAGGTCCAGGCCGTGGACCTCGGCGCCGATGCGGCCGCCGATCCGGCGGAGCCCGAAGCCGGTCGGTCCGGTCGCCCCGGTCGCCCCGGCGGGCGTGGCGGGTGTGGCGGAGGTGGGCGCGGTCGGAGCGCCCGAGGGGGTGGAGGCGAGGGTCATGGCAGGTCGTCCTTTCGGTGAGTGATGAGCGGGGCCTAGGGGGTGTCTCGTCGATCAGGCCGGATCAGGGAGCGGCGTCTGGTGCCGTGCGTCGCAAGGCGCCGGAGTGGCTCGATAGCGGAGCTATCGGGGCGCTTCGGCAACGCGGCGAGGCGCGGTGCCAGGCGTCGCGAGCCCGGCATGATCGACGAGACACCCCCTAGGAGGTCGGTGGTGAGGTCGCGCGCCTCGCGGGTCAGGCCGTCCGTCCGGCGCCGACGGCCGCTGCGGGCGCCGGGGCCGCGACGCCCGTCGGCCGCGGCAGCCCGTAGTGCTCCCGCAGGGTGCGGCCGGTGTACTCGGTGCGGAACAGGCCGCGGGCCTGGAGGATCGGGACCACCTGGTCGACGAAGTGGTCGAGCCCGCCGGGCAGGTACGGCGGCATGATGTTGAACCCGTCGGCGGCGCCCTGGGTGAACCACTCCTGGAGCTGGTCGGCGATCTGCTCGGGGGTGCCGGCGACGACCCGGTGGCCGCGCCCGCCGCCGAGCCGGGCGATCAGTTCGCGCAGGGTGAGCCCGTCCCGCCGGGCGAGTTCGGCGACCAGCGTGAAGCGGCTCTTGTTGCCGTTGATGTCGCGCTCGTCGGGCAGCCGGGGCAGTGGCCCGTCCAGCGGCAGGCCGGTCAGGTCGGTGCCGAGCATCCCGGAGAGCTGGGCGAGGCCGTACTCCGGCACCTGGAGGTCGGTGAGCTCCTGTTCCAGGGCGCGGGCCTCCGCCTCCGTGGAGCCGATGACGGGGCAGATGCCGGGCAGGATCTTCACGCCGTCCTCGGCCCGGCCCTGACGGGCCACCCTGCCCTTGAGGTCCTTGTAGAACGCCTGGGCGTCGGACAGGGTCTGCTGCGCGGTGAACACGGCCTCCGCGTACCGGGCCGCGAACTCCTTGCCGTCCTCAGACGATCCCGCCTGCACAAGCAGCGGGTGCCCCTGCGGGGAGCGGGGCACGTTCAGGGGGCCGCGCACCCGGAAGTGCGTCCCCCGGTGGTCGATGGGCCGGACCTTGTCGGTGTCCGCGTAGACACCGCGCTCGCGGTCGAGGACGACGGCGTCGTCGGCCCAGCTGTCCCAGAGCTTGACGGCGACGTCGACGAACTCCCGGGCCCGCTCGTAGCGCAGGCCGTGCTCCAGGTGTTCCTCGCGGCCGAAGTTGCGGGCCTCGTCGACGCTGCCCGACGTCACGATGTTCCAGCCCGCCCGGCCGCCGCTGAGGTGGTCGAGGGAGGCGAACGCGCGGGCCGTGGTGAACGGTTCGTTGAACGTGGTCGAGACGGTGGCGATGAGCCCGATGTGCCGCGTGACGCCGGCCAGCGCCGACAGGAGCGTGAGCGGCTCGAAGCCGCCGAGTGCGTTGTACCGGGCGTTGCCCCACAGGGCGAGGCCGTCGGCGAGGAACACCGAGTCGAGCAGCCCGCGCTCGGCGGTCCGGGCCAGCTCCTGGAAGTACGCCACGTCGGTGACGCGCTCCGGCGTGGTGCGGGGGTGCCGCCAGGCCGCGTCGTGGTGGCCGGCGTTCATCAGGAAGGCGTTCAGGTGCAGCTGACGGGGAAGGGGCGGGGATCCGGGCATGGTGGTGTCCTAGGTGGGTGGGCGAGTACGGGGAGGCGGACGGCGGGGCGCGGTTCAGCCGTTCGCGGGGACGCGCCAGGAGCTGAGCCGCCGCTCCAGAGCGACGAGGAGCTGGTTGAAGGCCACGCCGACGGCGGAGATCGTGATGATCCCGGCGTACATCTGCGGGATGGCGAAGTTGTACTGCGAGGCGTTGATCAGATAGCCGAGGCCCGCCTTGGCGCCGATCATCTCGGCCGCGACCAGGACCAGGATGGACACGGCTCCCGCGAGCCGGACGCCCGTGAAGACGGCCGGCACCGACGCCGGGAGGATCACCTTCTGGAACAGCCGTACCGCGGGCAGGTCGAGCGACCGGGCCAGCCGGAGCAGGGTCGGATCCACGGACCGTACGGCGCTGATGGTGCTGAGCAGTACGGGCCAGGCGCAGGCGTACACGACGATCGAGATCTTGGACGTCTCGCCGATGCCGAGCAGCAGCACGAACACCGGCAGCAGCGCGAGGGCCGCGGTGTTCCGGAAGACCTCGAGCAGCGGTCCGAGGAGATCGGCCACCGGCCGGTACCAGCCGATCAGCAGGCCGAGGGGCACGGCGAGCGATACCGCGATCAGGAAGCCGCTGAAGGACCGGGTGAGGCTGGCCCGCGCGTGGTCGGCGAGCTGCCCGTCGGCGGCGAGCCCCCACCATGCCTCGGCGACCTCGCCGAACGGGGGAAGGAACGTACGGTCGACGAGGCCGAGCCGGGGCGCGGTCTCCCACAGCAGGAGCAGGGCCACGACGGCCGCCGACCTGGTGCCGGCCCTGAGGACCCCGTGGGCCAGCCGGCGCCCCGCCCGCCGGGACCGCCCGAGGCGTACCGGGGCGGGGGCGGCGGGCTTCGGGGGTGCCGCCTCGGGACGGGTGGCGAGGCCGGTGCCGGCCCCCTTTGCGGTGGTCACGGTGCTCATGCGGCGACTCCCTCCCTTTCCTCCTGCTGGGCCCTGGACACCTCGTCGCGGAGCAGGGACCAGATGTGGTGCCGGTGGCGGGCGAACCCGGGGCTGGAGCGCGGGTCGTCGCCGTCCGCCCGGGCCGGCAGGTCGATCGGCACGACCTCCTTGATCCGGCCGGGCCTGGAGGTCATCACGGCCACCCGCTGCCCCAGGTGCACGGCCTCGTCGATGCCGTGCGTGATGAAGACGACCGTCTTGCCGGTGGCCCGCCAGATGCGCAGCAGCTCGTCCTGGAGCGACTCGCGCGTCTGCGCGTCCAGCGCCGCGAAGGGCTCGTCCATCAGCAGCACGTCCGGGTCGTACGCGAGGCTGCGGGCGATGGCGACCCGCTGCCGCATGCCGCCCGACAGCTCGTGGGGATGCCGGCCCTCGAACCCGCCGAGCCCCACCAGGTCGAGGAACTCCCGTGCTCGCGCGGCCCGTTCGCGCCGGGGCACGCCCACGGCCTCGAGCCCGAACTCGACGTTGCCCTGGGCGGTGCGCCAGGGCAGCAGCGCGTACTGCTGGAACACGATCCCCCGGTCGAGGCCCGGCCCGGTCACGGGGGAGCCGTCGAGGAGGATGCGGCCCGAGGTGGGCCGGGACAGGCCGCCGAGGAGGTCGAGCAGCGACGACTTGCCGCAGCCGCTCGGTCCGACCACGACGAGGAACTCGCCGGCGCCGACGGTCAGGTCGACACCGTCGAGCGCGGTGACGACCGAGCGTGCGCCGTCCCTGCCCTTGACGGGGAACTCCTTCCGCACCCCGTCGAAGACGATCTTTGCCGTGTGCGCGGCGGTCACGAGGGTCACCTCCCGTTGCGGTTGAAGTCGTTGGTGTAGAGGGCGTCGAGGCGGACCCGGCCGCGGTCGACGTCCCCGCGCTGCGCGAGCCAGTCGATCCAGAGCCGGAGCTCCTTGCCCGTGATGCGCCCGCCGGGCTCCGCCACGCCGTACGACTTCCAGTAGCGGAGGGCACCGACGTCCTCGTTCCGCTTCCGCTTCCGGACGATCTCCGTCATCCGGGCGACCACCTCGTCACGCGGGGTGGTGCGCGACCAGTCGAGTGCCCGGCCGACGCCGGTGACGAAGGTCCGCACGGTGTCGGGGTTCTGCCGGATGAAGCGGTCGGTCATGACGTACGTGCCGGCGCTGAACGAGCCCAGGAGCTGGTGGTCGGTGAACAGCGGCCGCAGTCCTCCACCGGCCAGGGCCTTCTCCCGCAGCACGCCGCCCAGCACGGCGACGTCGATCTGCTTCTGGCGCAGCGACTGTTCGGTGTTCACGGGCGGCACCACGAGGGGCTCGACCTTGTCGGCCTCCGCCGGGGACAGCCCGCCGCGCTGGAGGTAGATGTCGAGCATGGCCTCGGAGTGCGCGCCGAGGGTGTTCATGCCGACCTTCTTGCCGATGAGGTCGCGGGCGGAGCGGATCGGACTGTCGGCGAGCACGTAGTAGCCGCTGTACGCGTGCTCGTCGGAGCCGTAGTAGCTGATGACCGCCTTGATCGGCGCGCCGCCTGCCGCGAGTTTGACCACCGCGCCGTTGAACGCGCCCCCGAAGTCGGTCTGGCCGGTGGCGGCCGACTGGATGTCCTGCGGACCGCTGATGGTGTTGCCGACCCACTCCAGTTCCACGTCCTTCAGGTAGCCGAGGTCCTGGGCGAGTTCGGCGGGGGTGACCTGACCGGTCCAGCCCTGGTAGCGGAGCGCCTTCGTGCCGCCCTTGGCGGAGCCGCCGCTGCCCGCGGCCGTGCCGCAGCCGACCGCGACGGCCGAGAGGCCGAGCAGGGCGAGGAACTGGCGTCGGTTCGTCGTGGACAACGTGCTCATGGGAACGTCCTGTTCAGAAGGGGGGGACGAAAGCGGAATCGCGGACGGCGCGAGACGGCGCCCGGCGCAGGAATTCCAGGGGAAAGGCAGGAGCCGGCCAGGGAAAGGCAGGAGCCGGGGAAAGAGACGGGTAAAGGGGCGGGGAAAGAGAAGCGAAGAACACGCCGCACGTCACGCCGCACGTACGCGGGGGACTTCCGGGCGGCGGCCTTGTTCGCGCTTCGCCGGGGGTCGTCCCGTCGTCCCGTCGTCTAACAGACGCGGGAGGACATACGGAGGGCGCCGGCGTGCCGCCGGGGACCGACGGACAGCCGCGTGCCGAGGTTCGCTGACCGGCTCACGCCAACGAGGCTGGCAGCGGGAATCGGCCACGTCAATGCGAGAAACGGCGCCGTCTCAATTCCGAATTCCTCGACACGCGCCTGAAGCATTCCGTTCATCAACCGCGTGGCGCGGGTGGTCGGGAACCCCCAACTGCCGTTCCGGAATACGGCCGGCGGTTGACGAGAGGCGCGGTGTTCTGCTCAATTGGTCGCATGAACGCCGAGCAGCGCCTGGTCGCCCGTGGCCACATCGACTTCGGTCGGGTGTGGTCCGCGGCGTGTCCCGCCTGACGTGGCAACGGGCCGTCTGACCGGCCCTCTTCTCCCTCGGTGACCCCGTCGCGGGCCGAGGCGCTCCCGTCGCCGTACAGCCGCACGCACCGGCCCGGCCCGCACCCGTACACCCCCTGCCGCACAGCACCCTGAAGCGCCGCCGCACCTGGCGGCGCCGCGTGCTGCTCCGCCGTGCCCGCGTGCGCCGCACCACGTCACGGAACCGAAGAACTCGAGGAAAGGCCGTCTCCCATGCCCGTGGCATCCCCTGGCGTCGCCGCCGCCCACGACGTTTGCCCCACCGCCCCGCGCCCCGCCCGCGGCACCCTCGCGGCGGTGCGGCGATGACGCAGGCCCCGGAACTGACGGTCGTTCACGTGCCCGTCTCCGACCCGCGGGTCCGGCCCCTGCTGCGGGAACTCGGCGACGAGTACACCCGACGCTACGGCAAGGACGCGCACGCCGAGATCTCCCGTTACCCCGACGAGGAGTTCACCGCCGCGCACGGAGGCGTCCTGCTCCTGCTCCTGGAGCACGGCGAGCCGGTCGCGGGCGGCGCCTTCCGCCGCCATGACGCCACCACGGCCGAGCTGAAGCGGATCTGGACGCACTCCGCCCACCGGCGGCGGGGCCTCGCCCGCCGTGTCCTCGCCGAACTGGAGCGCGAGGCGCACGCCCGTGGCTACCGGCGGATCTTCCTGACCACCGGCCCGCGCCAGCCCGAGGCCCGCGGCCTGTACCTGGCCACCGGCTACACCCCGCTGTTCGACACGGAGGCGGACCCGGAGACGATCGGCCCGCTGCCCTTCGAGAAGCACCTGCCGGCCGGCGCACCTCACGAGAAGGCGGCGGGACCCGCGCCGGAGGAGGCGGCGGGGCCCGCTCCGGACGACCCGTCCTCGCTCAAGGTCGTGCCCGTCCGGCACTACGCCCGCTGGGCGGCGGCCGCCGCCGTGATCGTGCTGGTGTCCCAGTTCGTGCACGGTCTGGCCACCAACCCGGTCTGGGAGTGGGACGTCTTCCGCGCCTACTTCCTGTCCGAGACGATCGTCCAGGCGGTGTGGGTGACCCTCCAGCTCACCGCGTACGCCACCGTGCTCGGTTTCCTCCTCGGCACCGTCCTGGCGTTCATGCGGCTGTCGCACAGCCCGGTGCTGCAGACCGTCGCCTGGTCGTACATCTGGATCTTCCGGTCCATCCCGATGATCGTCCAGCTGGTGTTCTGGTTCAACCTGAGCGCGCTGTACGCGGAGCTGGGCGTCGGCATCCCCTTCGGGCCGGTGTTCTGGTCCGTCGACAGCAACAGCCTCATCGGCACCATCGGCGCCGCCGTCATCGGACTGACGCTGCACCAGGCCGCCTACGCCGCCGAGATCGTGCGCGGCGGCGTCCTCGCCGTCGACCAGGGCCAGCTGGAGGCAGCGGCGGCACTGGGCATTCCCCGGCTGCGGCAGATCCGGCGGATCGTGCTGCCGCAGGCCATGCGCGCGATCCTGCCCACCGCCGGCAACGAGATCATCGGCCTGCTCAAGGGCACGTCGGTGGTCTACGTGATGGCCATCGGCGAGCTCTTCTACCAGGTGCAGGTGATCTACGGCCGCAACGGCCGGGTGATCCCCCTGCTCCTCGTCGCCACCGCCTGGTACGTGCTCCTCACCTCCCTGCTGTCGGTCGCGCAGTACTACGTGGAGCGCCGCTACGCCCGGGGCGCCGACCGCACCCCGCCGCCCACCCCGCTCCGGCGCGTCCGGCGCTTCGTCACGAAGGAGAGCTCGTGAGCACCGTCATGGTGGACGTCCGGGGCGTCCACAAGAGCTTCGGCCCGCTGGAGGTGCTGCGCGGCGTCGACCTGAAGGTCCGCGCCGGCGAGGTCACCGTCATCCTCGGCCCGTCCGGCTCCGGGAAGTCCACGCTGCTGCGCACCATCAACCGCCTGGAGAAGGCGGACCGGGGCTGGATCGGCATCGACGGCGAGCTCATCGGCTACCGCCGCTCCGGCAGCAAGCTGTACGAGCTGAGGGAGAGGGACGTCCTCAGGCAGCGCACCCATATCGGGTTCGTCTTCCAGAACTTCAACCTCTTCCCGCACCTCACCGTGCTGGACAACCTGTCCGAGGCGCCCGTCTCCGCACTGCGCCGCCCGCGCGGGGAAGCGGAGGAGACCGCCCGCCGGCTCCTCGGCCGCGTCGGCCTCGCCGACCGGGCCGACGCCTATCCGCGGCAGCTCTCCGGCGGCCAGCAGCAGCGCGTGGCCATCGCCCGCGCCCTCGCGCTCGAACCGAAGGTGCTGCTCTTCGACGAGCCCACCTCGGCACTCGACCCGGAGCTCGTCGGCGAGGTCCTCGACGTCATCAAGGACCTGGCCCGCAGCGGCACCACCATGATCGTCGTGACCCACGAGATCGGCTTCGCCCGCGAGGTCGCCGACACCGTGGTGTTCATGGACGGCGGTGTCGTCGTGGAGCAGGGCCCGCCCGAAGCCGTCCTGGACGCCCCGCGGCACGAGCGCACCCGCGCCTTCCTCTCCAAGGTCCTCTGACCACCCCTCACCCCTTCCAGGCAAGGAGCACGACCATGACCACCTCGATCACCCGCCGCACCGCCGCCGCCGCGCTGGGACTGACCGCCGCCCTCGTCCTCGCCGCCTGCGGCAACCCCTCCGACGGCGGCACGACCGAGGTCGCGGCCGCGTCGGGCGACAAGGTGAAGATCAACCTGAGTCCCGACCAGAACCGCGTCACCACGGGCAAGGTCGACTCCATCGCCGCCCGGGTCCCGGAGGAGATACGCAAGCGCGGCACCCTGGAGATCGTCGACTCCTCCGGCTCGGCCGCCCCGCTGACGTTCTTCGCCACCGACAACAAGACCGTCATCGGCGTCGAGCCCGACATCGCGTACCTGGTCGCCGACGTGCTCGGCCTCGAGCCGCACATCAACACGGTCTCGTGGGAGAACATCTTCGTCGGCCTGGACAGCGCCAAGTACGACGTCGGCTTCAGCAACATCACCGTCACCGAGGAGCGCAAGGAGAAGTACGACTTCGCCACCTACCGCGAGGACAACCTGGGCTTCGAGGCGAAGAAGGGCAGCGGCCTGAAGATCGGCGGGCCCGAGGACGTCGCGGGCAGGACCGTCGCCGTGAGCAGCGGCACCAACCAGGAGAAGCTGCTCGTCGAGTGGAGCAAGGAGAACGTGAAGGCCGGCCGCAAGCCGGTGGACATCAAGTACTACCAGAACGACAGCGACACCTACCTCGCCCTCCAGTCCGGCCGCATCGACCTCTACCTCGGGCCGAACCCGACCGCCGCCTACCACGCGGCCACCACCGGGAAGACGGAGGTGGTCGGCACCTACTCCGGCGCCGGCGCCACCCTCCAGGGCCTCATCGCCGCCACCACCAAGAAGGACAGCGGCCTGGCCGAGCCCCTTGCCGCCGCGCTCAACCACGTCATCGAGAACGGCACGTACGCCAAGGTGCTGCAGCGCTGGGGCCTGTCCGACGAGGCCGTGACCACGTCCGCGGTCAACCCGCCCGGCCTTCCGAAGACCAACAAGTAGCCGCCGGCGGTTTCATGGAGCCGCAACACGCTCTCCACCTTCGCCCGTCCGGCTTCACCTAGGCTGCGAGGACAGGGGGACCTGCCGTGCCGAGCGCGGCAGGCCCCCCGGACCCGAGCGGCCCGAAGGGGCCCGAAGAGGCCCGGCGTGGCCGTAAGCGCCCCGAAGGGGCCGGACGAGCGGAGGTGACGGTGTCGACCCCCCTCTCCCGCGTGCTCGTTCCCGCCGCCGCGGTGCTCGTCGCGCGCGGCTGCGTCCGTCTCCACTCCCGTACCCACATCGACCTGCGCAGGGTCGCCGGCGCCCTCTGTCGTCCCTGACCCGTTCCCCGCCACCGAGCCTCCGCACGGGAGGCCGGTGATCACCGACGGTCGACCAGGAAGGGCCCCTTTTCGTGTCCCCGCTTCCCCCGCTTCCCCCTCTTCACCTTGCCGTGGCACTGGACGGCACCGGCTGGCACCCGGCCGCGTGGCGCGAGCCGGGCGCCCGGCCCCGTGACCTGTTCACCGCCGGTTACTGGGCCGGGCTCGTGGCCGAGGCCGAGCGCGGCCTGCTCGACTTCGTGACGTTCGAGGACGGGCTCGGGCCGCAGTCCTCGCACCCCACGGAGCCGGACGAGCGCACCGACCAGATCCGGGGTCGGCTGGACGCCGTACTGATCGCCGCCCGGGTCGCACCGCTGACCCGGCACATCGGGCTGGTGCCGACCGTGGTGGCCACGCACACCGAGCCGTTCCACATCTCCAAGGCGATCGCCACCCTGGACTACGTCAGCACCGGCCGCGCGGGTCTGCGCGTCCGGGTGACGGCGCGGCCGGACGAGGCCGCGCACTTCGGCCGCCGCACCTTCCCGTCCCTCCGCGTCGAGGACCGTGACCCGCCCGCCGGCCGGGCCCTGACCGCCGAACTCCTCGACGAGGCCGCCGACCACATCGAGGTGGTGCGCCGCCTGTGGGACAGCTGGGAGGACGACGCGGAGATCCGGGACGTCGCCACCGGGCGCTTCGTCGACCGCGACAAGCTGCACTACATCGACTTCGAGGGCCGGTACTTCAGCGTCAGGGGACCCTCCATCACGCCCCGGCCGCCGCAGGGACAGCCCGTCGTCAGCGCGCTGGCGCACGGCAGCGAGCCGTACCGACTGGTGGGCCGCTCCGCCGACATCGGGTACGTCACCCCCCGCGACACCGACCACGCGCGCGCCGTCGTCGCCGAGGTCCGTGCCGCCCAGGCCGCGGCAGGGCGATCGGAGGAGCCGCTGCACCTCTTCGGCGACCTGGTGGTGTTCCTGGACGACGATCCCGCCGCGGCGAAGGACCGCAAGGCCCGCCTGGACGGCCTCGCCGGCCACGTCTACACCAGCGACGCCGAGGTGTTCACGGGCACTCCCGGGCAACTGGCGGACCGGCTGCTCGACCTGCGCCGGGCCGGCCTCAGCGGCTTCCGGCTGCGCCCCGGCGTGATCGGCCACGACCTGGAGCAGATCACCCGGCGTCTGGCGCCCGAGCTCCGACGCCGTGGCGCCTTCCGGAGCGCCTACGAGGCGGACACCCTCCGGGGGCTGCTCGGACTCGCCCGCCCCGCCAACCGCTACTCCCCCGAGCTCTCGGCTTCGCTCGAGCAGGGGGCACCCCCATCCGTCTGAGCCGCAGGAGCCGTACCGCCATGACGAACCCGACCACCGGCAAGCCCCGGAAGCAGATCCACCTCGCAGCCCACTTCCCCGGCGTCAACAACACCACCGTCTGGAGCGACCCCCGGGCGGGCAGCCACATCGAGTTCAGCTCGTTCGCGCACTTCGCCCGGACCGCCGAACGAGCCAAGTTCGACTTCCTGTTCCTCGCCGAAGGACTGCGGCTGCGCGAACAGGGCGGACAGATCTACGACCTGGACGTCGTGGGGCGGCCCGACACCTTCACCGTCCTGTCCGCGCTCGCCGCCGTCACCGACCGCCTCGGCCTGACCGGCACCATCAACTCCACCTTCAACGAGCCCTACGAGGTGGCCCGCCAGTTCGCGAGCCTGGACCACCTGTCGGACGGACGCGCCGCCTGGAACGTCGTCACCTCCTGGGACGCCTTCACCGGCGAGAACTTCCGGCGCGGCGGCTTCCTCCCGGAGGACCAGCGCTACTCCCGGGCCGAGGAGTTCCTGTCCACCGCCACCGAGCTGTTCGACTCCTGGCACGGCGACGAGATCGTCGCCGACCGGGAATCCGGCATCTTCCTCAAGGACGCGCGGGCCGGCGCCTTCGTCCACCGAGGACAGCACTTCGACATCGCCGGCCGGTTCAACGTCCCGCGCAGCCCGCAGGGCCGCCCGGTGATCTTCCAGGCCGGCGACTCCGAGGAGGGCCGCGAGTTCGCCGCCGCCGGCGCCGACGCCATCTTCAGCCGGCACAGCACCCTGGAGGCCGGCCGGGCCTTCTACACCGACGTGAAGGGACGCCTGGCCCGCCACGGCCGCACCCACGACCAGCTGCTGATCCTGCCCGCGGCGACCTTCGTGCTCGGCGACACCGACGCCGAGGCGCAGGAGCTGGCCCGAGAGGTGCGCCGCCTGCAGGTCAGCGGCCAGACGGCGATCAGGTACCTCGAACACGTCTGGAACCGGGACCTGTCCGCGTACGACCCGGACGGCCCGCTTCCCGACGTCGACCCGGACCCGGGCGAGCACACCATCGCCCGCGGCCGGGCCAGTGTCCGGTCGTTCCGCGACCCGCTCGCCGTCGCCCGGCAGTGGCGCGAGCGCGCCGAGGCGGAGAACCTGTCGATCCGCGAGCTGGTCATCGAGACCACCGGCCGCCAGTCGTTCGTCGGTTCCCCGGCCACCGTGGCCGACACCATCGACCACTTCGTCCAGACGGACGCCGCCGACGGCTTCATCCTCGTCCCGCACATCACCCCGGGCGGCCTCGACGCCTTCGCCGACACCGTCGTCCCGCTGCTCCAGGAACGCGGGGTGTTCCGGCACGACTACACCGGCACCACGCTCCGCGACCACCTGGGCCTGGCCCACCCGGACGCCCGCGCCGGGGATCCGGGGATCCGGCGGGTGGCGTCGTGAAGTTCCTGGCCATCACCCTCATCGTGCACGCCCCGGACCCGGTGACCGGAATCCGGAAGTCCACCCACGAGCGCTTCCGCGAGGTGATCGACAACGCGCTGCTGGCGGAGGAACTCGGCTTCGACGGCTTCGGCGTCGGCGAACGCCACGAGCGGCCGTTCCTCTCCTCCTCGCCGCCGGTCGTGCTCAGCCACGTCGCCGCCCTCACCTCCCGGATCCGGCTGTTCACCGCCGTCACCACCCTCAGCCTGCTCGACCCGGTGCGCGCCTACGAGGACTACGCGACCCTGGACCACCTGTCCGCCGGTCGCCTCGACCTGATCATCGGCAAGGGCAACGGCACCGCCCAGCGCGAGCTGTTCCACGTCACGCCCGAGGACCAGTGGGACCGCAACGCCGAGAGCTACGACCTGTTCCGCCGCATCTGGCGCCAGGACAAGGTCAGCGCGTCCCCGCGCTACCGTCCGGGGCTGACCGACGCCGAGGTGTGGCCGAGGCCGTTCCAGCAGCCCGTCCGGGTCTGGCACGGCAGCGCCACCAGCCGCGAATCGGTCGACCTCGCCGCCCGGTACGGAGATCCGCTCTTCTCCGCCAACGTCACCCACCCGATCGAGCCGTACGCCGAACTCGTCGACCACTACCGGGAGCGCTGGGAGCACTACGGCCACGACCCGGCCCTGGCGGTCGTCGGCGCGGGCACGGCCGGCTTCCACGCGGCCCGCACCTCGCAGGAGGCGGTCGCCGCGTACCGGCCGGTGTTCGAGGGGCAGCTCGCGTTCCAGAAGAGCCAGGGCCTGGAGCCGGTGTTCCCCACCCTGGAGGACTTCGTCGAACGCAGTTCGGCGCTGATCGGCAGCCCGCAGCAGATCGTCGACAAGGTGCACCGCTACCACGAGCGGTTCGGACACAGCGTGCTGCACCTGCAGGCCGACGCGAACGGTCTCACCCCCGCCCGGCACCGGGCCTCGCTCGAACTCTTCCAGTCCGAGATCGCGCCGGTGCTGCGACGCGACATCCCGGACCCGCCGTTCCCCTGGGCACCCGTGACGCCCCACGACCGCTGAGGAGCACCACCCGACCATGTCCCGCACACCTCTCGGAGTCCTCGACCTCGTCCCGATCACGTCCGGCTCCACCGCCGCCCAGGCGCTGGCCAACACCGTCGACCTGGCCCGGCAGACCGAGCGTTTCGGCTACGCCCGCTACTGGGTCGCCGAGCACCACCTCAACCCCGGTGTGGCCGGGGCGTCTCCCGCCGTCGTGCTCGCCCTGACCGCCTCCGCGACCTCCACCATCAGGATCGGCTCCGGGGCCGTACAGCTCGGTCACCGCACCGCCCTGTCCACCGTCGAGGAGTTCGGGCTGATCGACGCCCTGCACCCCGGGCGGCTCGACCTGGGTCTCGGCCGGTCCGCCGGCCGGCCCTCCGGGCAGACGGCCGGCCCCCGGCCCACCACGACCCCCGTCGTCGACGGTCGCGCGCCCAACGGCCTGAAGATCCCGCCCCGCTTCTCCTTCGAGCACCTGATCGGCGCGCCCCGCTTCCAGGTGCAGCAGCGGCTCCTGCACCAGCCCGGCGCCCGCTCCCAGGACTACGGCGAGCAGGTCGACGACGTCCTCGCGCTGCTGCGCGGCGACTACCGCGCCGCCGACGGGACCGAGGCGCACGCCGTCCCCGGCGAGGGCGCCGACCTGGAGGTCTGGATCCTCGGCAGCAGCGGCGGCCAGAGCGCCGAGGTCGCGGGCCGCAACGGCCTGCGCTTCGCCGCCAACTACCACGTCAGCCCGGCCACCGTGCTGGAGGCGGCGGAGGGCTACCGGGCCGCGTTCCAGCCCTCCGACCACCTCGACAAGCCCTACGTCAGCGTCTCCGCCGACGTCGTCGTCGCCGAGGACGACGAGACGGCCCGCGAACTGGCCACCGGCTACGGACCCTGGGTCCGCAGCATCCGTACCGCCGAGGGCGCCATCCCCTTCCCGAGCCCGGACCAGGCCCGCGCCCACGCCTGGACCGAAGCCGACCGCGCCCTGGTCGCCGACCGCGTCGACACCCAGTTCGTCGGCTCGCCCGGACGGGTCGCGGACCAGCTCGAACAACTGCAGGAGGCCACCGGCGCCGACGAACTGATCGTCACCACCATCACCCACGACCACGCCGACCGGGTCCGCTCCTACCGGCTCCTCGCCGAGGAGTGGCAACGCCGCTGACCGGTACGCGCGTTCAGCCGGCCGGAAGGAGGCGGGGGACCAGGCGCACGTACACGACCATGCCCAGGACCTCGACGAGGGTCTGGGTGACCACCACCACGGCCGCGACCGCGAAGGCGTCGGGCAGGGCGAGGGCCAGCGGGAGGACGACCAGGGAGTTGCGGGTGGCGCCGGTGAAGACGACCGCCCGCGCGGCGCCCGTGCCGAGACGGAACAGGCGGGCGACGGCCCGGCCCGCGAAGGCCATGACCAGGAGGAACGCGACGTAGAACGGGACCACGGCGGCGACGTCGCCGAGGCTGCCGCCGAGCTTCGGGACCTGGGAGGCGACGACCGCGAAGAGGGTGGCCGCCATCAGCGGCACCATCGCCGTGGTCGCCGCGTCCGAGACCTTCCGGCCGGCCGGGCGCCGGGCCGCCCACGCCTGCAGCGCCCACGCCAGGGCGAGCGGGAGGACGATGAGGACGAGGAAGGCCTCGAAGAAGGGGCCGGGTTCCACGACGTCCGCGAGGCCGGAGCCCAGGAACACGTACAGGAATCCGGGCAGCAGCAGCATCTGCGCGACGAGGAGCAGCGGCGTCGCGGCGAGGAGGCGGCGGGCGGAGCCGCCGGCCAGGCCCGAGAAGACGATGACGTAGTCGACGCAGGGGCACAGCAGGACCAGCAGGACGCCGAGGCGGACCGCCTGGTCGGCGGGCAGGAACGGGAACAGGACGGCGACCACGAGGGGTACGACGACGAAGTTCACCACCAGGGCGGCTGCCAGGAAGCGGCCGTCGCGGAGGGAACGGAGCAGCTCGGCGGCGGGCACCTGGAGGAAGGTGACGAAGAGGAGGGCACCGAGCACGGGGCTGACGGCGTGCTCCAGACCGGGGCCGGCGGCCGGGGCGAGCCGTCCCAGCAGGCCGCCGCCGGCCATCGCGCCGAGGTAGATCCCGATCTGGCGGTCCTCCATCCACGGGACCGCTCCCTTGGCCTCCTGCTGCACACCGCTCCGTACGTCTCGCCGTCGTACCCCCTCGTGCCGGCCAGCGTACGTCGGCCTGCCGGGGGCGGGTGGCTAGGAGGGGTCGGTGTCCGGGTCCTGAAGGGTGATCGCGCCGGACGGGCAGACGCCGGCCGCCATCCGGGCGGCCGTCTGCTGGGAGGCGGGCGGGGTGGTGTGCAGGAGGAGGACGAGGCCGTCGTCGGGGTCCTGGTCGAAGACGTCCGGTGCCGTCATGGCGCACATCCCGGCGCCGATGCAGCGCTCGCGGTCGACGCTGAAGCGAGGCGAGGTCATGACGTCTCCTCGTCCCAGGTGACCGGCAGGCTCTTCAGTCCGAAGATGTCCGCGGTCTCCGGGCGCAGGGCGACCTCCTCGGCCGGTACGGCCAGACGCAGCGTGGGGAAGCGGTCGAGCAGCGCGCGGAACGCGACCCGCATCTCGACGCGGGCCAGCTGCTGGCCCAGGCACTGGTGGATGCCGTGGCTGAAGGCCAGGTGTCCGTCGTACTTCCGCCGGACGTCGAGGGTGTCCGGGTCGGCGAAGCGCTCGGGGTCGCGGTTGGCGGTGTGGAACGACAGGACCACCGTCGTGCCGGCCTCGATGATCTGGCCGGCCAGCTCGACGTCCTCGAGTGCCGTGCGGTGGAAGGTCTTGGCGACGCTCAGATAGCGCAGCAGCTCCTCCACGGCCCCGTCGGTGAGCGTGGGATCGTCGCGCAGCGCGGCCAGTTGCTCCGGGTTCCGGAGCAGGGCGAAGGTGCCGAGGGACAGCATGTTCGCGGTGGTGTCGAAGCCGGCGGCCAGGAGGATGAGGCTGATGCCCTTCAGTTCCTCGTCGGTGAGGTCGCTGTCGGTGAGCTCGCTGAGGATGTCGTCGGTGGGGTTGGCGCGCTTGGCAGCCACCAGCTCGGCGAGGTACTCCTGGGTCGCGGTGTAGGCGGCGATCAGCTCCTCGTCGCTCACCTCGCCGCCCATGAACGCGTCGATCTGCTCCTGGAAGGAGGCCCGGTCCTCGTACGGCACGCCCAGGATCTCGCAGATCACGATGGTCGGGATGGGCTTGGCGAACGCGGTCACCAGGTCAACCGGGCCCCCGGCCTCGGCCATCGCGTCGAGGCGTTCGGCGGTGATCTGCTCGATGCGCTCGGTCAGCATCCGCATCCGCCGGACGGTGAACCTGCCCACCAGCGGCTTGCGGTAGCGGCTGTGCTGCGGCTCGTCCATGAGCAGGAACTCGCCGGGCGGCGCCGGAGGCAGCTCGAAGTCGACCACGTTCAGGAGGTCCTTGCGGGAGCTGAACCGGGGGTCCGCCAGGACGGACCTGACCAGGTCGTAACCGGTGATCATCCAGCCGGGTTTGCCGCCGGGATGGGTGTAGCGGCTGATCGGGCCGTGCCGGCGGGCCTCGCTCAGCTCGGCCGGCGGGTCGAAGGGGCAGCCGGCCGGACGGGTCGTCGGCAGCGTGGTGACGGTGTGCGGAGATGCGCTCATGGCCATTCCTCAGCTCGCGGCGTATGCGGTTGACGCATCCCGAAAGCTACGTTGCGTTCAGGAAGTCGTCAATCAACTGAGAGGCCTTTTCCCTGGTGGGAGATGGGAAATTGATGCAATGACGGTGAAGGTGAAAGCAACGTCATGTTGCAATGAGATGGGTTGAAGGCAATGGTCGCCGTCCACTGCCCGCCGTCCACTGCCCGCCGTCCGCCGCCCGCCGCCGGCCGCCCGCCGCGAACGGGCCGGACGGGCGACGGGGCCGTCGCCCCTTCGGGCGGCGACCCCGTCGCGCCGGAGGCCCCGCGTCACATCGGCGGGTTGCCGTGCTTGCGCTCCGGGAGGGCGGCGTGCTTGCGACGCAGCATGGCGAGCGAGCGGATCAGGGTGCCGCGGGTGTCGGCGGGGTCGATGACGTCGTCGACCAGGCCGCGCTCTGCGGCGTAGTACGGGTGCATCAGCTCGGACTTGTACTCCTTGATGAGACGGCTCCGGGTCGCCTCGGGGTCGTCGGACGCGGCGATCTCGCGGCGGAAGACCACGTTGGCCGCGCCCTCCGCGCCCATCACCGCGATCTCGTTGGTCGGCCAGGCGAAGGAGAGGTCGGCGCCGATCGAGCGGGAGTCCATGACGATGTAGGCGCCGCCGTACGCCTTGCGCAGGACCAGGGAGATGCGGGGCACGGTCGCGTTGCAGTAGGCGTACAGGAGCTTGGCGCCGTGCCGGATGATGCCGTTGTGCTCCTGGTCGACGCCCGGCAGGAAGCCCGGCACGTCGACCAGCGTGACCAGCGGGATGTTGAAGGCGTCGCAGAACTGCACGAAGCGGGCGGCCTTCTCCGAGCCGTGGATGTCGAGGACGCCGGCCAGGGCGGTGGGCTGGTTCGCGACGATGCCCACCACATGGCCGTCCAGGCGGGCCAGCGCGCACACCACGTTCTGCGCCCACGCCTCGTGGACCTCGAAGAAGTCGCCGTCGTCGACGATCTCCTCGATCACGGCACGCATGTCGTACGCCTGCTGGGGCCCGGCCGGGACCAGGGAGGTCAGGGCCTCCGTGCGGCGGTCCGCCGGGTCGTCGGTGCGGACGACCGGGGGCAGTTCGCGGTTGTTCTGGGGGAGGAGGGACAGCAGGTGGCGGACGTCCGCGAGGCACTCGGCCTCGTCGTCGTAGACGAAACCGGACACGCCCGAGACGCCGGCGTGCACGTCGGCGCCGCCCAGGCCGTCATGGGTGATCTGCTCGCCGGTCACCGCCTGCACCACGTCCGGGCCCGTGATGAACATCTGGGAGGTGCCCCGCACCATGAACACGAAGTCG
The DNA here is from genome assembly GCF_042722475.1 of Streptomyces sp. NPDC127092. Taxonomy (NCBI): domain Bacteria; kingdom Bacillati; phylum Actinomycetota; class Actinomycetes; order Kitasatosporales; family Streptomycetaceae; genus Streptomyces; species Streptomyces sp. NPDC127092. The sequence continues at coordinate 41,419 of NZ_JBHXFE010000047.1, forward strand.
GTGAGGGCCGGCGAGTAGGCGGCCCCGCCCGCGCAGGGACCCAGGATCACGCTGATCTGCGGGATCACCCCGGAGGCGCGGGTGTTGCGGCGGAAGATGCCGCCGTACCCGGCGAGTGCCGTGACACCCTCCTGGATCCGGGCGCCCGCGCCGTCGCTGAGGCCCACGACGGGCGCGCCCGCCGCCTCCGCCAGGTCCATCACCTTGTGGATCTTCTCCGCGTGGGCCTCGCCCAGGGCACCGCCGAAGACCCGGAAGTCATGGGCGTACGCGAAGACCGTGCGGCCGTGCACCAGGCCCCAGCCGATGACCACGCCGTCGCCGTGCGGCTTGCGGGCCTCCAGGCCGAAGCCCGCGGCGCGGTGCCGGCGCAGTGGCTCGATCTCGGTGAACGAGCCCTCGTCGAAGAGCAGTTCCAGCCGCTCGGGCGCGGTGAGCTTGCCCTTGGCGTGCTGGCGCCGGGTGGCCTCGGGGTCGGGCCCGCGGCTCAGTTCCTCCTTCAGGCGTTGCAACTCGTCGGTGGAGCGGCGCAGATCGGGTTCGGGAGGGGAGGCTGGTGCGGGACTGTCGGCGAGGAGTTCGTCGAAGGTCGTCATTGCGGCACCGTAGGGGCCCGTACTCGAAGCCCCCGGTACCTCCCCTGGAGAACCGCTCGACCGGCCTTCACGCGCGAGGCCGGCCCGCCCGCGCGACACCCGCCCGAGGCCGGCCCGCCCGCGTGGTCTGCTCGCCACCCGTCGCCCGGGCGGTCCGTGCCGCGCTCAGTCCGCCGTCGCCGCCCGCAGTGCGTGGTCCGGGTCGCCCGAGAGGACCGCGCGGTGGAGCTCCTGGAGCGCGGCCGAGGGTTCGAGGCCGAGTTCGCTGACGAGCGAACCGCGCAGCCGCTGGTAGGCCTCCAGGGCCCGCCAGCTGCCGCCCGTGCGGTGCAGGGCGCGCATCAGCTGGGCGCAGAAGCCCTCGTGGAGCGGGTGGCGGGCGGCGAGCACCCGGAGCTCGGGCACCACCTCGGCGTGCCGGCCGAGCCGCAGGTCCGCCTCGATGCGGCGTTCGAGCGCGGTGGTGCGCTGCTCGTTCAGCCGCAGCACCTCCAGTTCGAGCACCGAGCCGGCCGGTACGTCGACCAGGGCCGGGCCCTGCCACAGGGCGAGGGCGCGGCGCAGCAGCTCGGACGCGGCGCGGTAGTCGCCGACCTCGAAGGCGGTGGCGCCGGCCGCGGCGAGCCGGTCGAACTCGTGGGCGTCGACCCGGCCGGGCTCCACCTGGAGCAGATAGCCGCCGAACCGGGTGACCAGGATGTCCTTGGCGTCGCGCCGCGGGTCGCCGTCGAGCGCGGCGGTGAGGCGTCGGCGCAGCTGGAGGATGTACGTCTGCAGCGTGGTGGAGGCGCTGCGGGGGATGCACTCGCCCCAGATCTCCTCCATCAGCGTCGGCACCGACACCACGCGGTCGGCGTGCAGGGCGAGCAGGGAAAGCAGTTGGCGGGGCTTGGCGGCGCTCGGCACCACAGACACGCCGCGCTCCTGCGCGGCGAGCGACCCCAGGATCTGGATGTCCATTCGGCTTTCTCCCCCTTGGGCCACGGCCGTCGGCGTCCCCGTGACGGCCCTTTCGGAGTCCGGCACTCGAGACTCGCACCGGAGCGGCTCGCGGCCCAGTGAGGGGAGCACGACCCCAATCATGAAAATGTCATGTCTCGCCGATGAGTGCTGCACTGCCGGAGGTTCCAGTTCCGACAGCACACTCTGGCCAGACGCCGAGGCCGGTTCCGGTTCCTCGACGCGGACGGTTCCGAGCGGGTGACGTGTCTCGTCTTCGCATTGCCGCGTCCGCCCGCCCACTTCGTTCATCACTGGGGGCACACATGAACATCACCGAAGACATCCTTCGTCTCGTTCCGTCGGAGAGCCGGACCGCCGAGTCCGGGCCGGCCGGCGGGCCGCTCGAGGAGATCCTGGTCGAGAGCCTGAGCCGTGCCGACGGCGGGCGCGCGAGCTGGTGCATGTGCATCTCGGCGGCGCTCGACGCCCGGGTGGGTGCGTGACCGAGGCACAGAGCCCGGCCCGCGGCCCGTTCGTGGCGCTCAAGCGTCACGTGCGGGCCGTGTCGGTCCCGGGGGAGGCGGTGTTCGTGTGGTCCGACCAGGACATGACCGCCGTGCGCGGTGCCGGCGCGGAAACCCTCCTCGGTCTGCTCGACGGCAGCCGTACCCTGCCCGAACTGCTCCAGGACGCCGCGGCGGCCATGCCGGCCGACGTGGCGGGCCGGGTGGTGCGGCGGCTGGCCGAGGCCAACCTGGTGGGATACCGCCACGGCGGGCCGTGCCCGGCCGGCCAGGCCGATCCGGCCGAGCGCTCGGCCGAGCGCTCCGCGGCGGAGGCGTACTGGGACCGCGCGGGGCTCGACGGCGCGGTCGCCGACGGCGCGGTGCGCGGCCGGGCGGTGGCGGTCATCGGTGTCGGCGAGGTGGACCGCGAGGCGGCCCGGGCGGCGTGCCGGGTCTCGGGCCTCAGACCGGTCGGCGAGGACGCCCGCGCCGACTTCGCGCTCGTGCTGTGCGAGGACTATCTGATGCCCGGTCTGGAGGAGGTGGCCGAGCGGTTACGGGCCGCGCGCCGGCCGTGGCTGCCGGCCAGTCCGTTCGCCGCCGAGCCGTGGACCGGCCCGGTCTTCGACCCGGAGGGCGACGGCGCCTGCTGGACCTGTCTGGCGCACCGGCTGCGCGAGCACCGCCGGGGCGAGCTGTCGGTGCGGCAGGCCCTGGGTCTCGACCGGCCCGGTGCGCGCCCCGCCTCCTCGCTGCCCGCCGTACGGGCCGTGGGCCTGCACAGCGCCGTCCTGGAGACGGCCAAGTGGCTGGCGGGGCTGCGTACGCCGGAGCAGCGGGCGGTGTGCGTCCTGGACGGCCTCACCCTGCGCACCGCCCACCACCCGGTGCTGCGCCGCCCGCAGTGTCCTTCCTGCGGGGATCCCTCGCTGGTCGCCGAGCGGACCCGGCGGCCGGTGGTGCCGGTGTCGCGGCCCAAGGCCGAGGGCTCGGGCAGCAACGACCGCGCGCTGTCCGCCGAACAGATGCTGGAGCGGTACGGCCATCTGATCGGCCCGGTCACCGGCATCGTGACCGAGGTCCGCCCCATGGCGGGGCTTCCGGAGGGCCTGCACGCCTACGACTCCGGGCACAACCTGGCCCTGCGCGGACACTCGCCGGCGAGCATGCGGCGCGTGCTGCGGGCGCGCAGCTCCGGCAAGGGCGCGACGGCGGCCGAGGCGCGGGCCAGTGCGCTCGGCGAGGCGGTGGAACGTTACTGCGCCACCCGGCAGGGCGACGAGATGACGGTCACCGACACGCTGGCCGGGCTCGGCGACGGCGCCGTCCACCCGAACGCGTACCAGCTGTTCCACGAACGCCAGTACGCCGACCGGGACCGCTGGAACGCCTCCCACACCCCGTTCCACCACGTGTGCGCGCCCTTCGACCCGCGGCGGCCCACCGACTGGACCCCGGTGTGGTCGCTCACCGCCGGCGCCCACCGGCTGCTGCCCACCTCCACGCTGTACTTCGACTGCGCGCCCGGCGGCTCACCGGACGGGCTGTGGGCCGACTCCAACGGCAACGCGGCGGGCAGCAGCACCGAGGACGCCGTGGTGCAGGGCTTCCTCGAACTGGTCGAGCGGGACGCGGTGGCGCTGTGGTGGTACAACCGGCTCCGCCGGCCGGGCATCGACCTGGACGCCTTCGACGAGCCGTGGCTCGCCGGGCTGCGCGAGGCGCTGGGACGGGCGGGCCGCCGCGTCTGGGCCCTCGACCTCACCTTCGACCTCGGGATCCCCGTCGTGGCGGCGGTGTCCCGGCGCGAGGGCGCCGAAGTGCAGGACGTCGTCTACGGGTTCGGGGCCCACTTCGACCCGCGTCTGGCGCTGCGCCGGGCGCTCACCGAGATGGTCCAGATGCTGCCGCCCGCGGCCGCCGGAGCGGCGCCCGGCACCCCGGCGCAGCCCCAACTCCTGCCCGATCCGGGGCAGTCGGCGCGCACACCGGCCTCCTGGCCGCCGTACGTCCGCAACGACGACCTGCTCGCCGACGTCGAGGCGGTCCGCGACCTGGTCGCGGCGCACGGTCTGGAGCTGCTCGTGCTCGACCAGACGCGGCCGGACGTCGGCATCCCGGTCGTGAAGGTGATCGTGCCCGGACTCCGTCACTTCTACGCCAGGTTCGCGCCGGGAAGGCTCTACGACGTGCCGGTCAGGCTCGGGCAACTGGCCCGGCCGACGCCCTACGAGGAGCTCAACTCCGTACCGCTGGCCTTGTAGTTCGCGGGAAGCGCCGGACTGGCCCCGGATCCGGTGGGTGTCGGATTATAGTTCGGACTCGCACACTCCCGACATCCATGCGAGGAGTCGAACATGGCGGGCCGTTTCCGGGTTTCGGACAACGACCTCATCAGGGATCTGCTGGCGCCGCGGTTCGCCCAGGGGATCAGCACGGTGGTCTTCGCGGGATACGGCGTCGTCACCCTGCTCAACGTGCAGAACGTGGTGTCGGGCACGCTCGGGCTCGTCCTGTGCACCGTCGCCGTGGCGGCGCTCTACACCCTGCAGATCCTGCTCACCTCGCCCCGCGCCCGCCGGTGGTCCGGCCGGCGCAGGGCGGCCATCCTGGTCTCCCAGGTCGTCCTCACCTTCGGGCCCATGGTGTGGCTGGGCATCGCCTGGGGAAGCATGGCGGGACCACTCGCCGGATCGATTCTCCTGATGCTTCCCGGCCGGATCGCCTGGCCCTGCTACGGCGCGGTCCCGCTGGCCATCCTCGGCTGGTCGGCCAGCGGCGGGATCTCGGCGCTCGAGACGGGCTACTACGCCGTCTCCACGGCGCTGACCGGCCTGGTCATCTACGGCCTCACCCGGCTCACCGACCTCGTCCGCGAGGTCCACGAGACCCGGGCCGAGATGGCCAGGATGGCGGTCACCCAGGAGCGGCTGCGGTTCGCGCGGGACCTGCACGACCTGCTCGGCTACAGCCTCTCCGCGATCACCCTCAAGTGCGAGCTGATCCACCGGCTCACCCCGGTCAACCCCGAACGGGCCCGTGAGGAGGTCGAATCGGTGCTCGGCGTGGCCCGGCAGGCCCTCGCCGACGTGCGTCTCGTCGCCAGCGGCTACCGGGACATGTCGCTGGCGGCGGAGGCCGAGTCGGTGGCGGAGGTCATGGCGGCGGCCGACGTGGAGACGAAGGTGGACATCGACTGCGGCCGGCTCCACCCGTTGGTGGACACCGTGCTCGCCACGGCCCTGCGCGAAGGCGTCACGAATATGCTCAGGCACAGCAAGGTGCAGTCGTGCGTCATCACGGTGCGGATCGAAGGAGAGGCAGTGCGGCTGGACCTGGTCAACGACGGCGTGGTCGCGCAGGACCGCCCCGACGCCCCGGACCGCGGCAGCGGCCTGGGCAACCTGCGGACCCGGCTCGCCGCGATCGGCGGCGAGATGCGCACCGGAGTCCTCGCCGGGAACCGGTTCCGGCTGACGGCGGTCGCCCCGCTCAGACCGTGCAAGGGCGAGGACGCCGAACCGCTGCTCGGCAGACGCGGGGACGCGGGCAGACAAGGCGTCTGAGCGCACACAGGACACATCGGGGGAGCTCATGCTGCTGATCAAGATCCTGCTCGCCGAGGACGTGCACATGGTCCGCGGCGCGCTGGTCGCGCTGCTGGAACTGGAGCCGGACCTCCAGGTCGTCGCGTCGGTGCCCCGCGGGGACCTCATCGTGCCGTCCGCACTGGAGTCCCGCCCGGACGTCGCCGTCATCGACATCGACCTGCCCGGGGTCGACGGGCTCACCGCGGCTGCCGAGCTGCACGACCGGGTGCCGGACTGCCGCACCCTCATCCTCACCAGCCTCGGCAGACCCGGCACGCTGCGGCGGGCGATGGCCGCGCGGGTGTCCGGCTTCCTGCTGAAGGACTCCCCGCCGTCGCGGCTGGCCCAGGCGGTGCGCTCGGTCGCCTCCGGTCAGCGGGTCATCGACCCCGAACTCGCCCTCAGCGCCTGGGAGGCCCCCGACAACCCGCTCTCCCCGCGCGAGACCCAGGTGCTGCGGCTCGCGGCCCGCGGCGCCGACGCCGTGGAGATCGCCGACCACCTCTTCCTGACCCAGGGGACCGTACGCAACTACCTCACCGCCATCGTCGACAAGCTCAACGCGCGTAACCGCATCGACGCGATCCGCATCGCGGAGGAGGCCGGCTGGATCCCGTAGGGCCTTGCCCGGCGGTCGGGGCCGGACCGGCACCGTGGGGTGCGCCGCCGGCCCCTCGCCCGCCCCGGGCCGCGGTCAGCCCTCCGACAACGGGCCCGCGTCGAGCTTCGACAGCACGCCCGCCAGGTGCACCGCGTCGCTCTCCGGGCCCCGGCACGCCGCCAGACAGACGGGCCCGCGCGCCCCGGCCATCCGCCGCAGGAACGGCGTGAGCACCGCCCGCGGACCGATCTCCACCACATGGCTCGGCCCCTGCTGCGCGAGCATCCGGCGGGCGGCGTCGGCGAACCGCACCGGCGTGGTGATCTGCGCCGTCCAGTACGCCGTCGACAGCGGCTCGTCGTACTCCCGGCCGTACACCGTGGAGTAGTACGGCAGTTCCGGCCGCCCGCCCGTCACGTGCCGGGCCGCCGCCTCGAAACGGGGCGTCATCGGCTGCATCAGCGGCGACTGGAAGGCGTGCTGGACCTGGAGGAAGGTGCTCGCGATGCCGACCGCGGCCAGCCGCTCCCGCACCCGCTCCAGGCCCGCGAGCGGCCCCGACAGGACCGTCGCGCGCGCCGCGTTGACCGCGCCGATCGTCACCTCGGGCTCCTCCGCCGCCGCGTCGGCCGCCTCGAACGGGCTCGCGCAGGTCGCCATCATCCCGCCGCCGGACGGCAGGTACTGCATGAAGGCACCGCGACAGCACACCAGCCGGGCCGCGTCGTCCAGGGCCAGCGCGCCCGCGACCACGGCCGCGGCGAGCTCGCCGATGCCGTGGCCGAGCACGGCGACCGGACGCACGCCCTCCTCCTCCACCAGCGTCATCGCCAGCGCGTAGCCGACGGCGAACAGGGCCGGCTGGGTCAGTGCCGTCTGGTGGACCCGGTCGTCCCCGTCGAGGATCAGCCCAGCCACCGAGCGCCCCAGGTACGGGGCGATCGCCTCGTCCGCCGCGGCGAGGTGACGCCGGTAGCCGGTGAGCTCCCGGTGCAGCCCGGCGGTCATCCGGGGATGCTGGGCGCCCTGCCCGGTGAACACGAACGCCGCCCGCACCCGCCCCGAGTTCCGGCGCATCCCGTGGCGCATCGCCAGGTAGTGCGCGAGATCGCGGACGGTCGGATGGGTCCACACGTCCGCCGGGTCGAACAGCGGGCCGAACTGCTCCTCGATCTCCCCGCACAGGCTGAGCAGGGCCACCGAGTCGAGGCCCCAGCCGGACAGGTCCTCGTCGTCGCCGACCTCCCGTCCCGCGTAGCGGCCGATCCGCTCGGTGAGCCAGGCGGCGAACTCCCTCTCGCCGGGCTCGCCCGGTGCCTTTCCGCTCATGTCTTCCCCCTGCTCCGTGGTCCTTCCCGCCGGCGGTTCGTCCGCCGGCCAGGGTCGCCCGCCGCTCGCGGCGCGGGCCCGCCGCCCCTCCGTTGTCCGTACGCGTCTTCCGCGCCCAGGGCCGGACCCCTAGGTCCGGCGCGGGCCCGCCGCTCCCACCAGGTCGTCGGCCAGGTACTGGTGCAGGGGCCGCAGACCGCCGTTCAGGAACAGGCGGCGCATCGCGACCCGTTCGACCTTGCCGCTGCTGGTGCGCCGGACGGTGCCCGGGCGCACCAGGAGCACGCCCGCGACCGCCACCTCGAACTCCTCGCTGAGGCAGCGCCGTACGTCCGTCACCAGCTCCTCCAGGTCCAGCGCGTACCGCTGGCTGGTCCGCAACTCCTGCACCACCACCACGCGTTCGCGGTCTCCCGGTACGGAGAAGGCCGAGCCGGTGCCGAACAGCGTGCTGACCCGCTGGACGGTGCGCTCCACGTCCTGCGGGTAGAGATTGCGGCCCGCGACCATGATCACGTCCTTCAGGCGGCCCGTGACGTAGAGCCGGCCGCCGGCCACCGTGCCGAGGTCGCCGGTACGCAGCATCCCGCCCGTCCCGTCGGTCGTCACGGCGCCGAAGCGCTCCGCGGTCGCCGAGCGGTCGCGCCAGTACGCGGAGGCGACGCCCGGCCCGCCGACCCAGATCTCGCCGACCTGCCCGTCCGGCAGCTCCCGGCGGCTCTCCGGGTCCACGACCAGCACCCGGCCGGCCGCCGCGTCCACCCGGCCGCACGACACCAGGGTGCGGGCCGGCCGCCCGGGCCGCGCCTCGCGCACCAGGCCCTGCTCCAGGGCCTCGCCGTCGACCGTCCGCTCGCCCTCCGCCGACGGGCCGCCGGAGACCAGGAGCGTCGCCTCGGCCAGCCCGTACGCCGCGTACATCGCCTCCGGGCGCAGGCCCGCGGGCGCGAAGCGCTCGATGAACGCCCGCCGGGTCCTCCCGCACACCGGCTCACCGCCGGAGATCGCGACCCGCCAGCCCGACAGGTCGAGCCCGGCCAGCTCCTCGTCCGAGACCCGCCGCGCGCACAGCTCGTACGCGAAGTCCGGGGCGCCGCTCACCTCGATCCCGTACCGTCCGACGGCCTCGAGCCAGCGGGCGGGCCGCCGGACGAAGGCCTCGGGCGACAGCGTGACGGCGGTCGCCCCGAGCCACAGCGGATGCAGCAACTGCCCCACCAGGCCCATGTCGTGGTGGAACGGCAGCCAGCCGCCGATCCGCGCGTCCGGCCCCGCGCCGAGCAGCCGGGCCAGCGCCTCCTGGTTGGCGAGGAGGTTGCGGTGGGTCACCACCACGCCCTTCGGGCTGCCCGTGGAGCCGGACGAGAACTGCAGGTACGCCACCGTGTCCGGGTCCGGCTCCGGCAGCCGCTCGGTGCCCGTCCCGGCGACCGCGTCGGCCGCGAGACAGGGCACCGAGCCGTGGCCGTGCCGGGCGAGCAGCCGTGAGACGTCCGGGGCGAGCGACGCGCAGGTGAGCGCGGCCCGCGGGGAGGTCTGCCGGACGATCCCGGCCACCCGCTCCTCGTGGTGGCTGCGGCCGCCGTAGGGAGGAACCGGCACGGCGACCGCCCCGGCGTACAGGCACGCCAGGAACGACACCGCGAACTGGCTCCGGGAGTCGTGCAGCAGCAGCACCGGCTCCCCGGCGGCGCCGTCCGCGACCAGCCGGCCGGCCAGCCGGCGGGCCTGGGTGTCGAGCGCGCGGTACGAGACCGTGGCGGGGCGACCGCGTTCGTCGCTGTCCGGCAGCATGAGCAGCGCGGTGCGCTCGGGCGTCCGCTCGGCTCTGTCGATCATCAGTTCGGTGAACGTGCGATAGTCGCTCATTCCGGCCCCCTGCGTGTCGTACGGGCGCTGACGCCCCCGACGTCGGCGCCCGTTTCACCCGCCACTCGACCGTAGGTACGACGTCTAGAAGCGCACTCGACCGCGGCTGGGCCGGGCGGCGTCAGTGAGCCGCGGTCCATCCGACCCGCGGCCGCGTCCGGCGTGCCGCTCCCCACGGCGCCCGCGCCGCCCCGCCCGCCGTCTCCTCGGCGTCGTCCTCCGCGCCCGCCGCGCCCGCCGCACGCAGTCTGGCCAGCAGTACGGCCGTCACCGCGGCGAGCTCCACGGGGTCCGGCCGGCCCCGCACCACGACGAACGCCGGCTGCGTCTTCTCGGTCTCGTCCATGCCGTCGATGCTTGGCTCGCGCGCTCGAGAAGCCCTCGGGGAAGGGTCGGGCGCAGGGCCCGTCAGAGCGTCGGCAGCGGCCGGGCGACGTCCTCCGTCAGGCGGGCCGTGGCCGCGAGGCGGGCGCGGGCCGCGCTCCAGGGCGTGCTCGCGCGGACGCGGTCGTCGGCCGTGGGGTCGTGCCACCACAGCAGGCCCGTGTAGGCGTACGGGTCGGTGACCGAGCGCAGCAGGAGACTGCCGCCGAAGGCGTCCTCGGCGACGCACAGGCCGACGAGGGAGCCGAAGTCCAGCTCGAAGCGCTCCGGGTCGGCGGCGTGGTCCACCGTGGCGCGCAGGAGGACCAGCCGGGCCGCCTCGGCGGGCGTGCCGTTCGGGGCCATCCGGCCGACCGTGACCAGGAGTTCCGTCTCCGCCGCCGCGGGTGGGACCGCCGGCTCCTCGTGCGCCGCGCGCAGCAGGCGGTCGAGGCCGGTCCAGCGGTCGAGGTGGACGTAGCGGCCGGGGGGCCCGGCCAGGGTGGCGGTCAGCCGGGACACGAAGCCCCTGCGGGACGCCCTGCGGCGGGCGTAGGCGAGGAGTCGCGGCTCGAACGTGCCGGGCGGCGCGGTGGTGGCGAAGTGCCCGATCACGGTCAGTTCAGGTTCACGCTCGCGTGGGTACACCGCCCGGCCCCCCTTCTCGTCCCGGTGGTGCATGCAGTCCAAGGCATCCGATCACACGCCGCTCGAGTACCGCTCGAGCACGGCCGGGAGCCGCGCGCACGAGAGTTCCTCGAGGATCCACCGAGCCGCCGCGGCGATCGTGGCCTTTCCCCGAATCTCAGAAGGGACGGCACGACATGCCCGCAACCGGAAACGGCGACCCCGTGGCCACCCGAGTGCTCCTCGGGCGGCTCGCGCGGTCGGTGTGGACCTCACTGGTGGCCTACGGCTCCATGTGGGTGCCCGTGGACCAGAACCCGCTCTGGCAGCAGTACCTGCAGGGCAGGGACGCGGACCCGCGGTCGACGGACCCGTCGTCCGCGCCCGGCGGAAACGACGGAACCGATTCTGGCCGGAAGACCTTGAGCGCGAATTGAGCGGTGCCCGCCGAGCGGCGGGCAGCACGAGAACGGCGGCGCGAGCACGACGGCGGGCCCCGTGGGCGAGAGCAGGACGGAGGGATGGCATGACGACGGTGGTGGACCCGGTGGACTCCTCGGAGGTCGCCGTCCAGGAACGCATCGCCCGGCTGGAACACGACTTCGGGGACCTCGACGACCCGGGCAACCCGCTCGGCGCCCAGCAGTTCCTGGCCGCCGACGAAGGGCAGCGGCTGCTGCCGGCCGCCGAGCGGCTGCTCGACCGCTTCGGCCTGAACGCCGAGTTCGTGCCCGCCGAACTGGGCGGCAGGCTCGACCGGCTCGACGCCCTCGCCCGGGTGCTGCGCGCGGTGTTCCGGCGCGACGCGGCGCTGGGCCTGGGCTACGGCCTCACCTCGTACCTGGCCGCGGTCGTCGTGTGGACGGCCGGGACCCCGGGCCAGCGGCGGGACACCGCCGGACTGCTGCTCGCCCAGGGCCGGATGGCCTGCGCCTATCCCGAGCCGCCGCAGCGCAACGACTTCCTGCACAACCGGCTCACCGCCGTGCCGGACGGCTCCGGCTACCGCATCGCCGGCCGCAAGGACGCCTTCAACAACGCGGCCCGCGCCGGGGCCCTCGTCCTCTTCGCGGACACGCCCGACGGGCTGAGCGCCCTCCTGGCGCCGGGCCCCGCGGACCCCGACGGCGCCGGGATCCGGCTGCTGCCGCGCCGCCCGACCGTCGGCGTGCGCGGCTGCGCCGTCCAGGGGCTCGCCTTCGACGGCGACCGGCCGGCCACCGGGCGGCTGCTCGGGGCGGCCGGCGAGGGGACCCGGCTCGCCGAGCACGTCTTCCCGCTCACCCGCAGCGCCGGTCTGTCGATGGCCCTGGGCTGCGCCGACACCGCCCTGCGCACCACGACGGCCTTCGCCCGCTCGCGCCGCCAGCGCAGCCCGTCCTCGCTGCACTCCTCGCGCACCCGCACCGCGCTCGTGAACGCCTTCACCGACCTGCTGGTGTGCGACTGCCTGTCGCTCGTCGCCACCCGGGCGGCGCACGTGCTGCCGCGGGAGAGCCGGACCCTGGCCGCCGTCGCCAAGTACCTGCTGCCGATGATCCTCACCGAGACGATGGACGACCTGTCGATCGTGCTCGGCTCCGAGGCGTACGCCACCAGCGGGAGTTACGCGATCTTCCAGAAGACCGCGCGCGATCTCCCCATGCTCGGCCTGGGCAGCGCCGGAGCCTCGGCCAGCAGGGCCGTGCTCGTCGGGCAGCTGCTGCGGCTGCCCTCGCTCGCCGGGGCCGGGGACGACGGCGGACTCGCCCGGCTCTTCCGGCCGTTCGACGCCGGACTGCCGCCCTGCGAGGTGGGGGAGAACGGGCTGCCCGCCGACCGGGACTCGCTGCTCGGCTCCCTGGAGGAGTCCGCGCGGCACGCCGAAGGACCGCTCGCCGAGGCCGCCGGGGTGCTCGTGGCGCAGCTCGGCGCGCTGCGCGAGGGCTGCGCCGAACTCGCCGCCCGGCCCGCCGCGCAGCAGCTCGGCCCGCGTGCCTACGCGCTGGCCGACCGCTACGCGCTGCTCGTCGCGGGCGCCGCCTGCCTGGGCGTGTGGCGCCACCGTCCGGCCGGCGGCTTCCTCGCCGGGCCGGACTGGGCGGCGACCGCGCTCACCCGCGTCGCCGGCCGGCTCGACCGCTCGGCGGTCCGGATGCCGGCGGAGCCCGCCGACCACCTGCTCGCCGAGCTGCTCCACCGCTTCGACGACGCCCGCAGCTACGACCTGTACGCGACCGCGCTGGGGCGCTCGTGACCGTACGTCCGGCGTGAACGAGGAGGTTCGACATGGAGCGGCCGGTGCGGCACCCGGGAGGCGGGAGCCCGTGGCAGGAGGTGCGGGACGCGGTCGCCGTGCGCGGCAGCTGTGTGGTGTACGCGGCCGTCGACGACTGGGTGCCCGCGGACGTAGGCGCGCCGGACGTCGCCGCCGACCTCGGGGCGGACGACCACGCCCGCCTGGTCCGGATGCCCGCCTCGCGCAACCGGGACCGGTTCGTCGCCGCCCGGCTGCTGCTCAAGTCCGCGGCGGGCGCCGTGCTGGGCGCCCCGCCGAGCGAGCTCGAACTGGCGTACAAACCGGGCGGCCGTCCGTACCTGCGCGGCATCGACCAGCTGGAGATCGGCCTCAGCCACACGGAGGGCCTCCTGGTGGTGGGCCTGACCAGGGTCGGCCGGATCGGCGTGGACACCGAGCCGGCCGACCGGCGGATGCTGGAGCTCGGCACCGAGCACAAGGCCTGCACCCCCTACGAGCTGGAGTGCCTGGAGGAGGTGCCGCCGGAGCGGCGCAACCGGGACCTCGTCCGCCTGTGGACGCTGAAGGAGGCCTACAGCAAGGCCATCGGCCAGGGACTGAGGTTCCGCTTCACCGAGTTCGGGTTCAGTCCGCCGGGCGGACCGATCCGCATGCTGCTGCCCGACGGCACGCCCCGCACCGCCCGGGAGTGGACCTTCCACAGCTGGCTGGTCGAGGACGCCTACACCGTCAGCGCCGCCGTGAAGGACCCCGGCTTCGGCTAGGACCTGTCCCAGGGCGCGCAGACGGGGCTCCACCGCCAGTTGAGCGATGACCGAGGCCCTGCGGTGACCCTCTCCTCGCGCATCTGACCGAAAAGGTGCGGCGCAGGAGCGTGCGGCCGGGATCCGGCCGACCGGTGCGGAGGAACGGCGCGCCGAGGAGTGCGGCGACGAAGGGGGATCGGGTGCAGCGCTATCTCGCGGTCCGGCCGGGGCCCGCCAGTGACGGGGTCCGGCTGTTCTGCTTCCATCACGCCGGCGGAGGCGCCATGACCTTCGCCGGCTGGCAGCGGCGCATCGGCGCCGGCGTGTCGGTGCTGCCGGTACGGCTGCCCGGCCGGGAGTCCCGGCGGCGCGAGGAACGGATCACCGACGGCGCGCGTCTCGTCGAGGAGCTCCAGGAGGACCTGGGCCCGCTGCTCGACGAGCCGCACGCCTTCTACGGGCACAGCCTGGGGGCGCTCGTCGCCTACCGGTTCGCCGAGCACCGGGTGCGCGCCGGGCGGCGCCCGCCCGAGCTGCTCGCGGTCGGCGCCTGCTCGGCGCCGCACCTGCCCGCCCCGATCCTCGAGACCCTCCTCAGCCCGGAACTCCCGGACGAGGAGCTGATCACGGCCCTGGGCGACAAGGAGTCCATCCCGGCTCCGCTGCGCAACCGGATCGGCTGGCTCGCCGGCACCCTCGCCACCCTGCGCACCGATCTGCTGCTCGCCCAGGACCTGCGGTCCACACCCGTGACCGCGCTGCCGTGCCCTCTGGAGGCCTTCGCGGGCGAGGTCGACCCGCTGGTCTCCGCGCCCGAGGTGCACGCCTGGCAGGACTGCACCACGACCCGATTCCGGCTGCGGACCGTCCGCGGCACGCACTTCTTCGTACGGGGCCGTGACGTGCCCCGTGCGATGGGGGAGGCCCTGCGGGCCCCTGCGACAGGACCTGACGCGGCGCGCCCCGGCACGGCGCCGCACCAGGCCGGCTGATCCACGTAACCCGAAGGAGATCCGCGCATGGACATCAGCGTGCTAGGCCCGTTCCGGGCCACCCTGTCCGGGGTGCCGGTGCACCTCACGGCGGTCAAACCGCGCAAGGTCTTCGCGCTGCTCGCCCTCCAGGCGGACGAGGTCGTCTCGGTGGCCTCGCTGGTGGAGGAGGTGTGGGGCGAGCATCCGCCGCGCAGCGTCCAGACCACCCTGCAGACGTACATCCTGCAGATCCGCAACGCCATCGGGGCCGCGCTCGGCGCCGGTGCCGAGCGCGAGTCCCTGCCGAACGGCGCCAAGAGCGTGCTCGTCACCGAGCCGGGCGGATACCGGCTGGACATCCACGGCGGTCTGCTCGACGCCCACGAGTTCGACGCGCTGTCCTCGGCCGGCCACCGGGCCCTGCACCAGGGCGACTGGGCCGGGGCCTCCTCGTACTTCGGCCGGGCGCTGTCCCTGTGGCACGGCCGCGCGCTGGCCGACGTCCAGTGCGGCTCGCTCCTGGAGGTGGAGGCCACCCGGCTCGACGAGTCGCGGATGAGCGTCCTTCAGCGGCGGATCGAGGCAGACCTGAGGCTGGGGCGCCATCATGAGCTCGTCGGCGAGCTCTCCGGGCTCGCCGCGCGTCATCCCCTGCACGAGGCGGTGCACGAGCAGCTGATGCTCGCGCTGTACCGGGTCGGGCGCCGCAGCGACGCCCTGTCCGTCTACCGGCAGCTGCGCCGCTGCCTGAACCAGAGCCTCGGACTCGACCCCTCGCCCAGCGTCGAGCACCTGCACCAGGCGGTGCTCGACTCCTCGCCGCGGCTGGACCTGGACGCGACGGGTCCGCAGCTGGCGAGCGCCAAGTGACCGACTCATCGAACGAATCGAGAGGAAGCATCGTGACTGACATGAACCTGTCCGAGCTGGGGGCGCTCCTGCTCGAGTGCGTCGGCGCGCCCGAGGAGGGCATGGCGCTGGAGGGCGAGGAGGCCCTCGACACCCCGTTCCTGGAGTTCGGCTACGACTCCCTCGCCCTCCTCCAGGCCACCAGCGTGATCAACCGCACGTACGGGATCGTCCTCGACGACGACGCCGTCATGGAGGCCGAGACCCCGCGGATGCTGCTCGCGCTGATCGGCACGGCGCCCCGGGCCGGCGCGGTCCGCTGACCGCGGGCCCGCCCCGACCGACGAAGCCGACGGAGGAGAACCGATGCCCTACGCAGCCATCACCTACCGGGTCAAGCCCGGCCACGAGGAAGAGATCGCCAGGATCTTCGGCGAGTTCCAGAGAGTGGACACGCCCGAGTTCACGGACGGCGACGGCGAGCAGGCCGGCCGGCTGCTCGGCACGGCCGTGTTCGTCAAGGACGACGTCGTCGTCCGGGTCATCCACTACGAGGGCGACTTCGCGGCCATCGGCCGGCACATGGCCGCCCAGCAGGGCGTCCACACCGCGGAGGCCGCGCTCGCGCCGTACCTCGCCGAGCCGCGCGACACCAGCTCGCCCCAGGCGTTCGCCGCGTACTTCCGCGACGCCACCATGCGCACCGTGGCCCAGCTGACCGTGGACACCCACCCCTCGGGGGCCCGGGCGTCATGACCGAGGTGCTGGCCGTCGCGGCCGTGCTCGGCAGCGGTGTCACCGCCGGAGTGCTGTTCGCCGTCGCGCTGAGCGTGCTGCCCGCGCTGTTCGCGATGGACAACGGCACCTACGTGCACGCGCACCAGCTGCTCGGCCGCAACTGGGACCCCACGATGCCCGTCATCGTCCTGAGCAGCACCCTGGTCGACGGCGTGCTCGCCGTGGCGGCCGGCGGCGCCGCGCGCCCGCTGTTCGCGGCCGCCGCGGTGCTGCTCCTCGGCGTCTCCGGGGTGTCCCACCTGTGCAACGTCCCCATCAACCGCCGGGTCAAGGCGATCGCCGACCCGTCCGTCATCCCGCCGGACTGGGAGGACCCGCGCCCGCTGTGGCGCCGCTGGCACTACCTGCGCACGGCCCTGGCCGTCGTGGCCCTGGTGCTCAACGGGGCAGCCCTGACCGTGATCTGATCCACCGCCACATCCGTCAGGCCGCACTCCCGGGGTTCCGGGGTGCGGCCTGACGGATGTGTGCCGTCACGCCGGCGCGGGCAGGTCCCGCACCGAGATCTGCGCGACCGTGGTCAGCAGGCTCCGCCTGAACGTCGCCACGAAGCCCTCGACCGTGTCCGTGTCCCGGGGCCGGCTCAGATACGGCTTCAGCTTCCGCTCCACCTCGCGCACCCCCGGCTGCGCCGCCATGTGCCGGGCCACGGCCTCCAGGTCGCCGGTGTACTCGATGACCCGGACCAGCGTGTCGTCGCGCAGGAACACCGCGGTGGCCAGGATCGTGCCGGCCTGCTCGCCCGAGGCGTCCTCGACCCGGCTGCTCCGCACCCGCTTGAAGTCGCCGAAGATCTCGGCAAGTTCCTTCTCGTACCCCGGCTTGATGTCGTACGTGATGGCTGCGAACGGCATGCCCGTGCCCTTTCCCTCGTCTGCGGTGTCAGCGGTTCCCGCCAGGCAAACCCGCCCGCCTCGCGCCCCGCTCGAAGCCGCCTCGCTGGAGAGGACTTCGAGCGGTGCTCCAGACCCCGGTGCGACCTTCTCCTCCGACCACCGACCACCGGGAGGACCCGTGCACCGCACTCTGATCGTCGCCAAGCTGCGGCCGGACAAGACGGACGACATCGCGAGGATCTTCGAGGAGTCCGACGCCACCGACCTGCCGCACATGATCGGCGTGAGCCGCCGCACGCTGTTCCGGTTCCACGGCCTGTACTTCCACCTGGTGGAGGCCGACGAGGACATCGGCGCGAACCTCTACCGCGCCCGCAGCCACCCGCTCTACGACGACATCAACACCAAGCTCGCCGCGTGCGTGGAGCCGTACGACCCGGACTGGAAGGAACCCAAGGACGCGATGGCCACGCCCTTCTACATCTGGACCAAGGACGGAGGGCGGATCCAGTGACCACCGCCATCACCCGCACCGTGAAGGTGGCCGCCGACGAGGTCGAGGCCAACACCAAGCGCGGCGGAGACATCCGCACCACCCTCAGCCCCAAGACCGTCGGCTGCACCTCCGGCTTCGGCGGCGTCATGACCCTGGAGCCCGGCGACTGGGTGACCGAGCACTACCACCCGTACTCCGAGGAGTTCCTGCACGTCGTCGACGGCCACCTGGAGATGACCCTGGACGGCCGGACCGCCGTGCCGCTCGGCCCCGGCGACTCCCTCCTCGTGCCCATCGGCGTCCGCCACCGCCTCGTCAACACCGGTGACACCACCGCCCGCTGCGCCTTCCACCTGTCGCCGCTCGCGCCGCGCCCCGAGCTCGGCCACGTCGACACCGAGCCGGCGCAGCGCCCCGAGCAGGCCAACCCGGACGTGGGCGGTGCCCGGTGACCCGACGTGCCGTCATCACCGGCATCGGCGCGGTCGTGCCGGGCGGGGTGGGCCGGGACGCCTTCTGGCGGACGCTGTCCGAGGGCCGCACGGCCACCCGGCGGATCAGCCTGTTCGATCCGGCGCAGTTCCGCTCGCAGGTCGCCGCCGAGGTCGACTTCGACCCGGCGGCCGCCGGCCTCACCGCCCGGCAGATCCGGCGCATGGACCGGGCCGCCCAGTTCGCCGTGGTCTCCGCCCGCGAGGCGGTCACGGACAGCGGCATCGAGCTGTCCGCCCTGGATCCCACCCGGATCGCGGTGTCCCTCGGCAGCGCCGTCGGCTGCACCATGGGCCTGGAGGAGGAGTACGTCACCCTCTCCGACAGCGGCCGGCAGTGGCTCGTCGACCACGAGTACGGCGTGCCGCACCTGTACGGCTACATGGTGCCGTCCACCCTCGCCGTCGAGGTGGCCTGGGAGACCGGCGCCGAGGGCCCGGTCGCGCTCGTCTCCACGGGCTGCACCTCCGGCCTCGACTCCGTCGGACACGGGGTGCAGCTCATCGAGGAGGGCACGGCCGACGTCGTCATCACCGGCGCCACCGACGCCCCGATCTCGCCCATCACCTCCGCCTGCTTCGACGCCATCAAGGCGACCACCCCGAACAACGCCGACCCGGAGCACGCCTCCCGCCCCTTCGACGGCGAACGCGACGGCTTCGTGCTCGGCGAGGGCGCCGCCGTCATGGTCGTCGAGGAACGCGAGGCCGCCCTCGCCCGCGGCGCCCGCATCTACGCCGAGATCGTCGGCTTCGCCAGCCGCAGCAACGCGTACCACATGACCGGTCTCAAGCCCGACGGCCGGGAACTCGCCGAGGCCATCACGGTCGCCCTCGACCGGGCCCGGCTCGACCCCACCGCCATCGGCTACATCAACGCGCACGGCTCCGGCACCAAGCAGAACGACCGCCACGAGACCGCCGCGTTCAAGCGCAGCCTCGGCGCGCACGCCTACGACATCCCGGTCAGCTCCATCAAGTCGATGGTCGGGCACTCGCTGGGCGCGATCGGCTCCATCGAGGTCGCCGCCTGCGCCCTCGCCCTCGACCGCCAGGTCGTGCCGCCCACCGCCAACCTGAAGACCAAGGACCCGCTCTGCGACCTGGACTACGTGCCCGTCACCGCCCGGGAGCACGCCATGGACACCGTGCTCACCGTCGGCAGCGGCTTCGGCGGGTTCCAGAGCGCCATGGTGCTCGCCCGGCCCGGCGCGGCCCGGGCCGCCGCGTGAAAGGGGAGTGACCATGACGACCGCCGTGAGCGCCCCCGTCGTCACCGGGCTCGGCATCGTCGCGCCCACCGGCATCGGCGTCGAGGCCCACTGGGCCTCGGTGCTCGCCGGCAAGTCCGGCATCGGACGCATCGGACGCTTCGACCCGAGCCCCTACCCGGTGCGGTACGCCGGACAGGTGCCCGGCTTCGACACCGCCGAGCGCGTACCCGGCCGGCTGATCGCGCAGACCGACCACTGGACGCACCTCGCCCTCGCGGCCGGCGAGGCCGCCCTCGCCGACTCCGGCGCCGACCTCGGCGCCATCGGCGAGTACGAGATGGCCGTGGTGACGTCCTCGTCCTCGGGCGGCACCGAGTTCGGCCAGAAGGAGATGACCGCCCTCTACCAGCACGACCCCGGCTGGGTCGGCGCCTACCAGTCCATCGCCTGGTTCTACGCCGCCACCACCGGACAGCTGTCCATCCGGCACAAGATGCGCGGCCCCTGCGGCGTGCTCGCCTGCGAGCAGGCCGGCGGCCTCGACGGCATCGCCCAGGCCCGGCGGCTGCTGCGCGGCGGCTCCCGCCTGGTCGTCAGCGGCGGCACGGACGCCTCGCTCTGCCCGTACGGCCTGACGGCCCAGCTCACCACCGGCAGGCTGTCCACCGTCCCCGACCCGGAACGCGCCTACCGGCCCTTCACCGCCGAGGCCTCCGGCTACCTCCCCGGCGAGGGCGGCGCCATCCTCGTCCTGGAGACCGCCGAGGCCGCCGCCGAGCGCGGACTGGGCACCGGCTACGGCCGGATCCTCGGCCACGCCGCGGGCTTCGACCCGGCGCCCGGCTCCGGCCGGCCGCGCGCCCTGCGCCGCACCGCCGAACAGGCCCTCGCCGACGCCGGACTCGGCCCCGCCGACATCGACGTCGTCTTCGCCGACGCCGCCGGCCTCCCCGCCGACGACCGCGACGAGGCCGAGGCCATCACCGCGATCTTCGGCCCGCGCGGCGTGCCCGTCACCGCGCCGAAGACGCTCACCGGCCGGCTCTACGGCGGCGGCGCGCCGCTCGACGTCGCCACCGCGCTGCTCGCGCTGCGCGAGGGCGTCGTCCCGCACACCGCGCACGTCCACGAGCTCGCCCCGGGACTGGACATCGACCTGGTCACCGCGGCCCCGCGGGAGCGGCGGCTGCGCCACGCGCTGGTCCTGGCGCGCGGACACGGCGGCTTCGCCTCCGCCCTGGTGCTCGGCCGCTGACCCTCTCCGCAGACGAACCGCACACGAACCGCAGACCCACCGCCGACGACGGACCCACGGAGTTCCCATGGCAGGACACACCGACAACCACATCGTCATCGACGCCCCCATGGACGTCGTGTGGGACATCACCAACGACGTCCCCGGCTGGCCGAACCTCTTCAGCGAGTACGCCTCCGCCGACGTGCTGGAGCGCGACGGCGACACCGTCGTCTTCCGCCTCACCATGCACCCCGACGAGGACGGCAACGTGTGGAGCTGGGTCTCCCGGCGCACCGGCGACCCGGCCACCCGCACCGTGCGCGCCGAGCGGATCGAGACCGGCCCCTTCGAGTACATGCACATCTTCTGGGAGTACACCGAGGAGCCCGGCGGCGGCGTGCGGATGCGCTGGGTGCAGGACTTCCACATGAAGCCCCAGGCCCCCGCCACCGACGAGGCGATGACCGAGCACCTCAACGTCAACACCAAGGTGCAGATGAGCCTCATCAAGGAGCGGGTCGAGGCCGCCGCACGCGCCCTGACCCGCTGAGGAGCACCCGTGCTGAACGTACTCGCGCCCCTGCTCGTGCTGCTCAACGGCCTCGCCGCCGGCGTCCTGTTCGGCACCCAGCTCGGCGGCTTCCCGTACCTCGCCTCGCTGCCCACCGACCGCTACGTGCACGCCCACGCGTTCTTCGGGCAGCGCTACGACCCGGCGATGCCGATCTGCCTGGTCGGCACCGTCGTCCTCGACGCGGTCCTCGCGGTCGGCGGCGGCGCCGCCCCGGCGCGGACGCTGTTCGCCGTGGCGGGCGTGCTCGCCGCGGCCACCGCGCTGATCTCGCTCACCAAGAACGCGCCGGTCAACCGCTGGATGCGGACCGTCGACCCGGAACACGTGCCGGCGGACTTCCAGCACACCCGGGACACCTGGGGCGCCTGGAACAAGCGCCGCAGCCTGCTCACCATCGCCGCGCTCGTCGCCAACTGCGCCGGGCTCGGCTTCCTGCTCTGACCCCTCGCCAGTGATGGAGGAACCACCCATGGATCTCGGCCTCAAGGGCAAGAAGGCCCTGGTCACCGGCGGCACCCGCGGTGTCGGCCGGGGCGTCGTCCTCGCGCTCGCCCGCGCCGGAGTCGACGTCGTCACCTGCTACCAGCGCGAGAGCGACCACGTCACCTCCCTGGAGCGGGAGCTGAAGGAGACCGGCGGCGACCACCACGTGCTGCGCGCCGACCTGTCCCGGCCCGAGGACATCGCCGCCCTGCTCGGCCAGGTCCGCGACCTGCACGGCGACCGCCTCGACCTGCTCGTCAACAACGCCGGCGCGATCAGCCACGTGCCGTACGCCCAGCTCCCGCTGGAGGAGTGGCAGCGCATCTTCGCCACCAACGTCACCGGCGCCCACCTCGTCATCCAGCACGCCCTGCCGCTGCTCGGCGAGGGCTCCTCGGTGGTGACCGTCGGCTCCCGCGCCGTCGAGGCCGGCATACCGCTGCGCGCCCACTACACCGCCACCAAGGCCGCGCTCGCCGGACTGAACCGCTCCCTGGCCAAGGAGTTCGGCCCCCAGGGCATCCGCTTCAACATCCTCGCGCTCGGCGTCATCGAGACCGAGAACTTCCACGCGCTGCCCGAGGACCAGAAGAAGCTCATGACCGAGCGCTACGGCGCCAAGACCGCCCTCGGCCGGCTCGGCACGCCCGACGAGGTGGCCGGCGCCGTGCTGTGGCTCGCCAGCGACCTGTCCCGCTACGTCACCGGCAACACCATCGGCGTCGACGGGGGGATCTCCTGATGACCTTCCGGGTGATGCTCCGCATGGAGATCGAGCCGGGCAGGGAGGCCGACTTCGAGAAGGCCTGGCTGGAGGGCACCGAAGCGGTCACCGGCCACCCCGCCAACCTGGGCCAGTCCCTCGCCCGCGAGGAAGGCTCCGACGGCACCTCCAGCACCTACGTCATCGTCAGCGACTGGCTGGACGAGCCGCGGTTCCGCGAGTTCGAGAACAGCCCGGCCCACCTGGAACACCGGGCCACCCTCCACCCGTACCGCAAGGGCGGCAGCTTCCACGTCATGCGGGTGCTCCACGGCATCGAGGGCAGGGCGGCCGCCGATGCCCGGTGAGGACCCGGACCGCGGCCCGAGCGAGGGCCGGGGCCAGGTGCGCGTCGTGGTCTACCAGGCCGCCCACGACGAGGCGCAGCTCGCCGCCGTCCGCGAGGCCTACCACCAGGTCAGCGAACGGCTCGCGAAGGTCCCCGGCATGCTCGGCAACGAACTCCTCCGCAGCCCCGCCGACCCCACCGCGCTCGCGGTGATGAGCCGCTGGGAGTCGATGGAGGCCTTCCTGGCCTGGGAGGCCGGCGCCGACCACCGCCAGGACACCGCCCCGCTGCGGCCCTTCCGCGACACCCGTACGCCCGTCCCCTTCGCGGTGTACGAGGTGGACGCCGCGTACTGACCGCACGGCCGCCCTCCACGTACCGGACGAAAGAGAGAGAACCCACCATGGCAGAGCGTCAGTTGGCGTTCATCGGGCTCGGCAGCATGGGCGGCGGCATGGCCCGGCGGCTCCTCGAGACCGGACACACGCTGACCGTCTTCAACCGGACCGCGCACAAGGCCGCCCCGCTCGCCGAGGCCGGCGCCCGGCTCGCCGACGCGCCCGAGCGCGCGGCGGCCGGCCACCGCCTGGTGCTGCTCAGCCTCAGCGACGAGAAGGCCGTCGAGGAGGTCCTGTTCGACCGGGTGGTCCCGGTCCTCGCACCCGGCTCCGTCGTCGTCGACACCTCCACCGTCTCCCCGGGCTACGCCCGCGAGGCCGCCGCCCGCCTCGCGGCCCGGGGGCTGCGCCGCGTGGAGGCCTGCGTCGTCGGCAACCCGCTCCAGGCCCGCAAGGGCGAGCTGCGGGTCTTCGTCTCCGGCGCGCCGGAGGACCTGGAGGAGGTGCGCCCGGTCCTGGAGGCCTTCGGCAGCGAGGTCGTCCACGTCGGTGCGCCCGGCACCGCGACCAGCCTGAAGCTCATCCTGAACCTGCTGCTCGGCGCCCAGGTCGCCGCCCTCGCCGAGGCCGTCGCCTACGGCACCGCGGCCGGCCTGGACCGCGACCAGCTCATCGGCGTCGTCGCGTCCAGCGGCTTCAGTTCGCTCGTGATGCGCTTCCGCGCCGAGCTGATGCTCAAGCGAAGCTACGAGCCGGCGTTCTTCCGCTCCGAACTGATGGAGAAGGACATCCGGATCGCCCTGGAGGCGGCCGCCGAGCAGGGAGCCGCGATGCCCGTCCTCGACGTGGTGCGCGAGCGGTTCGCCGAGGTGCTCGCGGCCGGCGACGGCGACAAGGACGCGTCCGTGCTCGTCGAACACCGACCGAGGCAAGGAGGGTGACATCGTGCTGAGCACCACCCGGAGCACGCTCCGGAACACCGACGTCCTGGTGGTCGGCGGAGGCATCGCGGGGCTTTCCGCCGCGGTCTTCCTCGCCCAGCAGGGCGTGGACTGCCTGCTGGTGGAGCGGCGGCCCGAACTGTCCGGACACCCCAGGGCCCGCGGAGTGCATCCGCGGGCCATGGAGCTGATGCGCGCCGCCGGCGTCGAGGACGAACTGCGCGGCACGCCCTCCGCCCGGCTCCTCGCCGGCAACTCGGGCGTCGTCGCGGCCCGTTCCCTGGCCGGGCCCGAACTGGGCGTGCTCGACGAGAAGTACGTCATGGACGTGGGCGCCGACATCGGCTCGCTGTCCCCGACCGGCTGGTGCCTGTGTCACCAGGGCGAGCTGGAGGACGTGCTGCGGGGCCGCGCCGAACGGCTCGGCGTCGCCCTGCGCTTCAGCACCGAACTGGTCTCGTTCACCCAGAACGGCGCGGGCCTCACCGCGCTGGTCCGGGACCGCGTCACCGGAGCCGAGCGCACCATCGAGGCCCGCTACCTCGTCGCCGCGGACGGCGCCCACAGCGGCGTCCGGGAGACGCTGGGCATCCCCTTCGACGGCGAGACCCTCGGCCACTACCTCAACATCCACTTCCACGCCGACCTCACCGAGCCGCTCGCGGGTCGTCGTTTCCTCATGTGCTACACCGCCAACGACGAGGTGCGCGGCGCCCTGATGCCGTTGGACAACACCTCCGACTGGCTGCTGCACGTCGCGTACGACCCGCGGGCCACCGACCTGGAGTCGTTCACCGAGGAACGCTGCGCCGAACTGGTGCGGGCGGCGACCGGCGTGCCCGGGCTGCGGCCCCGGATCCGCTCCGTCTCCCCGTGGGACGGCGCGGCCAGGACCGCGGGCCGGTTCCGGGACGGGCGGGTGTTCCTGGTCGGCGACGCCGCCCACGTGATGCCGCCCAGCGGCGGCTTCGGCTCCAGCACCGGCATCCAGGACGCGCACAACCTGGCCTGGAAGCTCGCCGCCGTCCTCGACGGCTGGGCGGGCGAGACCCTTCTCGACAGCTACGACGAGGAGCGCCGGCCGATCTGCCGGGCAACGGTCGAGCAGGCCGCGCTGCGCTCCAAGGACCGGCCGCGGCTCACCGGGAACCCCGGCGAGCGGCCGCCCGTGCACCCGGGCATCGTCGAGGACGCCCAGGTGTGGCTGTCCTGGCGCTACCGGTCCTCGGCCGTCACCGCGTGGGACGAGGGCGTCCTGCCCGGGTACGGCGTGTGGTCGGCCGAGAACGACGGCCGGCCGGGCGGCCGGGCCCCGCACCTGCGGCTGCGCCGCGGCGGGGCGGAACTGTCCGTGCTCGACCTGTTCGGCGACCGGCCCGTCCTGCTCACCGGGCCGGACAACCGCGCCTGGCAGGAGGCCGCCCGGGCCGTCTCGCACGAGCTCGGGCTGCCGCTCACGGTGTACGGCATCGGCGCCGAGCTGATCGACGTCGACGACCGCTGGCCGGAGCTGTACGGCGTGACGGCGCAGGGCGCGGTCCTGGTGCGGCCCGACGGCGTGGTCGCCTGGCGCTGCGCGGACGCGCCGATCTTCGCGGCCGACACGCTGCGGGCCGTGCTGGCGAGGCTGCTCGCCCGCCAC
>NZ_JBHXFE010000048.1:0-31213 GCF_042722475.1 Streptomyces sp. NPDC127092
GGGGGTGGTGGCTCGGTGTCCGGCGCCGTGGGGGGGAGTCCCCCTCCGCGGTCCTCGCGATGACGGCCGCCGCGCTCGTGGCGGCCGGCGTCGCCGGAGCCGACGACCCGGCCCCGCAGCCGCCTCCGCCGCCGGCGCGCAAGGCGCATCGGCCGGCCGCGGTGCCGCTCGTGTCGGCCCCGGTGCGGATCGCCGACGCGGCGACCGTGCGGCTGCTCAGGCCCGGTGACCGCGTGGACGTGATCGCCGCGGCCAACTCACCGACGGGCGAGGGCGGCGAGGCCCGGGTGGTGGCCTCGGGCGCCCGGGTGGCCGAAGTGCCGAAGCCGGGTGAGACTCGTTCGGACGGTGGGGCCCTGGTCGTCCTGTCCGTTCCACGGTCGACGGCGACGGTTCTCGCCGGGGCGGGCATGACGTCCCAACTGGCGGTGACGCTGTGCTGATTCGCACTGACGGTCTGTCAAGTAACCGTCCCGTGTGTACGGATTGGACGCCTTCGCGCCAGTCACGGCGTAATGGCTCCGCACAGTGCAGCACACGCGACGAAAGGCACCTCGGTGGCCGAGAAGAAGGAAAGCTTGCTGGGAGGCTTCAAGGCCTTCCTGATGCGCGGGAACGTGATCGACCTGGCGGTGGCGGTCGTCATCGGTGCCGCGTTCACCAACATCGTGAACTCGGTGGTCAAGGGCATCATCAACCCGCTCGTGGGTGCTTTCGGCACGAAGGACCTGGAAGGCTACGCGTCCTGCCTCAAGGACCCGTGCCGGGTCGTGAACGGCGAGATGCAGGGCATCCAGATCCAGTGGGGTCTCGTCCTCAGTGCCGTCCTGAGCTTCCTGATCACGGCGGCCGTCGTCTACTTCCTGATGGTCCTGCCCATGGCGAAGATCCTCGCGAAGCGCGCGGCGCACGAGAAGGCGAAGGAAGGCGTCCAGGAGACCCTGGAGGTCAGCGAGCTGGAGGTGCTGAAGGAGATCCGGGACCACCTGGTCTCCCAGCGCGGTCCGGCCGTGAACAACACGGGCGTGGCGTCGGCGCCCAGCGGCGGCAGCGGGGCGCACTCCACCTCCTGACCGGCGGCTCGCGTCGGCGTCAGAGGTGGTGCGGCGGCTTCTCGTCGAGGAAGCGCGCGAGGTCGGCGGCGCTGCCGCCGGCCGGAGGCCGCTCGCCCCACCCGCGGTCCGTATCGTCCGCGGACTGCTGGTCCAGTGGATCGTCGAAGATCAGTGCCGGCCTGTGTTCGGGTTCGGGGACGGTGTCGGACTGCTTCGCTGCTCGCGGGCCGTGGGCGGGGGCGGTGCTCATGTCTTCAGGGTACGCCGGGATCACCGCCCCGTACCCCTTCGATCCGCTGGCTGATCAGCGGGATTCCGCTCAGCGGTCCTTCGGGTCGAGCAGCCACAGGCCGAGGACGACGAGGAACGACAGCACGAGAAATCCCGCACCCCACCAGGCGGTCCCGGTGTCGCCCGCCATCCACTCGTCGACCACGATGGTCAGCCCCCAGAGTTGGCCGATGACCACGGTCAGGGCCAGGGCGAGGCGGGCCGACAGCTTGGAGGAGCGCTCGGGTTCCTGCTCGGTACCGGCGCCCGGGCCGGGCCCGGTGTTGCGGATACGGGGGTCGCCGTAGCCGCTGGTGGGACGGATCTGCGGGTAGCGCTCGTGGACCGGGCGGTTGAGACGCGGCTGGGCACTGCCGGGGGTGTAGACGGGCCGGGGCGGCAGGGTCTCCGGCATCTCGGCGGAGCCGCCGGGGGCGCCCGGGTCCTTGGGGAACGGCGTGTCGGTCATGTCCTTCGGGTCCTCTCCGCGGCACTGCCGCCGGTGCCGGGACACCCGAGGCGTTCGGCGAGGCCGGGCCGGTCCTCGCCGAGCTGGCGGCACAGGCCTTCCTGGACGCTCTCGCCGGAGCGGGTGGTGCCCACGGCCCAGACACTGCCGTCTGCCTCCTCGACCAGCAGCACCTTCGGCAGGGCGCGGGGCGGCGGGCCGGCGGTGACCTCTCCGGTGCGGGCGTCGAAGACGCCCTCGTGGCAGGGGCAGTACAGCTCGCCCTCGCTCCCCCGGTCGCTGCGCCACAGGACGGCGCAGGCCAGGTGGGTGCAGACGGCGGAGTAGCCGGCGAGGGTGCCGTCCTGGAGGCGGATGGCCACCGCGCGGTCCTCCTCGTCGGGGTAGCGGAAGGCGATCGAGTCGCCGGGCAGAAGCTGATCGGCGACCTTCTTCGGCTCGGGTGCTCCGTCGTCGCTGTCGCCGTGCCGGTGCAGGATGCCGGAGGCGACGCCGATGCCGCCGACGGCGAGACCGCCGGAGACGGTGGCGACGATCCGCAGGTAGTCGCGGCGGGTGGTCAGCGAGTCGGCGGCGATCCGGTCGCGCATGGCCGCCTGGGCGGCGTCGGTCGGCCGGTCCCCGTCGGCCGGGTCCGCAGGGTCGGTTGCCGCGCCGGCGCCGTCCGGGGGCTGTGCGGTGAGGCTCATCGGACATCCACTCCGTTGACTTCGACGATGGGCAGACCGCCGGGGACCGGCCACTGGACTTTGTCGGCGGGGACGACCATCGCCACTCCGGTGGAGATGGTGGTGGACCCGAAGGTGAAGGAGTCGGCGACCTGGACGCCGGGGCGTTCGGCACGGAGTTCGTCGAGGGTGCCGTAGAAGAGGGCGCCGGTGGGGCAGACGGTGGCGCACATCGGGGCGAGGCCATAGGCGGTGCGGTCGTAGCAGAGGTTGCACTTCATCTGCAGCTTCGCCTGGAGGTCGATCTTCGGGACACCGAAGGGGCAGGCGTTGACGCAGTTGGCGCAGCCGATGCAGCGGGTGGTGTCGGCCTGCTGCACCACGCCGTCGGCGGTCACCAGGATCGCGTCGGCGGGGCAGACCTCGGCGCAGGGGGCGACGGGGTCCTCGCAGTGCATGCACACGGTGGGAAGGGAGGCGACGGATTGCCCCTCGTCGGGGTAGTCGAGGTGGATCATCGACTTGCCGCGGTGGGAGTCGCATTCGCGGCAGGCGGAGACGCAGGCCTGGCAGCCGATGCAGCGGCCAGGGTCGATGAAGATCGTGCGGCCCATCATGTGCGGCCTCAGCTCCTCTCCGAGGTGCCACGGCCCTGTGGGGACGTGGGTGGCAGGGGGTCGTCGCGGGAGATCTGCGTCTCCGGATAGGCGACCTGGCCGGGTCCGGTGGGCGGCGCGGGGACCTCGTCGATCCGTTCGGCGGCCTCGATGCGGGCGGCACAGACCTTGTACTCGGGGATCTTGGAGCGGGGGTCGAGGGCGTCGATGGTCAGCGCGTTGGCGGCGGTGGGCACGGGCCAGTGGTAGGGGACGAAGACGGTGTCGGGGCGGATCGCCTCGGTGACCAGGGCGGGGAAGACCTCGCTGCCGCGGCGGGTGACGACGCGGACCGGGTCGCCGTTGCGGAAGCCGTGGGAGGGGTGGACCTCGACCCAGGGGCGGGGGGTCTGCTCGACGAGGGCGCCCAGGCGTCGGGTCTGGTTGCCGGAGAGGAAGTGGGCGACGGTGCGGCCGGTGGTGAGCGAGAGGGGGTACTCCTCGCTGTACGGGTCCATGGGCGGGTGCCATTCGACGACCTGCATGTGGATCTTGCCGTCGGCGTGGTAGGTCCGGCCGTCCTCGAAGAGGCGGGGTGTGCCGGGGTGGTCGGTGGAGGGGCAGGGCCAGGCGATGCCGCCGGTCTCCTCGAGCCGCTCGTAGGTGATGCCGTAGTAGTCGTTGACCGTTCCGGCCGACGCGATGCGCAGCTCCTCGAAGACGGCGCGGGAGTCGGGGAAGGCGAACTTGTCGCCGACGCCGAGGCGCTTGGCGAGCTCGCACATGACCCAGGTGTCGGTGCGGACGCCGGCCGGCGGTTCCTGGGCCTTGTTGTGCTTGACGACGCGGGCTTCGGCGTTGGCCATGACGCCCTCGTCCTCGGCCCAGACGGTGACGGGGAAGACGACGTGCGCGTTGGCGGCGGTCTCGGAAAGGAAGAAGTCGAATTGGGCGTGGAACTCGGCGGTGTCGTAGCCCTCCTTCACCGTGGCGTAGTTGGGGAGCGAGACGAAGGGGTTGTTGCAGATGCCGATGAGGCCGCGGATCTCGCGGCGCTGCATCTGCCAGACCATCTCCATCATGGAGGTGCCGGCGGGTGGCAGCTCGGATTCGTCGATGCCCCAGATCGCGCAGATCTGGCGTCGGTGTTCGGGGTCGGAGATGGAGCGTCCGCCGGGCAGGAGGTCGGACTTCTGGCCGTGCTCGCGGCCGCCCTGGCCGTTGCCCTGCCCGGTGATGGTGCCGTAGCCGGCGCCGGGGCGACCGATGTTCCCGGTGGCGACGCACAGGTTGATGATCGTCAGGCAGTTCTCGACGCCCTGGGAGTGGTGTTCGACGCCTCGGGCGTGCCAGGCCATGGCCTTGTCGGCGCCGGCGAACATGCGGGCGACCTGGACGATCTGCTCTTCGGGGACGCCGCAGATCCGGGCGGAGCGGGAGGGCGGATAGTCGGCGACGGTCTTCTTCACCTCCTCCCAGCCGGTGGCGTGGGCGGCGAGGTAGGCCTCGTCGGTGAGGCCCTCGGCGACGACGACGTGGAGGACGGCGTTGAAGAACGCGGAGTCGGTGCCGGGCTTCAGTGCGACGTGGACGTCGGCGGTGCGGGCGATGGCGGTCTGGCGCGGGTCGACGACGATCAGGGTGGCGCCGCGGTCCCGGGCTCCCCAGAGGTACTGGGTCATCACGGGGAAGCATTCGCCGACGTTGGAGCCGGCGATGAGCAGGCAGTCGGTGAGGAGGATGTCGGAGAACGGGTTGCCGGCCCGGTCGATTCCGAAGGAGAGCTTGTTGGCTCCGGCGGCGGAGACCATGCACAGCCGGCCGTTGTAGTCGACGTGCCGGGTCTTCAGGGCGACGCGGGCGAACTTGCCGACGAGATACGTCTTCTCGGAGAACAGGCTGGCGCCGCCGAGCAGCCCGAAGGCGTCGTTGCCGTACTCGGTCTGGATGCGGCGGATCTCGGAGACGGTGAAGTCGAGCGCTTCCTCCCAGCTCGTCTCCCGGAAGGGCTCGTCGCGGTTGCGGCGCATGAGCGGGGAGGTGAGCCGGTCGGGGTGGTTGACCTGCTGATAGGCGTTGATGCCCTTGGGGCAGAGTCGCATCCGGTTGATGTCGTGGTTGCGGGGCTCCACGCCGAAGACCTTGCCGCCGGAATCGACGCGCAGATACATGCCGCACTGCACGCCGCAGAAGCAGCAGTGGGTGGGGACGAGGGTCTCGCCGTTCTGGTCGGCGTGCCAGCGGTCAGCGGGGATGCCTCCGGCGTCACGGAAGTTGCGGGTGCCGGGCGGGGCGACGGAAGGGTCAAGAGGCAGCTGCTGCCCGGCCTGCGCGTGCGTCACTTGAAGCCTTTCTTGACGTGGCTGAGGTAGGCGTTGCCCCGGAGGACCCGCTTGCAGCGGGGGCAGTACTCGGTCCATTCCTCGAAGCCGAGGCTGAGGTCGCGCATGGTGCCCTGGAGGTTCTCGACGTAGGGGGCGGTGTCGATGGGCCGGCCGCAGCGCCGGCACGGGAGGAGGCCCGGGTCGGAGCCGTCCGCGGCGAGGACGGCGCCCGTCGCGGCGGCGGCGCCCGCCGTGGCCGGGACGGCGTCGCCGGCCTTGCGACGGGAGGTGTACTTGAAGAGCTGCATGCCGACGGCGGCGGGCCGCTGGACGATGTGGAAGAACTTCCCGAACGGGATGTAGATGAGGGTGAAGACCACCGACACCATGTGCAGGATCGCCAGGAACTCGTAGCCGCCGCCGTGCAGGAAGATCGAGGAGAAGGTGAGCAGCAGGCCGGTGACGGAGATGACGATCAGCGCGATCAGCGGGACCAGGTCGTAGGCGAAGCGCTGGCCGGTGATGGCTCCGCGGTCCTTCATCCGCCGCCACAGGAAGTAGCAGGCGCCGGGGATGACGAGGACGGCGGCGATGTCGAGGCCGTGGAACATCAGCCAGCCGACGACGTTCAGCGAGTCGAAGCCGAGGACCTTGAAGCCCCAGATCCGCATCTCGTAGCCGGGGCCCGAGCCGGTGGAGGAGGTGAAGGTGAACCAGCCCCAGGTGAGCGGGAAGGTGATGAGGGCTGCGAGGACGCAGCCCCAGAAGATGAGCTGGTGGGCGGCCCAGCGGGCGTGCGAGCGGGCGCCGAGGAACTTCTGGAAGCCGAGGTAGGTGGCGATCATCCGGGGCAGGGCGGTGGGCGCCCGGCGGAAGTTCTCGGCCGAGAAGAAGGCGCGCCAGCCCTGCTTGAACAGGCGCCGGGCGCCCGGCGCGGACACCCACACGGTGTAGCGGTAGGCGACGCCGAAGGCGAGGAAGACGGTCGCCACCGCGTACGGAAGGAGGGCCGAGTCGAAATCGCGCAGCAGCCGGCTGCCGAAGACGATCGCGAGGATCAGCAGCACGGAGACGGTGACACCGGCGAGGGTGGCACGGCGGCGCACCTGGGCGGGGGTCTGCGGTGCCCGCTCGGCCGGGGCGGGCGGCGGCTCGACGGGGGCCGGCGGTGGCTCGGCAGGGGCCTGCGGTGGCTCGATCACGCGGCCACGATAAAAGCCTTCATCCACTTATGCCCGTTTTGCGGGGCCGGTGGGTGAGTGCCGGGCCGGGCGGCGCTCAAACGGCGTACAGCCCGTGCGACCGGAAGATCTCCCTGGCCGCCGCGACCTGCTCCGGAGTCGGCGACGGGGTGTCGTGCAGAGTGAACGGCTTGGCGAGTGCTCGCCACTTCGCTTCACCGAGTTTGTGGAAGGGGAGGATGTCGACGCGGGAGACATTGCCGAGGCCACTGGCGAAGGCGGCGACTCCCTCCATGCCGGCGGGGTCGTCGGTGAGGCCGGGGACGAGGACGTAGCGGACGTGGACCTCCTGGCCGAGGTCGGCGAGGCGGCGGGCGAAGTCCAGGGTCGGCCGGAGCGGCCGGCCGGTCACCTTCTCGTACGTGTCCGGGTCCCAGGACTTGATGTCGAGAAGGACCAGGTCGGTGTCGCGCAGCAGGGCGTCCGTGGCCCGGGCGCCGAGGAAGCCCGAGGTGTCGAGGGCGGTGTGCAGACCGAGCTCGTGCTTCAGGCGGTGCAGCAGCTCGCCGGTGAACACGGGCTGGAGCAGGGGTTCGCCGCCCGAGACGGTGGCCCCGCCGCCGGAGGCGGAGATGAAGCGGGTGTACTTGCGCGCTTCCGCGATCACGTCGTCGGCGGAGGTCCGCTTGCCGTTCCGCATCCGCCACGTGTCGGGGTTGTGGCAGTACAGACAGGTCAGGGGGCAGCCGGAGAGGAAGGTGACGAAGCGGGTGCCGGGGCCGTCGACACCGGTGGACAGGTCCCAGGAGTGCACCGAGCCCTCCGAAGGCCGCTGGGTCGCCGCGGCGGCCGGGGTAGCAGGAAGGGTCGGGATGTCCGAGCCGAGGAGTACGGCCATGGCGGGGCCTCCTGTCCGGAAGGAGAGAGGAGCGAGAACGAAGGGAGGAAGGAGCGGGACGAGCGCGAGGACGAAGGTGCGAGACGAGCGGGAGGAGAGGTGACGGAAGGGGTCGGGGACGTGGCCGGCGCTTCTCGCGCGGCTCCGGGCCCGGGTGAGGGTCGATGGCGGGGTGCCGGAGCCGCGCGGGTCACCACCGGCCCGGGCGGGCCGGTCGGGCCGGCCGGTGAGGGCCGGCCCGTCGGGTGGGCTACAGGGAGCCGTGGAAGGTGCGGTTCAGGACGTCGAGCTGCTGGTCGCGGGTGAGGCGGACGAAGTTCACCGCGTATCCGGAGACCCGGATGGTGAGCTGCGGGTAGTTCTCGGGGTGCTCCATCGCGTCGAGAAGCATGTCCCGGTTCAGGACGTTGACGTTCATGTGGAAGCCGTCGCCGGCCATGTAGCCGTCGAGGACACCGGCGAGGTTCCTGATCCGCTCCTCGGGAGTGCGGCCGAGGCCGTCCGGGGTGACGGTGTTGGTCAGCGAGATGCCGTCCTCGGCGTCCTCGTACGGGAGCTTGGCGACCGACAGGGCCGAGGCGATGTAACCGTGGGTGTCGCGGCCGTTCATCGGGTTGGCGCCCGGGGAGAACGGCTCTCCGGCGCGGCGCCCGTCGGGGGTGTTGCCGGTCTTCTTTCCGTAGACGACGTTGGAGGTGATGGTCAGGACGGACTGGGTGTGTTCGGCGTTCCGGTAGGTCGGGTGCTTGCGCA
This sequence comes from Streptomyces sp. NPDC127092, assembly GCF_042722475.1. Taxonomy (NCBI): domain Bacteria; kingdom Bacillati; phylum Actinomycetota; class Actinomycetes; order Kitasatosporales; family Streptomycetaceae; genus Streptomyces; species Streptomyces sp. NPDC127092. The sequence goes on from NZ_JBHXFE010000048.1 coordinate 8,215, forward strand.
CCTTCCTCATGAACTCCTCGACCAGCCAGACCGCGATCTCGTCGGCACGGTCGTCGTTGTTGCCGTACGCCGGGAAGTCACCCTCGATCTCGAAGTCGGTGGCCAGACCGGTCTCGTCGCGCAGGGCGGTGACCGTGGCGTACTTGATGGCGGCCAGCGAGTCGGCGGCGACCGAGAGGCCGGCGATGCCACAGGCCATGGTGCGGCGCACGTCGCGGTCGTGGAGCGCCATCTCGATGCGCTCATAGGCGTACTTGTCGTGCATGTAGTGGATGACGTTCAGCGCGTGGACGTAGACGTTCGCCAGCCACTCCATCTGCTCGTCGAACTTGCGCATCACCTCGTCGTAGTCGAGGACGTCGGAGGTGACGGCGCCGGTGTCGGGGCCGACCTGGGCGCCGGACCTCTCGTCGCGACCGCCGTTGATCGCGTAGAGGAGGGTCTTCGCGAGGTTCACCCGGGCGCCGAAGTACTGCATCTGCTTGCCGACGGGCATCGCGGAGACACAGCAGGCGATGGCGGTGTCGTCGCCGAAGCGGGGACGCATCAGCTCGTCCGACTCGTACTGCACGGAGGAGGTGTCGATCGAGACCTTGGCGCAGAACTCCTTGAAGCCCTGGGGGAGCTGCGGTGACCAGAAGACGGTCATGTTCGGCTCGGGGGCCGGACCGAGGTTGTACAGGGTCTGGAGGTAACGGAAGGAGGTCCTGGTGACCAGCGGCCGGCCGTCCTCGCCCATGCCGGCGATGGACTCGGTGACCCACGTCGGGTCGCCGGAGAACAGCTCGTCGTACTCGGGGGTGCGGAGGAAGCGGACGATACGCAGCTTGATGATGAAGTCGTCGACGAGTTCCTGGGCCTGCTCCTCGGTGAGGAGACCGGACTCGATGTCGCGCTGCAGATAGACGTCGACGAAGGTGGAGGTGCGGCCCAGCGACATCGCGGCGCCGTTCTGCTCCTTCACGGCGGCGAGATAGGCGAAGTACAGCCACTGGATGGCCTCGCGGCCGGTGGTGGCAGGGCCCGAGATGTCGTACCCGTACGAGGCGGCCATCGCCTTCAGCTCGCCGAGGGCGCGGATCTGCTCCGCGAGCTCCTCGCGGAGCCGGATGGTCTCCTCCACGGAACGGTTCCCGGCGGGGAGGGTGTTCAGCTCCTCCTTCTCCTCCTGCTTCACCTCGACGAGGCGGTCGACGCCGTAGAGGGCGACGCGGCGGTAGTCGCCGATGATGCGGCCGCGCCCGTAGGCGTCGGGGAGTCCGGTGACGACGCCGGCCTTGCGGGCGGCGCGGATCTCGGGGGTGTAGGCGTCGAAGACGCCGGCGTTGTGGGTCTTGCGGTAGTCGGTGAAGACCTTCGCGAGCTCCGCCGAGACCGGGTAGCCGTAGGTCTCCAGGGCGCCGGCGACCATGCGCCAGCCGCCGTACGGCATGATCGCGCGCTTCAGCGGGGCGTCCGTCTGGAGGCCGACGATCAGGTCCTTGTCGCGGTCGATCCAGCCGGGGGCGTGGGCGGTGATGGTGGAGGGGATGTCGTACGCGACGTCGTGGACGCCCTTGGCGCGCTCCTCGGGGAACCTGTCCGTGATGGCCTTCCACACGGCGGTGGTCCGCTCGGTGGGGCCGACGAGGAAGGAGTCGTCGCCCTCGTATGGCGTGTAGTTCTGCTGGATGAAGTCGCGTACGTCGATGGCGTCGCGCCACAGACCGCCCTTGAAGCCCTTCCAGGCTCCGTCGTTCACCGTTGCTTCAGCAGGGGTCGCAGTCACTGCCCGCACCGCCTTCTCGATCGCTCGAAAGCCTCGTTGCTTGCCTGCTTCCATTGCACTCCGTCTGATCGATCAGAAGGGTCGGCAATGGTCACCGGTCGATGGCCGTTGGTCCCTTTCCCGGCATGCGGAAAGACCCCGCCGGAGCGGGGCCTTTCGGGGACTGTCGGGGGGAGCGGCCGGGTGGCCGGTCGGTCGGGTGGCCGGTCGGCCGGGGCGGTCAGCTGGGGGCCTCGGCGCCCTTGCGGGCGTAGAACCACCAGGTCACGAGCACACAGCTCAGGTAGAAGGCGACGAAACCCCACATCGCGCTGGTCACGGCGATCGAGCCGAAGAGGGCCGGGATGAAGAAGAAGCCGTAGGCCGCGATGGCCGAGGTGAAGCCGGTGACGGCGCCGGACTCCATTTCCGCCTGCTTCAGGGCCTGGGCGTACTCCGGAGTGCCCTCGGTCAGGCCCTTCAGATGGGTGCCGCGGAAGATCACCGGGATCTGGCGGAAGGTCGACCCGTTGCCGATGCCGGAGAAGAAGAACGCCGCGAGGAAGCAGAAGAAGAAGCCGTAGAAGGAACCGCCGTCACTGCCCGAAGGAAGGAAGTTGATCACTCCCACGATGGCGGCCGCCATGCCCACGAAGGACAGGATCGTGACCCGCGCCCCGCCCCACTTGTCGGCGATCCAGCCGCCCGCCCACCGGGCGAGGGCGCCGACCGCCGGCCCCATCCAGGCGTAGGTGGCGACGGAGTAGTCCGGGAACGTCGTCTTGATCAGCATCGGCAGGGCCGCGGCGAAGCCGATGAAGGAACCGAAGGTGCCGACGTACAGCCAGGTCATCAGCCAGTTGTGCTTGCGCTTGAAGATCACCTTCTGCCGGCTGAACGGCGTCGACGCGACCTTCAGGTCGTTCTGCCCGAACCAGGCGACGGCGGCAAGGACCAGCAGCACCGGAACCCAGATGAAGGCCGCGTTCTGCAGGTGGACCGAGGTGCCGTCGGCCTTGTGCTGGGCCGAGCCGATGGCGATCGTCGACCAGGTGATGACGATCGGGGTCAGCAGCTGGACGGCGGAGACGCCCAGGTTGCCGAGGCCGCCGTTGATGCCGGTCGCGCTGCCCTTCCTCGCCTTCGGGAAGAAGAAGCCGATGTTGGCCAGGGAGGAGGCGAAGTTCGCGCCGCCGATGCCGCACAGCGCGGCGATGCCGACCATCACCCCGTACGGGGTCGACGGGTCCTGGATCGCGATGCCCAGCCAGATCAGCGGCACGATCAGCACCAGCGTCGACAGGGCGGTGAAGCGCCGCTGTCCGATCATCGGACCGAGGAAGGTGTAGAAGATCCGGGCCGTGCCGCCGGTCAGACCGGGTATGGCCGTCAGCCAGAACAGCTGGGAGGTGGAGAAGGTGAAGCCGACGTCCTTCAGGTTCGTCGCCGTGACCGACCACACCTGCCAGACGACGAACGCCACGAGAAGCGCCGGTACGGCGATCCACAGGTTGCGGTTCGCGACCTTGCTGCCGATGGACTTCCAGAAGAGCTCGTTCTCCGGCTCCCAGTCCGTGATCGGCTTGCCGGGCCTGTACTGCTCCGCGTCGTACGAGGCGGGTGACGGCCCGCCCGTCGTTCTGCTGTCCTGGACTACGGAACTCATGGCGATTCCCTGACGTTTCGAGGGGCTCTTGCCCTTCCAGGCTCCGCTCGCGCAGCAGGGGTACGGGAGAGCCGATCGTCGCCGGAGTCGGCGGGCGTAGGTCCCGTCAGGCCCGGGCCCTACGGACCTGGGCTTGTGGTGTCGTGTTGCCGTGGATGCGCGAGGGCGTGCTGTTCTGTGGGGCATGACGCAACCCTTTCTTCCGCTCACCGCCCGGTCGCGTGACGAGGCGCACCGGGCCGCCACCCCGCTCGAGCTGTTCTTCGACCTCTGTTTCGTCGTCGCCGTCGCCCAGGCCGGTGCGGAGCTCGTGCACGCCGTCGCGGAGGGGCACGCCGGGTCCGGGATCCTGAACTACGCCATGGTGTTCTGGGCCATCTGGTGGGCCTGGATGAACTTCACGTGGTTCGCCTCGGCGTACGACAACGACGACGTGCTGTACCGGGTCGTGACGCTCGTCCAGATCGCCGGCGTGCTGATCCTCGCCGCCGGTGTCTCGCGCGCGTTCGACGACCACGACTTCCTCGTCGTGTACATCGGGTACGTCGTGATGCGCCTCGCGCTCTCCTCGCAGTGGCTGCGCGCCGCGCACCACGCCACCGACCCCCGCGAGCGGACGATGTGCCTGCGGTACGCGGGCGGTGTGGTGGCCTGTCAGGTCGGCTGGACGGCCCTGCTGTTGGTGTCCGAGGACGCGCGACCGTGGGTGTTCCTGGTCATGGCGGTCGCCGAGATGGCCGTACCGATGTACGCGGAGAAGGACGTCACGACGCAGTGGCACCCGCACCACATCGCCGAGCGCTACGGCCTGTTCACCATCATCGTGCTCGGCGAGACCATCGCGGCGGCGACGGTCGCCGTGAAGTCGGGCGTGACGGAGAACGACGCGCTCGGCGAGGTGCTGCCGATCGCCGCCGGCGGGCTCCTCCTCGTCTTCGCCGCCTGGTGGATCTACTTCGTCGTCCCCGCCCACGACCGGCTCGCCTCCAACCGGCAGGGCTTCCTCTGGGGCTACGGCCACTACCTGATCTTCGCCTCCGCCGCAGCGATCGGCGCGGGCATCGAGATCGCGGTCGAGCAGGCCGTCGGCAAGGCACACATCACCACCCTCGCCGCGTCCTCCGCCGTGACCATCCCGGCGGCCGTGTTCCTGCTCTGCGTGTGGCTGCTGCACGCCCGCTACTTCAAGGTCGGCTTCGCCCAGCAGGCGGTGCTCCCGGTGTCCGCCCTCGCGATCCTCATGTGCTCCTTCGCCGGACACTGGGCGGTGTTCGCCGCCGGGCTCGTGGCGGCGGCGACGGTGGCGGTGGGAGTGACCCTCACCGCCACCAACCCGGCCACCGGACCGACCGGGCGGCGGGTCACCTAGGCCAGAATTCCTCGCATGATCTTCCGGCTGCTCGGTCCGCTCACCGTCGACGGCGCGCCCGCCCCCGGCGGCCCCCGGGTGCGGGCGCTGCTCGCGCTGCTGCTGCTCGACGCGGGGCGGGTGGTCCCGGTCGAGCGGCTCGTCGACGGCCTGTACGGGGACGAGCCGCCGGCCGCAGCCGCGAACGCCCTCCAGTCGCAGGTCTCCCGGCTGCGCCGGGCGGGCCTCCCGGACGGGGTGGCGGTGGAGCACGGGGCCGCCGGTTACCGCCTCACCGGTGTCGAGGCCGACGACGTCGACGCGTCGCGGTTCGCGCGGCTGGTGCGGGAGGGCGCCCGCCTCCGCTCCTACGGGGACGCCGTAGGAGCGGAGGAACTGCTGCGCGAGGCGCTCGGGCTGTGGCGTGGACCCGCCCTCGCGGACGTACGGGACGCTCCGTACGCCGCCGCCCAGGTCGCCCGGCTCGACGCGCTGCGCCTCGACGCGCTGGAGGAGTGGGCGGCCGCGCGCCTCGCTGCGGGCGGGGATCCCGCCCCGCTCGTACGGGACTTGGCGGAAGCCGCGGCCGCGCAGCCTCTGCGGGAACGGCTCCGAGCCCTCCAGATGCGGGCGCTGGCCGGTGCCGGGCGACAGGCCGAGGCGCTCGGCGTGTACGAGGAGGTGCGCGGGGCGCTCGCGGAGGAACTGGGCGCGGATCCGTCGGAGGAGCTGGCGTCGGCCCACCTGGCGGTCCTCCGCGGCGAGGCGTCCACCCGGACGCCGAGCGGCCCCCGGCCGGCGGGCAGCGGCGGCGACACCAGCACCAGCACCAGCCTGCCCGGGCCCTGCGGAGGCTCGCATCCCAGTGGCTCCATGGACGGTCCCGGTCCCGTTCCGCTTCCTCACCCCGTCCGGCCGCCCGTGCCCCTCACCGATTTCGTGGGGCGGGAGCACGAGCGCGCGCAGCTCGGCGCGCTGTTGTCGGCCGCGCGGCTGGTGACGCTGGTCGGTCCCGGCGGCGCGGGCAAGACCCGGCTCGCGGTGGAATCCGCGGGCAGCGAGGCCGTGTTCGTGGACCTGGCTGCCGTCGGGGCGGGTGAGACGGCCGCGGCGTTCGCGCGGGCGCTCGGCGTGCGGGGCGCGACCCCGGACGCGCTCGTACGGGCCCTCGCGGACCGGCCCCTGCTGCTCGTCGTCGACAACTGCGAGCACGTCGTGGCCGAGACGGCCCTGCTCGTACGGGAACTGCTCGCCCGCTGCCCGGAGCTGCGGGTCCTCGCGACCGGCCGTGAGGCGCTGGGCATCACGGGCGAGTCCCTGCTGCCACTGGCCGCGCTGGCGCCGGGTGCGGCGGAGGAGCTGTTCGTACGGCGCGGGTCGGCGGCCCGGCCCGGGTTCACGGGGCACGCGCGCGTACCGGAGATCTGCGCGGCCCTCGACGGACTGCCCCTCGCCCTGGAACTGGCGGCCGCCCGACTGCGGACCCTGACCGTCGACGACCTCGCCGACCGGCTGGGAGAGCGGCTGGGAGAGCGGCCGGGGGACGGACTCGGAGACCGGCCGGGCGGTGGGCGGGGAGAACGGGCCGACGGGCGGTTTCGGGTGCTGTCGCGGGGTGACCGTACGGGACCCGAGCGGCATCGGACACTGGCCGCGGTGGTGGAGTGGAGCTGGGATCTCCTAGACGAGGAGGAACGGCTCGCGGCGGCGCGGTTCTCCGTCTTCCGGGGCGGCGCCACCGCGGAGGCGGCGGCCGCGGTCTGGGGCACCGGCCTCGCGGACGCGACGGACGTCCTGGCGTCGCTCACCGAGAAGTCGCTGATGGAGGCGACCGCGGACGCGACCGGTCGTGGCCGCTACCGGATGCTGGAGACCGTCCGGGCCTACGCGGCCGGGCGGCTGCCCGCCGACGACCCCGCCTTCGCCGCGCACACCGCCCACTTCCTGGCCCTCGCCCGCGCCGCCGACCCCGGGCTGCGCGGCCCCGCCCAGCTCGACCTGCTCGCCGGCCTCGACGCCGAGGACCTGAACCTGCGCGCCGCCCTGCGCCGCGCGGCCCCGGAGGACGGGCTGCGCCTGGTGGCCGCGCTCACCCCGTACTGGTGGCTGCGAGGCCTGCGCGGGCAGGTGGCCGGGCCGGTGGCGGACCTGCTCGACGCGGTCGAACGCGCCGGTCTCGCAACGGAGTCGGCCGGTCTCGGCGAGGAGTACGCGCTCTGCGTGCTGACCGCCGGAGCGCAACCCGGCCCGGGCGCCGAGCCGTACCCGGGCCTGTCTCCCGAACGGCTCGTACGCGCCCGGGACCTGCTCGTCGCCCGCACGGAACCGCTGCGGCAGCCGTTCACCGCGTTCCTGTGGGCGACGACGGTCGGGCCGGAGGAGCGGCTTCCGGTGCCGGACGACGCCTGGTCGCGCGCCCTCGACCTGGTCGGCCAGGGGCATTTGGCCCTGGCACGGGGAGACGGGGACACGGCGGAACGGACGCTGACGGCGGCCTTGGCGGGATTCCACGCCCTCGGCGACCGCTGGGGCACGGCCACGGCCCTGGAAGGGCTCGCGGGCCTCTCCCCCGAACCGCTGCCGCTGCTCGCCGAGGCCCTCGGCCTCTTCGAGTCCCTGGGCGTCGCCGAGGACGTCGTGGATCTCCTCTGCCGCCGCGCCGCCGTCCACGAGGCTGCGGGCGACCCCGCCTCCGCCGCCGCCGACCGCACCCGTGCGGCGGAAACCGCCCGCCGCGCGGGGCTACCCGGCCGACCGCAGACCCCGGACCTGCCTGGCCTGCCGGAGACGCCGGGCGTGCCCGGCGGGCCGGAGAGCCCGGGCGTGCCCGGCGGGCCGCAAGGCCGGGGCCTCCCCCGCCTCCCCCAGACCCCGGACCTCCCCGGCGGGCCGCAGACCTCGGGCCTCCCCCGCCTGCCCCAGACCCCGGACCTGCCCGGCCTGCCGGACCGGCCATAGCCGAAGAGGCCGGGCGGCCCCCGCCATCCGGCCGGCACGGCACCTCGCCTGCGTTCTGCGCCCAGGCCGCCTGCGCTCCGGCCATCTGCTCCCGGCGCTCCCCCACGCCCAAGCCGCCTGCCCCGCCCGGGCCCGCCTCCGCACCGGTCGTCAGCAGCCGTCAGCGCTTCGTGCGCGGTCCGTCAGCGGGCGCGGTCAGTCTCCTTCCTGTCGAGGCGATCGCCCGGCACCGAACCCCGACGACCGGAAGGCCGCATCATGCAGCAGCACACCCTTCGCACCGCTCTCGTCACCGGCGCCTCGCGCGGCATCGGGCGGGCCATCGCCCGGCGGCTGGCCGCGGACGGGCTGCTCGTCGCCGTCCACTACGGCTCCGACGGGGCCGCCGCCCAGGAGACCGTCGACCTGATCACCGCCGACGGCGGTCGGGCGTTCGCCGTGGGGGCCGAGCTCGGCACGTACGAAGGCGTCCTGGCGCTCGTCGAAGGCGTACGGGCGGGACTGCCGGCCCACACCGGTGACACCGGGCTCGACGTGCTGGTGAACAACGCTGCCGTCACCTCCTCCGGCGGACACCTCCATGAGGAGACCGTCGAGCAGTTCGACCGCCTCTTCGCGGTCAACGTGCGCGCCCCGTACTTCCTGGTGCAGCAGCTCCTGCCGGTCCTGCGCGACGGCGGCGCCATCGTCAACATCGGGTCCGCCGTCACCCGCATCTCGCTCTCCGACGAGCTGGCGTACGCGATGACGAAGGGCGCGATGGAAACCTTCACCCGCACCCTCGCGAACGTCGTCGGCGCCCGCCGGATCACCGTCAACACCGTTGCCCCCGGCCCCACGCAGACGGCCGGGCTCACGGCCGCGATGGCGGCGATGCCGCAGCTGGAGGAGATGCTGATCGCCGGGCAGGCGCTGCCGTGGGTGGGGCAGCCGGAGGACGTCGCCGAGCCGGTGGGCTTCCTGGCGTCTCCGGCCGGCCGCTGGATCACGGGCACGGTGATCGACGCCTCGGGAGGCACGTACCTCGGCCCGAAGCGCTGAGCCGAGGCGAACCGACCGGATCAGCTCCGGCCCGTCCCGCGGTCATTCGTGCTACGCAGGAAGCATGACCGAACACCAGCACGACACGATCGATGCGCATGGGCCCCACGGCGGCATCACCGACGTGACCGGGATCCGCGTCGGCCACGCGCGCGTGGCCGGGCCGCGGGCGCTGTCCGGGACCACGGTGGTCCTGGCTCCGGAGGGCGGGGCGGTCGCCGCGGTCGACGTGCGGGGCGGCGGCCCGGGCACGCGGGAGACGGACGCGCTGGACCCGCGCAACCTGGTGCAGCGGATCGACGCCGTCGTGCTGACGGGCGGCAGCGCGTACGGGCTCGACTCCGCGGGCGGAGTGATGGCCTGGCTGGAGGAGCAGGGCCGCGGGGTGCGGGTGGGGCCCGATCCGGCGCACGTGGTGCCGGTCGTGCCCGCCGCCTGCGTCTTCGATCTCGGCCGGGGCGGCGACTTCTCGGCCCGTCCGGACGCCTCGACGGGCCGGGCGGCGGTGGAGGCCGCAGCGGCGAGCGGGCTCCACGCGCGCGTGGAGACGGGCGCGGTGGGCGCGGGCACGGGAGCCGTCGTCGGCGGCCTCAAAGGCGGCGTGGGGACGGCGAGCACCGTCCTGGCGTCGGGGATCACGGTCGGCGCGCTGGTGGTGGTCAACGCGGTCGGTTCGGCGGTCGATCCGGAGACGGGCGTGCCGTACGGCGGCTACTTCGCCGGCTTCAGCGGATTCGGCCGTCTCGGTGACGTCGGTGACCTCGGTGACCTCGGTGACCTCGGTGACCTCGGTGAGTCTCGTGCCCCCCGTGACCGCCCTGGTGACCTTGCTGGCCTCAGCGACCTCGGCGACCTCGGCGACCTCGGCGACGGCGGTCAACTCGGCCCGCTCGACCCGCTCGGCAGCGTCCACGGCGGCTCCCGGCCCGACGCCCGGCCCGACACCCGGCCCGTGGGCCGGCGGATCGCGTACCCCGATCCGGCCGTGCACGCGGCGGCGATGCGGCGGCTCGCCGAGGCGCGCGCGAAGGTCACGCCGCCGCCGCTGAACACCACCCTCGTGGTGGTGGCGACGGACGCGGTGCTGACCCGCGCACAGGCGCACAAGCTCGCGGGGACGGCGCACGACGGCATCGCGCGCGCCGTCCGTCCGGTGCATCTTCTGAACGACGGTGACACGGTCTTCGCCCTCGCCACGGGGGCGCGCGAACTGCCCTCCGCGCCGGGCCCGCTCGCCCTCAACGAGATCCTGGCCGCGGGCGCCGACACGGTCACGCGGGCCATCGTCCAGGCAGTTCTCGCGCCCGCTGCCGGAGTGTCGGGGCCGGGCGGGGACTTCCCCTCGTACCGGGAGCTGTACGGCGACGCGCACGACGGCTAGCCCTCGCCATCGACTCCCGGTATACCAAAGGGAGTTGGCGAAAGAAGCAGGGGGGCGCGGGAACTCGTTGTGCGCCCCCGTTCGTTTTCCCGAACGCCGGACACGATGTCAGACCCAGGGACTACGTTTAGCAAGCACCAAGTGACATGCGGCGACGGCCTGGAGACCCTCTTGAACGATCCGCAGGATCATTCTCACGATCCGTACGAGACGACCGAGACCCATCTTGAGCGACTTCTCGGCCGGGCGCTCAACTCCTTCGACCTGCCCGACTCCACGATCGAGCGGCTGGAGTCGGCCCTCGCCCACTCCACGGCGCTGTACTCCTCGCACCACAGCGCGTCGCTGCACCGCACCACCTACCGCCACACGTACCTGCTGCCGGACGGCACCGCGGCGAGCCTCTGGGAGCTGGTCCACAACTCCGGCCGGGACGGCGCGGAGCAGCACGAGCTGTACCTGGAGGAGGCCGAGGCCAGGCTCGCCGCCTCCCGGCTGCCCGCCGGACCCTCGCTGGGCTGGACCGTGGAGCGGGCCGACGGCACGCCCGCCGACGAGGACGACGACCTGGAGGTGCTGAGCGCCCTCCTCGCCCGCCCGATACCGGCCCAGCCGCGGATGTACGTGCCGGACAACTCCGCGGACCACGCGCGGCGGGTGCTGCGCCGCGCGGAGAACGCGGATCGGCCGGGCGAGGCCACCGCCCGGCGGCTGCGGCTCGCGTTCGCCCACCACATCACGCAGGCCTTCGGGCGGCACTGCCCCGTGGAGGGCGGCCGGGACGCCGGCTTCACCCTCTACGAGCACCAGTTCCTGCTCCTGGACGGCAGCGAACTGAGCCTCTGGGAGGTCGAGCACACGGCGACGCCCGACGGCCGCCACATGTGCGAGGTGTACGAGGAGGAGCGCGCCGCCCGCGACGCGATGGAGTCCCGCTCCCGGGTGCGCTGACGGCCCGCCCCTTCCTCCACTCCGGCCCGCCCCTACCCCGCCCTGCCCCGCCCTGCCGCTACCTCGTCCTGGCGCCCGCGTCCTTGCGGACGAGCAGTGCGACCGTCACCCCTGTGAGCCGTTCGGTGCCGGTCGCCGTGTAGTGGGCGCGCAGGGCGCGGGCCTGGGCGGGCGGGAGGGCCGTCAGCGGGTCCGCGTCGCCTGCCGGGACGACCAGCCAGATGCGCGGCTCGCCGCGCAGGCAGCGCGCCGGGGCCGGGCACTCCGTCGCCCACAGGTCCGCGCGGTCGGCCGCCGACCGGGCCAGGAACACGTCGCGCGGGCGCAGGTCGTCCGGCAGGTAGTGGCGTACGCCGGCGTCCAGGAGGCGCCAGTAGTCGTCGCCGCGGTCGTAGACCACGGCGTCCCCGGGGCGGTGGTACCTCTCGATGGTGGCGGCGGCCCCCCGGTAGTCCACACCGTGCCAGAAGTGCGCGTACGGTTCGCGCAGCGCCCGCTGCTCGGGCAGCGTGAGCAGCGCGAGAGCGGCCAGCAGCACGGCGACGACGGCCCGGGGGCGTACGGTCCGCAGCGCCGCCCCGGCCAGGACGGCCCACGCGGGCAGCGTGAACAGCAGATAGCGGAAGTAGAAGTACGACACGTCTCCGTGCGAGACCGTCCACAGGATCAGCGGGGGCGCCACGGCGGAGGCGGTCATCGCGAGCAGCCAGGGCCGGCCGGTCATGGCACCCGGACCGGCACCACCGTCGCCCACGCCCGACCCGCCCGCGTCCTCTCCGTCCGTGCGGCCGTCCCGGCCCGCCCAGGCCAGGGCGGCCAGGGCCATGACCGCGCCCGCGACCAGCGCCGAGCCGAACAGCTGGGGCCAGAACGCGGCCAGGCCCTCCAGGTCGGGCCGCGGGATCCAGGAGATCTGGCGCCCGGCCTGTGCGCGGCCCAGGAGCAGGACCGGTGCCGACGCGGCCACGCCGGCGAGGGCGGCGAGACCGAAGCGCAGGAGGACGGAACGGCCCTTGGCGACCGCCGCCACGAGGTGCCCGGCCAGGGCGGTCAGCGCCACCAGGTGCAGCAGCCCGACCGCCGCCGTGGCCAGGGCGTACGCGGCCCAGCGCGGCACGCTGGCGGGGCGGTCGAGGGCCCGGAGGAGGAGCAGCGTGGCCAGGGCGACCGCGAGGACGACGAGGGCGTACGGCCGGGCCTCCTGCGCGTACCGCGACACCACCGGCGTCAGGGCGAACAGCAGCCCCGCGACGCGGCCCGCCCGCCGCCCGGCCAGCCGCGCCCCGATCAGCGCCGTACAGACCGCCGCTCCGGCGGTCGCCAGCACGGAGGGCAGCCGGAGGGCGAGGTCGGAGTCGCCGAAGAGGCCGGTCCAGCCGTGCAGGAGGAGGTAGTACGTGGCGAGGACGGCGTCGACGTGCTGGATCGTCTCGAGCAGCCGGCCGGTCGAACGGGTCGCCATGTCCCAGGTGTTGAGCTCGTCCTCCCACAGCTGCGGGCCACCCGCCCCGTACAGCCCGAGGACGAGGGCCAGGAGGCCGGGCCACAGCCACGCACTGCCGAGCAGCCGGCGGTGGTCCCCCTCGGCCGCGGCCGCGGTCCGGTCGGTGGCGAGGCCGGCGGGGGCGGCGGCGGAGGCGGCGGAGGCGGCGAGGTCAGCGGGTTCGGGAGCGTGGTCCGTTACGGAGGCAGGAGTTCCCATCAGCGGTTCCTCACGCGGGGGTGGCGGACATGGGAGCGGGAGCCGAGGCGACGGCGGGAGAAGGGGCCGACGCGAGGGCGGGAGCGGGGGCGGGGCCCGGAGGGACGGCGGGAGCGGGAGCCGGAGGGGCGGCGGAAGTGGGGGACGCGGCGAGTTTCGCCGCGGCGAACTCGCGGTTGGCGCGGGTCTGCTCGCGGTAGGCCGCGGGCAGGTCCGGGAGGCCGAGCAGTCGGTCGCAGGCGGCGAGCGAGGCCTCGTGGTCGCCCACCCAGTACGCGGTGATCGAGTACTCGAACAGCAGCCCCCAGCGGTACACCCACGGCTGGAGGAACAGCACGTCGTCCACGGGCTGCGGCCGGTCGAGGACGGCCGAGACGATCGCGTGGGCGGCGTGGTGGCGGTTCAGCTTGCGCAGCCGCGCGGCCAGTTCGTAACAGGCTTCCAGGCGCTGCGGACGTGACTCCCAGGCCCGTACGAGGGTGTCCTGGGCGGTGGGCCAGTCGCCGGCCTCCGCGGCGAGGATCCCCGCCTGGAGCAGGGAGTAGTAGACCTCCTCGCCCCAGCCGCCCATGGCCGCGCGCCGCTCGTAGAGGGCCGCCGCCTCCTTCGCGCGGCCTCCGGTGTCCCGCAGGGTCTGGGCGAGGTAGAAGACCGTACGGGGGTTGGCCGGGTCGCGCTCCAGCTCGGCGCTCAGGAGGCGGGCGTCGCGCTCGAACTTGTCGTGGCGCGAGCCGCCGTCGGCGTGGTCCTCGATGACGAGCGCGTCGAGGTTCCGCTGGACGTGGTCGCGGTCCGTGGTCAGGTACTCGTGCGTGACGCCCTCGTACCGCCACGGCAGGTCGCCTCTGACCAGGCGTTTGATCCGGTACTCCAGCGCGCCGCGGTGCCGCAGCATGTACGCGTCGGCGGTCAGTCCGGGCAGCGGCCCCTCCTGGCGCAGCACGTGGTCGGCGTCGAGGAGGAGCAGGTAGTCGGCCCGGCCGCGGGCGCGGGCGATGTTCAGGCTCCGGTTGTGGCCGAAGTTCACCCACGGCTCCTCCACCAGCTCGCCGGGGATGCCGGCGAGGGCACTCCTGATCAGCTCCTGGGTGCCGTCGGTGGACCCGGTGTCGGAGATGACCCAGGTGGTGACGAGGTGCCGGACGGAGGCGAGGCAGCGTTCGATCACCGCGGCCTCGTTCTTGACGATCATGCACAAGCAGAAGGACGGCTGCACGGCAACACCACTTCCGGTGGGCGGGGCGGGGGGCGACCGTACGCACGACCATGGCGGGCGCGGCGGCGGCACGCCGACCCGGCGCCGTGGGTTCGCCTTCGCGTACGCATCCATTCGGCTAGAGCGAATACGCCATGGCGCTGAGAGCGCCCGCTGACCCATCAAGGCTTCGCGCGTGCGATCCGACGATCAGAAAGGAAGCTCATATGCGCTTCCGGGACATCACTCGCCTCTCACGCCGGCGGCACCGCCGGCGGAGGAAGGAGCATGCATGCGTCCTGATCCCAGGACTCGGTCCAGGTCGCCGCTCGGGCCGCTGCCGCGACGGCGCGCCTGGTTGAGCGGTGGCGCGCTCGCCTCGGTCGCACTGGTCCTGACGGGCTTCACGCCGTCGGCCTCGGCATGGGGCGACCCGGTCGCCGACGGCCGGCCGGGCGTCGCGGCGGCCGGCCCCATGACCGACGACGAGTGCAAGGACCGGCCGCCGCACGAGGACCAGGGCCCGCCCCCGTGGGAGCAGCAGGGCCCGCCGCAGCACGAGGACCAGGGCCCGCCGCCGTGGGAGGACCAGGGTCCGCCGCCCTGGGAGCAGGGACCGCCGCCACACGGCGAGGACGGCCCGCCGCCGTGGGAGCAGGGGCCGCCGCCACACGGCGAGGACGGCCCGCCACCGTGGGAGCAGCAGGGTCCGCCGCGCGGTCACGAGGGGCCGCCGGGCTTCGGCGGGCTCCAGCAGTTCCTGGACCACCAGATCGGCTCGGTCACCGGCGACCGCTATGTCCGCGCCATGACCCCTGCGGGCGGCGACCACGACAAGTGCAAGGTGGGGCCGACGGGACCGACGGGACCGACAGGACCGAAGGGCCCCACCGGCCCGACAGGGCCGACGGGCCCGAAGGGCAATACGGGGCCGACGGGCGCGACCGGCGCGACGGGGGCCACGGGCCCGACCGGGCCCACCGGACCGACCGGGCCCACCGGGCCCACCGGGCCCACGGGTTCCACCGGTGCCACGGGTGACACCGGGCCCAAGGGCGACACCGGCGACACCGGCCCCGCAGGAGCAACCGGAGCAACCGGCGACGCCGGACCGACCGGCGACACCGGACCCACCGGACCCACCGGTCCTACCGGCCCCACGGGACCGACCGGACCCACCGGGCCCACTGGCCCCACCGGTGACACCGGACCCAAGGGCGACACCGGCGACACCGGCCCCGCAGGAGCAACCGGAGCGACCGGAGCAACCGGCGACGCCGGACCGACCGGCGACACCGGACCCACCGGACCCACCGGACCGACGGGACCGACCGGACCCACCGGACCCACCGGTGACACCGGACCCAAGGGCGACACCGGCGACACCGGCCCCGCGGGTGCGACCGGAGCGACCGGCGACACCGGACCTGCCGGACCCACCGGTCCTACCGGCCCGACCGGGCCCACCGGCGCCACCGGTGCCACGGGCGCGACCGGTGCCACGGGTGCGACCGGACCCTGCTCGGACATCGACCTCTACGCTCCGTCGGCCACCGAGGACCAGCAGGCGGTGCTCACCGGCGGCAGGGTGTACGTCGGCAGGGCGCCCAATGCGGGCGGGACGATCACCTGGCAGGACCTCACCAACGCCACCGCGACGATGACGGACCCTGCCAACGCCAACTTCCCCGGCGGCGCCTGCGGCGTCTCCTACGACAACCAGGGCAACACGGCCCTCGTCAAGATCGTGACCGTGAACGGGCAGGTGTGGCAGACGGTCGGCGACACCAACGGCACCAACTTCATCTGGAACCAGCCCTGGGTCCAGCAGACGACGCCCACCCCGGCGGTACTCCGCAACAACAAGTTCATGCGCGCCCTGCCCCCCGGCGCGCCCCGCAATCCCATCCCGCATGGCGTGATGCGTCCTTGACCGAAAGGTGAATGCGCCGAGGGGCGGTGCCCCCGCCGTTTTGCCGGTGGTGCACCGCCCCTCGTGGCTCGGCCCTCCTGTCAGGGCCGGGCCGGGTCAGGCCGCGACGGTCACTTCAGTCGCGGCCTCGGCCTGCTGCTCCTCCGGCGCCCGCTTCCGCGCGCTCTTGAGGAGGATGACCAGTCCCGCGCTGACCAGCGTGCCGGCGGCGATCGCCAGCAGGTACAGCAGCGGGTTGCCGATCAGCGGGATCACGAAGACACCGCCGTGCGGGGCCCGCAGGGTGCACTCGAAGGCCATCGACAGCGCACCGGTGACCGCGCCGCCCGCCATCGCCGCCGGGATGACCCGCAGCGGGTCGGCCGCGGCGAACGGGATGGCGCCCTCGGAGATGAAGGACGCGCCGAGCACCCACGCCGCCTTGCCGTTCTCGCGCTCGGCCCTGGTGAAGAGCCGGCCGCGGACGGTCGTGGCGAGCGCCATCGCGAGCGGCGGGACCATGCCCGCGGCCATCACCGCGGCCATGACCTTGAGCGAGCCCTCGTTGGGGTTGGCGAGGCCGCCGACGGCGAAGGCGTACGCGACCTTGTTGACCGGGCCGCCGAGGTCGAAGCACATCATCAGGCCGAGGATGACGCCGAGGATCACCGCGTTGGCGCCGGAGAGGCCGGAGAGCCAGTCGGTGAGGGCCTTCTGGAGGCTCGCGATCGGCTTGCCGATCACGAGGAACATCAGGAAGCCGACCACCATCGACGACAGCAGCGGGATCACGACCACCGGCATGATGCCCCTGAGGACGGGAGGTATCCGCACCTTCTGGATGGCGAGGACGGTGCCGCCCGCGACGAGACCGGCGACCAGACCGCCGAGGAAGCCCGCGTTGATGGTGAGGGCGACGGCGCCGCCGACGAAGCCGGGGACGAGGCCGGGGCGGTCGGCCATGCCGTACGCGATGTAGCCGGCGAGGACCGGTACGAGGAAGCTGAAGGCGAGGCCGCCGGTCTGGAACATCAGGGCGGCCCAGCTGTCGACCTGGCCCCAGTCGAAGTGCTCGGCCACGGACGGGGCCTTGTTGATGTCCCAGCCGCCGAGCGCGAAGCCGAGGGCGATGAGGAGGCCGCCGGCGGCGACGAACGGCACCATGTAACTGACGCCGGACATCAGCCACTTGCGGAGCTTGGTGCCGTAGCCCTCGTCTGGCTCGCCCGCGTTCTCCACGGGCGTGGGCCTGCCGGGCGCGGTGGCGGGCGACGTGACCTCGCCGCGGGCGGCCTTGTCACGGACCTCGGCGACGAGTTCGGCGGGGCGGTTGATGCCCGCCTTCACGCCGACGTCGACCGTCGGCTTTCCGGTGAACCGTTCCTTCTCCCGTACCGGCACGTCGTGCGCGAAGATCACGCCGTCGGCGGCGGCCACGACCGCCGGGTCGAGCCGGGTGAACCCGGCGGAGCCCTGCGTCTCGACCACGATCTCCACGCCCGCTTCCGCGGCGGCCCGCTCCAGGGCCTCGGCGGCCATGTAGGTGTGGGCGATGCCGGTGGGGCAGGAAGTGACGGCGACGATCCGGAAGGGCTGTTCCGCGGCGGGAGCCCCAGCGGTCGGCGCCTCGGCCGGCGCCGGCGTCTCGGACGGTGCCGGCGTCTCCGTCGACTCCTTCACCGGTGCCTCGGACGGTGCCGACGCCTCCGTCGATTCCTCCACCGGCGCCTCGGCCGGCGCCTCGGCCGGTGCCTGCTCCTTCGCCGGCAGCTGCTCGCCCGCGATCAGGGCCGCCGCTGCCGCCGCCGAGGTCGCCGAGCGGAGGGCCGTGGTGAACTGCTCGTCCATCAGCTGGCGGGCCAGGGAGGACAGGATCGTCAGGTGGGCGTCGTCGGCTCCGGCCGGGGCGGCGATGAGGAAGATCAGGTCGGCCGGGCCGTCGAAGGCGCCGAAGTCGATGCCCGCCGCCGAGCGGCCGAAGGCCAGGGTCGGTTCGGTGACGTGGGCGCTGCGGCAGTGCGGGATGCCGATGCCGCCGTCGAGGCCCGTCGGCATCTGGGCCTCGCGGGCGGCGACGTCCGCCAGGAAACCGTCCAGGTCGGTGACCCGGCCCAGGGCCGCCATGCGCTCGGCGAGCGAACGGGCGGCCGCCTCCTTGGTGTCGGCGGACAGGTCGAGGTCGACCAGGTCCGCGGTGATCATGGTGCTCATCGCGGGCTCCCTTGCTCGCTGAGGACGAGGTCCAGAGGTACGTCGGCGGTCACCGTGACGGCCGACGGGTCGAGGTCCGCCGGGGTGGGCATCTGGCTGCCCGGCAGTTGCACGGCGGCGGCGCCGTGGGCGAGCGCGGCGGCCAGGGCCTCCGGGCCCTCGCCGCCCGCCGCCAGGAATCCGGCGAGCGAGGCGTCGCCCGCGCCGACGTTCGAGCGGACGGCGGTCACGGCGGCGGAGCCGTACCAGACGCCCTCGCCCGTGACGAGGAGCTGGCCGTCCGCGCCGAGGCTCGCGAGCACCGTGCCCGCGCCCCGCGCCCGTAGCTCCTCCGCCGCCTTGACGGCGTCGCCGACGGTGGCGAGCGGGCGGCCGACGGCCTCGGCGAGCTCGTCCGCGTTGGGCTTGACGACGTCGGGACGGGCCGCGAGCGCGGCGAGCAGCGAGGGACCCGAGGTGTCGAGGGCGATCCGGGCGCCGGCGCCGTGGGCGCGGGTGACCAGCTCGGCGTACCACTCGGGGGCGAGGCCGCGCGGCAGGCTGCCGCAGCAGGCGATCCAGTCGGCGGCGGGCGAGTACGCGCCGACGGCGGCGAGGAGGGTCTCCGACTCCTCCGGGCTCAGCTCCGGGCCCGGCGCGTTGACCTTCGTCAGCGTGCCGTCCGGCTCGGCGATCGCGATGTTGGAACGGGTGTGGCCGGCGAGCGGCACCGGCGCGACCTCGATGCCCTGGGCGGAGAGAAGGTCGGCGACGAGAGCACCGGGCGCGCCGCCGAGCGGGACGACGGCGACGGTGCGGTGTCCGGCGGCGGCGACGGCGCGGGAGACGTTGACGCCCTTGCCTCCCGGGTCGACCCGCTCGCCCGAGGCCCGCAGCACCTCGCCGCGCTCCAGGCCCGGGACCTCGTAGGTCCGGTCCAGGGACGGGTTGGGGGTGACGGTGAGGATCATGTGCGTACGACTTCCGTTCCCGCGGCCTCGATCGCCGCGGCGTCCTCGGGGCTGAGCCCGCTGTCGGTGATGAGCAGGTCGACGTCGGTGAGGGAGCCGAAGCGGGCGAAGTGCTCCTGCCCGTGCTTGGCCGAGTCGGCGAGGAGCACGACGCGGCGGGCGGAGGCGAGCACGGCCCGCTTGACGGCGGCCTCGGCGAGGTCGGGAGTGGTGAGACCGTGTTCGGGCGAGAAGCCGTTGGCGCCGAGGAAGGCGACGTCGGCGCGGATCTCGCCGTACGCGCGGAGGGCCCAGGCGTCGACGGCGGCGCGGGTGCGGTGCCGGACCCGGCCGCCGACGAGGTGGAGGTCGATGCCGGGGTGGTCGGCGAGGCGGGCGGCGACGGGCAGCGCGTGGGTGACGACGGTCAGCGCGCGGTCGAGCGGGAACTCGGCGGCGAGCCGGGCGATCGTGGTGCCCGCGTCGAGGACGACGCTGCCTTCCTCGGGCAGTTCGGCGAGGGCGGCCCGGACGATGCGGTCCTTCTCGTCGGCGGCGGTGGTCTCGCGCTCGGCGAGGTCGGGCTCGAAGTCGAGGCCGCCGGCCGGTATGGCGCCGCCGTGGACGCGGCGGACGAGCCCGGCGCGGTCGAGGGCCTTGAGGTCGCGCCGCACGGTCTCGGCGGTGACCTGGAACTCCTCGGCGAGGGAGAGCACGTCGACCCGGCCGCTCTCGCGGGCGAGGCGGAGGATCGCTTGCTGGCGCTCCGGTGCGTACATGTGGGTTTACGTCCGTTCCATGCCCGAACCTGTGGTTTCGCTCTGAGGCTACGCCCGGTTTTCGGGAAAGTAAACGGAGTCGGGCATTCAATCGGGCACGAACGGGCATACGTAGAGCTCCGCCGTTCATGTCCGGACCTCCGGCCCCGGCCGGAGGTCCGGACGGGTACGACGAAGGGCCCCGGTCTCCCGGGGCCCTTCGTCGTACGGATGGCGTGGCGAGGGGCTGCGGATGGTGGCCCGGCGGGCTGCGCGTGGCGTGCCCCCGTCGTACCCCCGCCGTCGGCCTCGGCGGCCGTCAGCTCACCAGAGCCGGCTCCTTGACCGGGTCCCCGGAGCCGCCCGCCTCGCCCGGCTCCGCCGGCTCGTCCTGGGCGCCCTCGACGTGCTGCTTCGGCTTCGCCGGCAGCGCGAACATCACCAGGAAGATGCCGGCGAGGACCACGGTCGCCCAGCCCAGCGAGTTCTGGAAGGCGTTCGTGAAGGCCGCGCCCGTCTCCGACGGGGCCGCGGCGAGCCGCTTCTCGTCGATCGTGCCGAAGAACACCACCGACACCAGACCGAGGCCCAGCGCGTTGCCCATCTGGCCGGTCGTGTTGATCAGGCCCGAGGCGGAACCCGCGTGCTCGCGCGGCACCTCCGACAGCACCGCGTCCGTGAGCGGCGCCACGATCAGGCCCATGCCCAGGCCCATCACCATCAGCGGCGGGATCATCTGCCACGGGTCGATGTCCGTGCCGTACCGGCCCGCGACGAAGAAGTAGAGCAGGATGCCCGCGGCCATGATCAGCGCGCCCGCCTGAAGCACCTTCCGGCCGAAGCGCGGGACGAGCGCCTGCACCGACAGGCCCGCCGCGGTGGAGACCGCGATGGAGAACGGCACACCGGTCAGACCGGCCTTCAGCGGGCTCCAGCCCAGCCCGATCTGCATGTAGAGCGTCCAGACCAGGAAGAAGATGCCCATCACGACGCCGAAGGTCAGCTGGACGGCGATGCCGGCGGCGAAGGACTTCACCCTGAACAGCGACAGTTCGACGAGCGGCGAGCCGTCCTTGCGCGTCTTGTACCGCTCGTACGCGACGAGCGCCGCGAACACGACGAGGCTGCCGGCCATCATCAGGTGGCCCCACAGCGGCCAGTCCAGCTCACGGCCGCGGGTCAGCGGGTAGATCAGCATCAGCAGCGCCACCGTCACCAGGGCCACGCCCACCAGGTCGAGACGGAGGGCCTGCGGCGCCTTCGACTCGGTGATGAACCTGCGGCCGAGGACGAGCGCCGCGACGCCGACCGGAAGGTTGATGAGGAAGATCGGGCGCCACTCCAGGCCGGCGATGTTCCACTGCGTCAGCAGCGCGCCGAGCAGCGGCCCGGACACCGCGCCGAGGCCGATGATCGCGCCGAACATGCCGAAGACCTTGCCGCGCTCGTGCGCCGGGAACGTGACGTGCACGATCGACAGGACCTGCGGCACCATCAGCGCCGCCGCCGCGCCCTGGAGGAGGCGGGAGCCGACCAGCATCTCCTGGTTGGCCGCGAGACCGCAGAGCGCGGACGCGACGGTGAAGCCCGCCGTACCCAGGAGGAACAGGCGCCGGCGGCCGTAGATGTCGCCGAGCCGTCCGCCGGTGATCAGGCCCGCGGCGAAGGCGAGCGCGTAGCCGGCGGTGATCCACTGGATCGCGCCGAACGAGGCGCCGAGGTCCCGCTCGATGCTGGGGATCGCGATGTTGACGATCGTGGCGTCGACCAGGTCCATGAAGGCGGCGGTCATGACGATGGCGAGGGCGATCCAGCGCCTCTTGTCGGCGGTGGCTGCGGTGCCTGCGGTGTCCGTGGTGCCTGCGGTGTTCGTGGTGCCTGCGGTGTCCGCGGTGTCTGCAGTTGCCGTTTCTGCCGCACCTGGCGCAGCTGCCGCATCCCTGACGGCGTCGTGTGAACTCATGGGATGAACGTAGAGGTCATATAGGTCAGCTGATGTCCTAGATGCGTCGCATCCTGAAACACATGACGGACACTCCGGCACGACTCCTGAATCTGCTGTCGCTCCTCCAGACCCCGCGCGAGTGGCCCGGCAGCGAGCTCGCCGACCGGCTCTCGGTCTCGCCGCGCACGATCCGCAGGGACATCGACCGGCTGCGCGACCTCGGCTATCCGGTCGAGGCCACCAAGGGCGCGGTGGGCGGTTACCGGCTGGTCGCCGGTACGGCCATGCCGCCGCTGCTCCTCGACGACGAGGAGGCCGTGGCCATCGCGGTCGGGCTGCGCGCGGGCGCCGGGCACGCCATCGAGGGCATCGAGGAGGCCTCCGTACGGGCCCTGGCCAAGCTGGAGCAGGTGCTGCCGTCCCGGCTGCGGCACCGGGTCTCGACCCTCCAGAACGCGACGATCCCGCTGACCCGCGGGGACGGCGCCACCGTCGCGCCGCAGACGCTGACCGCGCTGGCCGGCGCGGTGACGGGGCAGGAGCGGCTGCGCTTCGGCTACCGCGCGGGCGACGGCACCGAGACGAAACGGCTGGTCGAGCCGTACCGCCTGGTGTCGACCGGGCGGCGCTGGTACCTCGTCGCGTACGACATGGGGCGCGAGGACTGGCGGACCTTCCGGGTCGACCGGGTCAGCGAGCCGTTCGCGACGGGGGCGCGCTTCTCGCCGCGGGAGCTGCCCGCGGGCGACGCGGCGGCGTACATGGCCCGCTCCATGGCGCGGGCCCAGCCCGAGATCGAGCTGGACGTGAGTTTCGAGGCGCCGGCCGAGTTCGTCGCGGCGCGGCTGCCGGCGCATCTGGCGCCGGTTCCCGTCGGGGAGACGAGCTGCCGGCTGCGGGCGCGGACCGCCGACTCGGTCGAATGGCTGGCGCTGCGGCTGGCCCTCGTCGACGCGGCCTTCACCATTCACGGGCCGGAGCCGCTGCGCGCGTACGCGGAGGAGCTGGGAGCGCGGCTGGGGGCGGCGGCGGGCTGAGCGCCTCGCCCTCGCGGGCGGCGTGGTGCGGGCGCGGTGCGGGCGCGGTGCGGGTGTGGCGCGGCGCGGTGCGGCTCGCGCGTCGTGGTGGCGCGGGGGCCGTTCCGGTGGCTCGCGCGTCGTGGTGCGCGGGGGGGGGTCCGGTGGGCGAAGCGAGGGGGAAGCGAATGGCCGGGACCGCGGCTCGGGGCAGGGAATGCGGAGGGGGCTCTCTTCCC
>NZ_JBHXFE010000048.1:31223-64771 GCF_042722475.1 Streptomyces sp. NPDC127092
GCGTTCGGGACTGCATGATTTACGGCGCGGTCTGGTCCCAGCAGTGCTGAGGGGCCCTCTTTCCGCGCCACAAATCACGCGTCACGTCCCGAACGCGGCCACCTCCACGGCCCCCGCTCCCGCCGTGGATCTCTGCGGGCAGGCCGATGCCCGGGCTCCGGTGGGGGCCGGGCATCGTGTTCTGGCGCCGGCCGCTCTAGGCCACCGCGTCGAAGCCCGTGTCGCGGGCCAGCTTCTTGAGTTCGAGCAGCGCGTGCTTCTCGATCTGGCGGATGCGCTCGCGGGTCAGGCCGTGTTCCTTGCCGACCTCCGTGAGGGTGCGCTCGCGGCCGTCCTCGATGCCGTAGCGCATGCGGATGATCGAGGCCGTCCGGTTGTCGAGCTTGTCGATCAGGTCGTCCAGCTCCTCGCTGCGGAGCAGGGTCAGGACGGACTGCTCCGGCGAGATCGCCGAGGTGTCCTCCAGCAGGTCGCCGAACTGCGTCTCGCCCTCGTCGTCCACCGACATGTTGAGCGAGACCGGGTCGCGGGCCCAGTCGAGGACGTCCGTGACCCGCTCGGGCGTCGTGCCCAGCTCGACGGCGACCTCCGCGGGCTCCGGCTCGCGGCCGTGCTCGCGGTTGAACTCGCGCTGCACCCGGCGGATGCGGCCCAGCTCCTCCACCAGGTGGACGGGGAGGCGGATGGTGCGGGACTGGTCGGCTATGGAGCGGGTGATGGCCTGGCGGATCCACCACGTCGCGTACGTGGAGAACTTGAAGCCCTTCGCGTAGTCGAACTTCTCGACCGCGCGCACCAGGCCCGCGTTCCCCTCCTGGATGAGGTCCAGCAGCGGGAGCCCGCTGCGCGGGTAGCGCCGGGCCACGGCGACGACGAGCCTCAGGTTGGACTTGATGAACAGGTCCTTGGCACGCTCGCCCTCCGCGACCAGCGCTTCGAGCTCCTCGCGGGTCGCCTCGGTCGGGCTTTCCAGCTCGCCGTCGAGGATCTGCTGGGCGTACACCCCGGCCTCGATCGTCTGGGAGAGCTCGACCTCCTTGGCGGCGTCGAGCAGCGGCGTGCGGGCGATCTCGTCGAGGTACATGCCGACCAGGTCGCGGTCGGCGATCTCCCCGCCCACGGCGCGAACGCTGCTTGCCCGGCTGTCTCCGCTCGCGGCGGAGGACTGACGACGGGCGACGGCACGGGTTGCCATGCGTGCTCCCTTGCTGAGTAGGTCGCGACACCCTTGCGGGTGCCCTGCATCCGACGGAAACAACGACTGGAATCAGGACAGAATTCCCACCCGGCACATGGATTTTCGCGATCATGCAGTATCCTGCGCCGCCGTCGCGGGAGGCGTACGCCGACAGGACCTGCGGACGCGCAGGTCAGGGCGGGCACGGAGGGTGACAGGGGCGTGCTCACCGGGCCGCGGGGGCGGTTGTGTGTGAGACCGCGATCACACTCGGAGCAGCGGCTTCCTCGGCTCCGCTCCCATCCTGAAGACGGCGTGCGCCGCCTTGTGGTTGCTCAGCGGTCAGCCGAACTGGACCGAGCGCTTCGCCAGGCCCATCCAGAAGCCGTCGATCACGCTGCGTTCCCGGTCCAGGTCGCCGGCCGCGTCCGCCGCGCCCATGGTGACGAAGAGCGGCGCGAAGTGCTCGGTGCGCGGGTGGGCGAGCCGGCCGGCGGGTGACCGGTGCTCGAAGTCGAGCAGCGCGTCGACGTCGTGCGCGGCGAGCGCCTCGTGGCCCCACGCGTCGAACTCGGCCGACCAGCCGGGCACGCCGCCACCGGTGTGCCGGAGGGCCGCCAGGTTGTGGGTGAAGAAGCCGCTGCCGACGATGAGGACGCCCTCGTCCCGGAGCGGTGCCAGCTTGCGGCCGATATCCATCAGGCGGCGCGGGTCGAGGGTGGGCATGGAGATCTGGAGGACCGGGATGTCGGCCTCGGGGAACATCTCCACCAGCGGCACGTACGCGCCGTGGTCCAGGCCGCGGTCGGGGATGTCCTGCACCGGCGTGCCGGGCGCGCGCAGCAGCTTGCGGACGGACGCGGCGAGCTCGGGCGCGCCGGGTGCTCCGTACCGGACGCGGTAGTAGTGCTCGGGGAAGCCCCAGAAGTCGTAGACGAGGGGGACGGTCTCGGTGGCGCCGAGGGCGAGCGGGGCCTCTTCCCAGTGGGCGGAGACCATGAGGATCGCCTTGGGGCGGGGCAGGCCCGCGGACCAGGCGGCGAGCTCGCCGGGCCAGACCGGGTCGTCGGCGAGCGGCGGGGCGCCGTGGGAGAGGTAGAGGGCCGGCATCCGCGTGGGGGCGGGGTTCCGTTCGAGCGTGGCGTCCATGGCGTCCGCCTCCCGTTCCAAAGTTCCTTGAAGTTTCAAGCTTGCTGCTCGCGGACAGCTTAGACCCGATCTAGTTCAACTTTCAAGAACTGGTCGTACCATGGATCCATGACCGAACCCCGCTGGCTCAGCGACGAGGAGCAGCGCACCTGGCGCTCCTACCTCCATGCCACCACCCTCCTGGAGGACCATCTCGACCGCCAGCTGCAGCGCGACGCCGGCATGCCGCACGTCTACTACGGGCTGCTCGTCCAGCTCTCCCAGGCACCGCGGCGCCGGATGCGCATGACCGAGCTGGCCAAGGACGTGAAGATCACCCGTTCCCGGCTGTCGCACGCCGTCGCGCGGCTCGAGAAGAACGGGTGGGTGGCCCGCGAGGAATGCCCCTCCGACAAGCGTGGCCAGTTCGCCACCCTGACGGACGAGGGGTACGAGGTGCTGCGCCGCACCGCGCCCGGCCATGTCGAGGCCGTACGGCAGGCGCTCTTCGACCGGCTCACCCCGGAGCAGGTCGACCAGCTCGGCGCGATCATGCGGACGGTCGCCGAGGGCCTCCAGCCCACGGACCCGAACGCGGACCTGCCCTGGCTCCGCTGACGGTCAGCGGGACCAGGGCAGGGTGCGCCAGGTGGTGTGCGGGGCTCAGTGGGCGACGACCGGGATCCTCACCTCGTCCTCAACACCCGCGCCGGAGCCCGATCCGGCCACCGGACCGGCTCCCGGCTTCCCGGTGTTGATGAGGGTGAAGGCGATCGTGGCCGAGACGACCAGGATGCCGACCGCCCACCAGATCGCGGACGAGTAACCCTCGACCATGCCCTGCAGCTGGAGCAGCTTCTGCGCCGCCGGGGTTGTCGCGGCCGCCGCGTGATCCGTGAGGTACGCGGTGGTCGCCGAGGCGGCGATGGTGTTGAGCAGGGCCGTACCGATGGCGCCGCCGACCTGCTGCGAGGTGTTGACCATCGCGGAGGCCACACCGGCGTCACGCGGGTCCACGCCGTGCGTGGCCAGCGACATGGCCGGCATGAAGGCCGTGCCCATGCCGAGGCCGAGCAGCAGCTGCGCGGGCAGGATCAGGCCCGCGTACGAGGAGCCGATCTCCAGCTGCGTCAGCAGCAGCATGCCGACGCCGGCGGTCAGGAAGCCCGGGCCCATCAGGAGGCGCGGCGCGACCCGGGTCATCAGCCGGGTGCCGATCTGGGTGGAGCCGACGATCATGCCCGCGATCATGGGCAGGAAGGCGAAGCCCGTCTTGACCGGCGAGTAGCCCTTCACGACCTGGAGGTAGTAGGTCAGGAAGAGGAACAGGCCGAACATCGCGATGACGGCGAGGCCGAGGGAGAGGTAGACACCGCCGCGGTTGCGGTCGGTCAGCACCCGCAGCGGCAGCAGCGGGGACTTCACCAGGGCCTCGGTGAGCACGAACGCGCCGAGCAGCAGGACCGAGCCGACGAACATGCCGATCGTCACCGGGTCGCTCCAGCCTTCGGACTCGGCGCGGGTGAAGCCGTAGACGAGCGCGACCAGGCCCAGGGTGGACAGGACGACGCCGGGAATGTCGAGCGGCGAGCGGTTGCGGCCGCCGGCGGGCTCGCGGATCACGAAGTAGGCACCGGCCGCGGCGACGACCGCGAACGGGATGTTGACGAAGAAGGTCCAGCGCCAGTTCAGGTACTCGGTGAGGAAGCCGCCGAGGATCAGACCCACGGCGCCGCCGCCACCGGCGATCGCACCGTAGATGCCGAAGGCCTTGGCGCGCTCCTTGGCGTCGGTGAACATCACCGCGAGCAGCGACAGGGCGGCGGGCGCGAGCAGCGCGCCGAACGCGCCCTGGAGGGCACGGGCGCCGAGCATCATCGCCTCGCCGGTGGCCGCGCCGCCGAGCGCGGAGGCCGCGGCGAAACCGACCAGACCGACGACGAAGGCACGCTTGCGGCCCCACAGGTCGGCGATCCGGCCGCCGAAGAGCAGCAGGCCGCCGAAGGCGAGCGCGTAGGCGGTGATGACCCACTGCCGGTTGCCGTCCGATATCCCCAGGTCCTGCTGGGCGGTGGGCAGGGCGATGTTCACGATGGTCGCGTCGAGCACGACCATCAGCTGGGCGAGGGCGATGAAGCCCAGGGCTTTCCAGCGGCTGGGGTCGGCCGTGGCCGGCGGGGAGGACGCGGTGATTTTTGACATGGGGGTAGCCACCTTTTGGCGCGAAAGGGTGAAAAAGGGATGTAAGCGAGGCGGGCGGGCGTAGGCGGGTGGGAGTGTGCGGGCGGGCGGGTGAGTGACGGAGGGAAACGGGGCCCTGGTCTGGGTCCTGGGTTACGAGGCGGGCTCGGCCTCGGTCCTCAGGTCCTCCAGGGTCGCGGCGCAGCCGGGCAGTTCGGAGCGCGCCGGCGCTTCGAGGCCGTCCAGGAACACCTGCAGATGACGGTGGACGAACCGGTCCATGTTCAGACAGGCCGTGCCGGGCAGTGGCCGGGTCAGCTGGGAGACCGCGACCATCAGGTCACCGACGCCGACGTCGGCCCGCATCCGGCCGGCGCCCTGCGCGCGGTCGACGAGCTCCTGGACGGCCTCCTCCAGGCGCGAACGCCCGGCCAGCAGATCCGGGTGGTTCTTGTCGAAGTCGCCGTCGAGCATCGGGCACAGGGCACCGACCCGCTCGTCGGCGGCGGCGTGGACGAAGCGGCGTACGGCGGCGAAGGGGTCGCTCTCCCGCTCGGCGGCCTCGGCGGCCTGCTCGGTGATGCGGGCCGTGAGGGAGAGGATGACCTCGCGGACCAGGTCGGCCCGCTCGGGGAAGTTGCGGTAGAGCGTGGCGTTGCCCACGCCGGCGCGGCGCGCTATCTCGTCGAGCGGCACCTGGGCGCCGGACTCCACGAACATCTCACGGGCGGCGGTGACGATCCGCTCGCGGTTGCGCACCGCGTCCGCCCGCGGGCGGGGCACGCGGCGCACGGCCGCGGCGTCGGCGGTGCTGCTGCTCACGGCCGTACCTCCCAGGGTCATCCGGGGACCGAGTCCCCACTTCGTCGAACACAGGCATAAACGGGGAACGGATCCCCGGTTATTTCCCCCTTCAACTGTGACCTGGGTCACACCCTCGGTTCCGCCCTTCGCATACCCCGGTCGGGCCACCCGACGCGCGCACCTCCATCCGCCGCCCGAGGCTGATCGCACGGCGCCGGTCACTCGCGGCGCGGACAGAGAGGCGACCGCATGCAGGACACCCGCCGACACATACGCAGGCCCATCGCCCTGGCCTCGGCGGCCGCTCTCGCGATCGCCGCCCTGGCAACGGCCAGCACGACCCTGCCCGGCCCGGCCCCCGCCTCGGCGGGACCGGTGGCCGCCGGCCCCGGGGAAGCGCCGCTGGCACCGTGCCGGATCGCCACGACGATGGGTGTGCAGATGTCGGAGGGCCTGCCCACCGCCCCCGGATACGTCCGCTCCACCGGCCGCCTCAGGGCCCTCAACCTGATGATCGACTTCCCGGACGCACCCGGACAGGGCACGGCCATGTCCCGCTTCCGCGAGTTCTTCCCCCAGACCTCCGAATGGTTCCGCGTCAGCTCGTACGGCCGCCTCCACTACCACCCGGAGACCCCGATACCCGACTGGCTGCGGATGCCCCGCCCCTTCTCCTCGTACGGCGTCGAGCGCGGCTCGCCGTACGAGCCGGGCTACCGGGGGCTCGTCGAGGACATCGTGAAGGCCGCCGACGCGCGGGTGGACTTCAGCTCGTACGACCTGCTCAACGTCCTGGTCACACCGAACGCCGGGCCCTCGGCCCTCGACACCGTGCTGTCCGTGACCTTCTCCGGCAACGAGGACGCCCCGTACGCGGACGGCGTCCCGCTCGCCAACACGTCCTTCGTCTACAGCCGTCAGGACGACGGCTCGGGGACGTACGCCGAGACCGGCTACCGGGTCCTGCCGCACGAGAACGGCCATGTCTTCGGACTGCCCGACCTCTACACCGCCGACGGCGGCGGCACCGTCGGGCACTGGGACATCATGTCCGAGGACTGGGGGGCCAACAACGACCTGCTCGGCTGGCACAAGTGGAAGCTCGGCTGGCTCGACGACGAGCAGGTCGGCTGCGTCTCCCGGGCCGGCGACTTCGACTACACGCTCACCCCGCTCGCCACCGCCGGCGGCCGCAAGCTCGCCTTCGTCCCGCTCTCCACCACCTCCGGCTACGCGATCGAGGTGCGCACCCGCGACGGCAACGACGAGGCGGTCTGCAAGACGGGCGTCCTCGTCTACAAGGTCGAGACGGACGTGGACACCGGACACGGGCCGGTCACCGTCACCGACAGCGACCACGACAGCGGCGGCTGCACCCGTCGCCCCAACGTCCACTCCGAGCTGTCCGACGCCCCGTTCGGGCCGGGCGAGAGCTTCACCGACCGGACCAACGGCATCCGCGTCACCGTCCTCGGCGACGACCCGGCGACGGGCGGCTACCGGATCCGCGTCTCGCGCTCCTGAGCCGCCGTGGCCTGGGCGGCGTACGTGGCGTGTGTGGCCTGTGTGGCCTCCGCGGCCCGGGTGGCCTGTGCGGCCTCCGGCGCCTGTCCCGCCCGTGCGGCCTCCGCTGCCTGCGCGCGCAGGTCCCGCTTGAGGACCTTCCCGGCCGCGTTGCGCGGCAGCTCCGCCTCCCGTACGAGGACGTGCGCGGGCACCTTGAAGGCGGCGAGCCGCGCGCCGACGTGCGCGCGCAGTTCCGCCGGGCCGGCCGTCGCGCCCGGCCGGAGCCGCACCACGGCGGCGACCTCCTCGCCGAGGACGGGGTGCGGTACGCCGACGACGGCGGCCTCGACGACGTCCGGGTGGTCGTGGAGCACGCCCTCCACCTCGACGCAGTACACGTTCTCGCCGCCTCTGAGGACCATGTCCTTGATCCGGTCGACGACGGTGACCCGGCCGTCCCGGATCCGCGCGAGGTCGCCGGTGCGGAACCAGCCGTCCTCCGTGAACGCGGCGCGGGTGGCCTCCTCGTCGCCCCAGTAGCCGCGCACCAGGGACTGGCCGCGCAGCCACAGCTCGCCGACGCCCTCGGCGTCCGGCGCGTCGATCCGCACCTCGGTGGCCGGGGTGGGCCGGCCGATGCTGGTGGGGTGGGCGCGGTACTCGGCGCCGAAGTTGGCGAGCACGCCGCCGCAGGTCTCGGTGAGGCCGTAGCCGTTGCGCGGCTCGATCCGCTCGCCGTAGGCGGCGGCGATCCGCGCCGTGATCTCGGGCGGCGCGGCCGCTCCCCCGGTGTTGAGCTGGACGAGCGAGGCCAGCGGGTCGCCGGTGCGCTCGGCGAGGTCGAGCAGCTGGAGCGCGGTGGTGGGGACGCCCGCGTAGTGGGTGACGCCGTGGACGCGGATCAGCTCCAGGGCCTTGGCCGCGTCCCACTTGCGCATGAGGACGAGCGTGCCGCCGGCCGCCATGACCGAGAAGAAGGAGGTGAAGGCGGCCACGTGGAAGAAGGGGAAGGTGGTGAGCGAGACCGGCGCGGGCCCGGCGCCCGGCCGTTCGCCGCGGCGCAGCGCGGAGGCGGCGGCGAAGTAGCGCGGGTTCATGGCCGCGCCCGCCTGCGCGAGATGGGTGGCGACGGCGCCCTTGGGGCGGCCGGTGGTGCCGGAGGTGTAGATGATCGTGGCGTCGTGCTCGGGCAGCACCTCGACGGCGGGCGGCCCGAGGTGCGGGTCGGTGTCGGGGACGTACGCCTCGAAGCCCTCGGGCAGCGCCCGGTCCGGCTCCCCGTGGAACACGATCCCGGGCACGGCGTGGGCGCGGGCCCAGGCGGCGACCCGCGGGACCCGCTCGCCGTCCACGAGCAGCACGCGCGGTGTGCAGTCGTCGAGGGCGTACGCGAACTCGCCCTCGGTCCACCAGGCGTTGAGCGGTACGGCGACGAGCCCGGCGAGCTGGGTGGCCCAGAAGGCGACGTGCCACTTGGGGTGGTTGCGCATCGCGACGACCGCCCGGTCGCCGGGGCGCAGTCCGTGCACGTCGAGGAGACGGCGGGCGAGGCCGCAGGCGGCGTCGAAGAAGGCGCGGTAGCCGGTCACGCCGTCCTCGGAGACGAGGAAGGGCAGGTCGCCGAAGCCCCAGGTGGCCTCGACGAACTCACGCAGGGTCCGGGGCCCGCCCACGTACACACCGTCCTCGACGGCGAAGGGCGCACCGGGAGCGGTCAGGGCGCGGGTGAGGGCGGGGTCGGCGGGCGCCTGAGCGGCGGGCGGGTCGGCGAGCGGGTCGGCGGCCCCCTGGGCGCCTTGCGGGCCGGTGGCCGCCTGGGCGGCGAGCGGATCGGCGGGCGCCTGGGCCGCGTGCGGGCCGGTGGCCGCCTGGGCGGCGGGCGGGTCGCCGTGCGGGCGGGTGGGTGCCTTCGCGCCGTACGGCCCGGTGGGCTCCGCGTCGGCGGCCGGGGCGCCGTACGGCCCGGTAGGTGTCGGGTTGTCGGGCCGGGCGGTGGGCGTCGGGACGGTGTGCGGCTTCGTGTGGTGCTCGGCCACCTGTACGACCTCTTTTCCCATGCCCTGAGCGCTTGCTCAGCCGCCCGGGTTCCGACGCTATGCCCGCCCGCCGGGGCGGTCAAGGTCGCGCGGGTCTCACCCGACGGTCTCGCGCCCGGCCGTCTCGCCCGGCGGCGGGCCGGGCGGCTCCGCCTCCGGGTCGCCCGAGGCGACGAAGAGGCCCACTCGGGCGGCGCCGACCACGCGGGGCAGCAGGAAGGCCCAGAACCGGGTGAGCGGGGCCCGCTCCAGCCAGCGGGGGTCCTGATGGCCCAGGGCCTCGTGGCCCGCGGCCACCGCCACGACCGCCGCCGCCACGTCCGGGGCCGTCACGTCGGGGGCGAGCAGCCCGGCGCGCTCGGCCCGCACTACGACGCTCTCGACCCACTCGCGCCACATGCGTCGCAGGTCCCGTGCCGTCCTCGTCCGCTCCGGGCAGGCGCTCAGGGCGAAGCCCGCGCGCAGCACCGGGTCGGACCGCAGCCCCTGGACGAGCTCGTGGCTGGCGTCGATCAGGGACTGCAGCGGCAGCGCCTCGCGCTCCCGGGTTATCCGGACGAGCCGGTCGCCGGCCGCCGCGACGACCGCGTCGGCCAGTGCCGCCTTGCTGGGGAAGTGGAAGTGCAGGGCTCCGCTGCTGACTCCGGCGCGGGCGCTGATGGTCGCGAGTGACGCGACCTCGAAGCCGTCCCGGTCGAAGAGCGCCGCCGCGGACTCCACTAGGGCGTTGCGGGTCCGAATCGCCCGCTCCTGCTTGGCCAAGGGGCCTCCGTCACTGACCGTGGGGTGACAACGCGCACCGCTCACTCTCTCCCGCACTGTAACAAACCGGATGAGCGGTTTTTCAGTGAACGGGAGGGACGGAGGCCCCGGGAAGCGGACGGCTCCCCTCAGTCGCGCGCGGCCAGCCGCACCGGCAGCGCCCCGTACCCGTTCAGGAGGAAGGTCGGAAGCGGCGCCAACTCCTCCGGTGCGCAGGCGAGTTCGAGGTCGGGGAAGCGCTCGAAGAGGGCGGCGAGAGCGACGGTCGCCTCCAGCGTCGCGAGCGGGGCGCCCAGGCAGCGGTGCACGCCGTGCCCGAAGCCGAGGTTGTCGCGGTCGCCGCGCAGCACGTCGAAGCGGGCGGCGTCCGGGCCGTACCGCCGCGGATCGAGGCCGCCCGCCGCGAAGTTGACCAGGATCGGGTCGCCCTGGGCGATCTTCACGCCGTCGAGTTCGATGTCCTCGACGGCGAAGCGCAGCGGCGAGTAGGCGGCCGGGCCGTGGATGCGCAGGGTCTCGGCGACCACGTCGTCCCAGGAGGCGCGGCCGGCCCGGACGTGTGCGAGCTGTTCGGGGTGGCCGAGCAGGGCGGCGACGGCGTTGACCACGAGCGCGGCGGTGGTGTCCTGGCCGGCGGCGATCAACAGGAAGAGGGAGCCGAGGAGTTCGTTCTCGGTGAGGGCGTCGTCGCCGTCGCCGTCGCGGGCCGCGATGAGCGAGGAGGTCAGGTCGTCGCCGGGCACCTGGCGGCGGGCGGCGACGAGTTCGCCGAGCAGCCGGAAGGCGCTGCCGCGCGCGGCTTCCATGGTCTCGGCGGTGACGCTGGAGCTGAACACGGTGCGCAGGGCGGCGGTGAGTTCGTCACGGGCGGCGCCTTCGGCGACGCCGAAGAGCTCGCAGATGACCTGGAGGGGCAGGGGTTCGGCGTATCCGGTGCGCAGTTCGACCGGTTCGCCGGCGGTCAGCCGCTCGGCGAGACCGTCGAGGAGCGCGGCGGTGATCTCCTCGATCCGGGGGCGCAGGGCCGCGGTGCGGCGGGCGGTGAACGCCGCGGCGACCAGCCGGCGCAGTCGGGCGTGCTCGGCACCGTACGAGAAGAGCATGTTCTCGTTGGCGACCCAGGGGTAGAGGGGCCACTCGGGCGTGATCCGGCCTTCGACGAAGGCCGGCCAGTGGCGGCGGGCGTCCTTGGAGACGCGCGGGTCGACCAGGAGCCGCTCGACGTGCTCCTGGCGGACGACGGCCCACGCCCGCACACCGCCGGGGAGTTCGACCTGGACGGCCGGGCCCTGCTCCCGGAGCGCGGCGGCCTCGCCGGCGAGGTCGCGTCCGGTCACGTCGAGGGCGTACGGGCAGGACGCCCTGTCTCCGGAGCCTTCTCTGTCGGCGAGGTCCGTGCGGTCCATGAGCGTGTTCTCCGTTTCGGTTCGGACGGCGTCTTGTCGTTCCGCGCGTGCCCCCGCACACGCAACCGAGGAGAGCGTGGTCTCCCCTCCCTCGGACGAGAGGTCGTCAGCCGGACGTCGACGCGACGGCGGCGCCTTCGGTACGCGCGCGCAGCGCCTCCTCGTAGGCCCGCTCCGCGCGGGGCGGTTCGAAGTCCAGGCGGACGAGCACACCGGGTACGGCGATGGCGCTCAGGAGGGTCCGCATGAGGTCGGCGACGCGGTCCACCATGTCCGCGTGCCCGGTCATGATCTTGGACAGCATCTGAACCCCGGTGAAACTGCCGGTGAACAGGGCGGCCGCGGAGGCGATGTCCACGTGCGGCAGCAGCTCGCCGGCCTCCTTGGCGCTGCTGAGGACGCCGACGTTGTGGTCGATCCAGCCGCGCATCGGCACCTGGCGGTCGAGTCCGTCGTGCAGCGAGCCCTGCTCCACGGTGAGGCGGATGCTGCCGCGCACCATCGGGTCGCCGACCCGCAGCAGGTGGGCCAGGACGAGCGCCTCGTCGGTCAGCTGCTGGAGGTAGAGCTCGCGCTGCGGCACCGGCGGGAGTGCGGCGACCTGTCCGGCGAGCACTTCCTGGGCGAGCTCCTCCTTGGAGGCGAAATGGAAGTACAGGGCGCCCTTGGTCACTCCGCACTTCTTCAGGACCTCGGAGATCGTCGCCGCCTCGTAGCCGACCTCGTCGAAGAGTTCGGCGGCCGCGAGCACGATCTTCTGACGTGTGCGAATGGCCCGCTCTTGTTGCGCCACTACATCCTCCGTACCTCACGGACGGAAAAAACCGCGAGGCTGGTATTCCAACGGCTCACATGGAGTGACGGTCGGCGGCCGGTCCGGACGAACACCCACCGGCAGTAGGGTTGCCCCGTCGAAGACCGTTTTCTTTACACATCCACATTTCGAGAATAAAACCACCCAACCGGTTTGACAAGGCATTGAAACAAAACCGGATGGTCCGTATCTTACCCTTGGGCAGGTCAGACCATCCCTAACGGTCAACTCACTTCGGGGGACGAGCCGATGCTCCAGCACGCGGAGGCACCACTCAGACACGACGCCGCCGACGACAGCGCCGTGGCCGAACTCACCCGCCTCCTCTTCGACGGCGACGACCGCGAGCGTGTCCACGGCGAATGGCGCCGGCTGATCTCCGGCGAGGCCTTCGCCCACCGTCCCGGCCTGACCCCCGCCGAGCGCACGGAACTGTCCTACGAGCGGCTGCGACTGGTCAACGACACCGTCGCCGGCACCGCCGCCGAGGCCCTGACCTACGACGCCCGCAGGCTCGCCGCCCTGCACGAGTGGACCGGATTCGTCGACGGCGGGCTGTGCACGCTCGCCAGCATCCACTACAACCTCTTCCTCGGCAGCCTGCTCGACCACGACGGCTACCGCCGCGACCTCACCGCGTACACCACGATGGAGCGCACCGGCACCTTCCTGTGCACTGAACTCGCCCACGGCAACGACGTCGCCGCGCTCGAGACCGTCGCCGTCCTCGACCGCGAGACCGGCGGATTCGTACTGCACACCCCGACCCCCGGGGCCCGGAAGTTCATGCCCAACACCAGCCTCGCCGGCGGGCCGAAGACCGCCGTCGTCGCGGCGCGCCTCCTCGTCGACGGCGAGGACCAGGGCGTCTACCTCTTCCTCACCCCGCTCAGCGACGCCGAAGGACATCTGCCCGGCATACGGGTGCAGCGGCTCCCCGACCGCACCGGCACCCCGGTCGACCACTGCCTCACCTCCTTCGAGCACGTCCGGCTGCCCCGCGAGGCCATGCTGGAGGCCGCCCACGGCCGGCTCGGCAAGGACGGCAGGCTCACCAGCAACCTCGGCAACCGGCGCAAGCGGTTCCTGCGCTCGGTCGGCCGGGTCACCATGGGCAAGCTCTGCATGAGCGGCGGCACCCTCGGCATGGCCCGCGCCGCCCTCGCGATCGCCGTCCGCTACGCCCACCACCGCCAGGTGGCCGCCCCCAAGGCCGGCGAGCGGATACCCCTCACCGCGCACCGCAGCCACCATGGCCGGCTGCTGCGCTCCCTGGCCACCGCCTACGCCATGACCTTCCTGCACCGCTCCGTGCTCGACCGGTGGGCCGGCCACGACCCGACCGACGCGCGGCAGCGCGAGGAGACCGAACGGCTGATCGCCGTCGCCAAGGGCTGGATCACCTGGCGGGCCCGCGACATCACCGTCGAGGCCCGCGAACGCTGCGGCGCCCAGGGCCTCTTCCCCGCGAACGGCATCGCCGACCTGCCGCTCAACGTGGAGGGCGGCATCACCGCCGAGGGCGACAACCTGGTGATCTGGACCAAGGCCGCCTCCGAGCTGGTCTTCGCCCACGAGGCGGGCCCCGCCCGCGCCCCCCGCGGCGAGCTCACCGACCTCGCCTTCCTGCGCGACCTGCACGCCGCCGTCGAGCGCGTCTGGCAGACCCGCGCCCGCGCCGCCCTGCGCGGCGGGCCCTCCGGCGACCCCGTCGGCCGCTGGAACGAGACCTCGGGCGCCGCCCTGGAGATGGTCGCCGCGCACGCCCGCACGGCCGCCGCCGACGCCTTCCTCGCCGCGGCCGCCCGCGCCGCCACCCCGCGCGCCCGCTTCCTCCTGGAGCACCTCGCCCGCCTCTTCCTCCTGGACGAACTACGCCCCCACACCGGCGACCTCCTGGCCGCCGGCCACCTCACCGCCGCTCACGTCGAGGCCCTGCACACCACGACGGAACACACGGTCGCCACCCTGGCGCCCCACCTGATGCCGCTGGCCGACGCCTTCGACCTCCCGCCCGAGTACCTCGCGGCGACACCGATCGCGAACGCGGACTACCTGGACCGCTTCGAGACGCCGCGGACCTGACCACCCGGAACAACCCGACACCTGCCCGCCCCCACCCGCTACACTGGCCCCGCGCCTTCGTAGCTCAGGGGATAGAGCACCGCTCTCCTAAAGCGGGTGTCGCAGGTTCGAATCCTGCCGGGGGCACCGGGGAACACAGATCAGGGGCTCTTCCGTCCAGCGGACGGAAGAGCCCCTGATTGCGTCAGTGCTCCCTTTTTCCCTGTGCGACCGACTGCCGACGGGTATATTCGTCGGTCGAGTCACAGGGGAGGCATTTCATGTCCAAAGCTGCGCAGCCCGTTTCCAACGAGGTGATGCTCCTGACGGAGCGGCTGAAGCAGAGCAAGGCCGAAACGTATCCGGACATCTCCGACCAGGATTACTTCCTGATCAGTTCCACGGACACCGTTCTCCGGCACAAAGGCCTCTCCTCGCGGCAGATCGAGGACGGAATCACCGACGGCACCAACGACGGGGGGATCGACGCCGTCTACCTGTTCGTCGACGGGCAGATCGTCGAGGACGCGTCCGAGGCCACCCACGGCACCAACACGCCGCAGCTCGAGCTCGAGATCATCCAGACGAAGGACGAGAGCGGATTCAAGGAGATTCCGCTCCAGCTCTTAATCGACCATCTTCCGGTACTGCTCCGGCTCGATAGGCCGGACGGTCTGGAGGAGGAATTCAATCCCCGGCTCCTGGAGCGGTTCGATTCGTTCCGGGACATCTATCTGGCCGCCTCCAGCCGTTTTCCGGCGCTGTCCATCAGCATTCGGTACGTGACGCGGTCCTCGGAGATTCCGCACACGAAGGTGAAACGCAAGGCCGCCCGTCTCGAGAAGAGCATCGCGGAGCTCTTTCCGGACGCCAAGGTCGCCGTGGACCTCATCGGGGCCGGTGACCTGAACACCCTGGCGCGGCAGCGGAAGTCGAACACGCTGACGCTCCGGCTGTCGGAGAGCCCCATGTCGCCCGAGAAGGGCGGGTTCGTCTCCCTGGTGCGTCTCGAGGACTACAACAGCTTCATCACCGACGAGAACGGCCGCCTGCGCGACGAGATCTTCGAGGAGAACGTCCGCGGCTACGAGGGCGCCACGGTGATCAACCGCGGCATCGCGGAGTCCCTGCGGCAGGGGGACGACGCCGACGCCGACTTCTGGTGGCTCAACAACGGGGTCACCGTGATCGGCAAGCGGGTGCAGCCCTCGGGGAAGATGCTGCACATCGAGGATCCGCAGATCGTCAACGGCCTCCAGACGTCCCGGAACGTCCACGAGTACTTCCGCCCGCACCGGCCGTCGCCGGACAGCGTGGGCACGCGTCCCGAGGGCCGGATGCGGCAGATCCTCGTGCGCGTCGTCGAGACCAGGGACGAGGCCATCACCGCGCAGGTCATCAAGGCCACGAACAGCCAGAACCGGGTCTCGGCGGCCTCCCTCCGGTCCGGGGACCCCTTCCAGCGCAGCATCGAGGAGTACTTCCAGCGCCAGGGCTTCTACTACGAGCGGAAGCGGAACCACTACAAGAACCTCGGAAAGCCGCGCACCCAGATCGTCGAGGTCCTCGAACTCGCCCAGGCGGTAGGGGCGATCCTGCTCCAGCAGCCCCACATCGCCCGGGGCGCGCCGTCGTCCCTGGTCCGCGGGAAGTACGAGCGGGTCTTCAAGAACACGACGCCCCTGGAGGCGTACCTCCGCAGCGTCCTCGTGATGCGCTCGATCGACGACTTCCTCCCCTCGGTGGCCGGCCTGAGCGGTGCGTACGACCGGTCGAACGTCCGCTTCCACCTGGCGAGGGCGGCCACCGCGTTCGCGCTCAGGTCGTCCCGCCCCCAGGGCAAGGCCGTGGCCGGCCTCGACATCTCCCTCCTCGACGCCGCGTTCCTGGAGCGCGTGTACGAGTGGGTGATCGAGCGCAGGGACGCCGCCGCCAAGGCCACCGACGTGCACGACCTGGGCGTTCTCGCCAAGGGCGGCGAGTGGGCGACCGAGATCGACAAGCGGCTGAGCAAGTACACGGACAAGACGCGCTGGCCGGTGACGCTGACGCCTCCGCGCTCCGCCTGAGGCGTCGTCAGCGGGCGGCGCCGAGGCCCGGCTGTTCGAAGGTCTCCGGGACCGGGAGGGTGGACCAGTGGGGCACCGGCCAGGCGACGACCACCGCGCGGCCCACCACGTCCGCCTCGGGGACCATGCCGCCGTGCGGGTCGTCGCGGTGGTAGCGGGAGTCGAGGGAGGCCTGGCGGTGGTCGCCCATCACCCACAGGTGGCCGGCCGGGACGGTGACCTTGAACTGGCCGCCCTGGTCGGGGCTGCAGGCCGTGTTGCCGGGGTAGACGTACGGCTCGGTGAGCGGCTTGCCGTTCACCTTCAGGGGGCCGTCGCCCTTGCACTCGACGGTGTCGCCCGCGACGCCGATGACCCGCTTGATCAGGTGCTTCTCCCCGACGGCCGGCATCAGACCGATGAAGCCCATGAACCGCTGCGCCGCGTTGGGCTCCTCCGTCGGAAGGTTCGACAGCCAGTCGGCGGGGTCGCGGAAGACGACGACCTCGCCCCGGGCGGGCTCCGAGCCGAACCACGGGGTGAGCTTGTCGACCAGGACCCGGTCGTCCTCCTGCAGGGTGTTCTGCATGGAGCCGGAGGGGATCAGGAAGGCCTGGAGCAGGAAGGTCTTGATCAGGAAGGCGAGCACCAGCGCGATGACGACGAGGAACGGGAGCTCCACCCAGAACGGGCGGCGCCGCTTCGGGGCCGCCGTGCCCGGGTTTTCCCGGTTGCCGGGGTTCTCCCGGTTGCCGGCGTTCTCCTTGTCCTCCTTGTCGTCCGCACCCGATCGTGCGTCCACCACCATGTCGCCCACTGCCACCGCCGACCTCGTCACGTACGTGCTGTCCGCACGGAGCCTATGCCCGTCGGGGCGCCGCCCGGCCGTCACCGGCCGCCCCGCACCCCGTACGGGTGACCCCGCCGGGGCTCGCGGGGGAGGTCAGCGGAGTTCCTCCGGGCAGGTCGTGCCGCGCGGGAAGAGCTTGTAGGGCGCGGCGAGACGGTAGGTGCCGGCCTTCGGGGCGAGGAGTTCGGTCCACTCGTCGCCCTCCGCGTCCGGCTCCGCCTTCAGGAGGCAGCCCTCCTCGTTGGCGAACACCTTCGGGATCTCGGTCTCGGAGGCCTCGCGGGCCGCCTTCGACGCCTCCGTCTCCTGCGGCGGCTCGATCTTGCCGCCGTTCTCGTCGACGAGCGCGAGCCACGGCGAGTAGGGCACCCGGATCCTGACGCGCGCGGGCCGGTCGAGCTGCAGCACGACCTCGTTGGCCTCGGCGCGCTGCACCCGCGCCGGCGGGTCGGCGAGCGGCGTGGGGTCGGTGACCTCGTACAGCCGCCAGTTGGCGTCCGACCACACCTGCTTCAGGTACGGCAGCCCGCCGTCGACCAGCTCGGCCTCGGCCTCGGCGCCCGAGTCGGGCGCGCCGGTCGGCAGGACCACGTAGCGCACGGCCCAGCGGCCTAGCCAGTCGTGGTAGTTCGCCGCGTTGAGGGTGTCGTCGTAGAAGAGCGGGTTGCGCTCGATGTCGGCCTGGCGGTTCCAGCCGCGCGCCAGGTTGATGTACGGGGCGAGCGCGGAGGACTCGCGGTGGCTGGAGGCCGGCACGACCTCCACCCGGGCCTGCTCGGCGCCCCGCTCCTGGAGCTGGTTGATCAGCGGCGCCACCTCGCGGGCCCAGGACGCGTCCGGGGCGGTGCGGATGACGTCGTCGACGCCCTTGAAGCCGATCCACGCGTTCAGCCCGGCGAAGGCCAGCAGGACGGCGTACCAGCGGCGCGAGCGCGGCCGCGCGTACGGCAGGGCCGCGAGCAGCACCACACCGGCGAAGAGCATCGCCAGGCGGGAGACGTTCGAGCCGATCTGGGAGTCGACGAGCCAGGTGAGCAGCGTGCCCGCCGCGTACACGGCCGCCGCCGTCCGCACCGTCCGCCAGTCCTTCGGGACGAGGACGAGGACGAGGACGCCGAACAGGAAGGGCAGGCTCGTCGAGGCCAGCGACATCGGCTGCGTACCGGAGAACGGGAACAGCCAGGCCGAGAGCGCCACGACCGCGACCGGCGCGAGCCCGACGGCGTACGCGCCGGGGCGCCGCTTGTTGAGGAAGAGCGCCGCCGCGACCACGCCCAGGAACAGTCCGGCGACCGGGCTGCACGCGGTCGCCAGCGCGGCGAGCGGCGCGGCCACGGCCGCCTTCGCCCAGCGGTGGTAGCGCCAGCGGTGCGGCCAGCAGAAGACCGCCGCGACCGAGCCGAGCGCGAACATCATGCCGAGGCCGAAGGTGACGCGCCCCGACAGGGCGTTGCACAGGAAGGCGAAGACACCGGCGAGCGCGCACGCCATCGGATTGCGCACGGCCCGCACCCGCACCAGGATCAGCGCGGTCAGGGCGGCCGAGAGCGTGCCGGCGATCATCATCGTCGTACGGACGCCGAGCACGGACATGACGTACGGGGACACGACGCTGTACGAGACCGGGTGCATCCCGCCGTACCAGGCGAGGTTGTACGCCGAGTCCGGGTGCCGGCCGACGAACTCGGCCCACGCGTCCTGCGCCGCCAGGTCCCCGCCGCTGTTGGCGAAGAAGAAGAACCACAGGACGTGGGTGAGGGCGGCCACCGCGGTGGCGACCAGGACGGGATAGCGCCGCTTGCGGCGGCGCGGGGCGTCGCCCGCGCCGTCGGCGCCGTCGGCGCCCCGGGAGGCGCCGTCGGTGGCGGCGGTGGGCTGGTCGGATGACGGCCGCTGCCCCGGGAGTTCTATTCGCGAAGGTGAAGACACGTCGTGTTGGCCTCCGGCCTCACGGGTCCCCTCGGCGGTGCTCAATGCGGCCCTTTCCCGTGCTGCCCTTCTTCTCGTTCCCCGGGGGAACGCTAACAGGAGGGCGCCCGGGGAGCTCCCGGGTGCCCGTCCGATCAGCCCAGTCGGGTCAGCTTCTCGCCGAAGCCGGGCTCCACCAGGTCGTCCTTCAGCGCCACCGGCGCGCTGACCTCACCGGTGCCGGTGCCGATCGACACCTCGCCGACGACGTCCCCGGCCTTGGCGGCGTGCGGGGGCTTCTTCCCGCCGTCGCCGAGCCGCAGGTCCACCTTCAGGCCCGGCCAGCCGACCGCCTTGAGGTCCTTGGTGGACACGACCGGCGTACGGCCGCCGAGCCCGTCGTCCACGTAGCCGACGACCTGGCCCTTCTTCACCACCGCCGCGGAGGTGACGTCCTGCTGCGCCTTCTGGATGAGCTTGAGGCTGTTCTGGATCGCCAGCTCCAGCTTCTGCCACAGCTGCGGGGCGTCCTTGGCTCCCATGACGATGCCGAGGATGCGGCGCTTCTGGCCGTCGACGACCGTGTACGCCGACCACAGCAGGTTGCCGCCGGCCGGGGTCGACGAACCCGTCTTGATGCCGGCCACACCCGGCTGGAGCAGGATGTTGTTGTTGTTCTCGATCTGGCCGGGGATGCCGTCGATCGTCACGTTCGGCATGTCGACGATCTCGCGGAACACGTCGTACTGCATGACCGCCTTCGCCAGCTTCAGCTGGTCGAGCGGCGTCGACACGGTCGTCGCCTGGAGGCCGGACGGGTCCGTGTACGTCGAGCCGGTCATGCCGAGCTCCTTGGCCGCGGCGTTCATCTTCTCGACGAACGCGGCCTCGGAACCGGCGTCCCAGCGCGCGAGGAGCCGGGCCACGTTGTTGCCCGACGGGATCATGAGGAGCTGGAGCAGCTCCTTCTCCGAGTAGGTCTGGCCCTCCTTGATGGGGGCCGTCGACTCGTCCTTCGCCTTCGCCTGCTCGCCCGCCGTCTTGTCGACCTCGATCTCCGGGCCGTTGCCGTTCCCCTTGATGGGGTGGTCGCGGAGGATCACGTACGCCGTCATGGTCTTGGCGACGCTCGCGATCGGCGCGGGCTTCTGCGGCCCGTACGTGCCGAGCGAACCGACGCCCTCGACCTCGGCGGCGCCCTGGCCCTCGTTCGGCCACGGCATCTGCAGCGGGCCGCCCTCGAAGGTGTACGTGGGCGACGCGGAGAGCACCAGCTTGGGGTCCGGCAGCGGGCGCACGAACTGTACGACCGCAAAGACGACGAGGAGCAGGACCACCAGCGGGGTCCAGATCTTCAGCCGGCGGACGGTGGTGCGCAGCGGCGTCGGCGCGGGCGGCGGCGTGTTGGTCAGCTCCGCCAGGATCTCCAGCGGCGGGCGGGGCGGCATCGGCTGCTGCCTGGTCCGCTCCGCCTCGGCGAGGGACGGCGGTACGGGAGCCTCCGCCGGCGCCGTGACGGCCGCGGCGGGCGCGGGGGTGGCGGCGGGGGCCGCGGCGGACCCGGGCGCCGGCGTGGGCTGCTGCTGCGGCTTCGACTGCGGCTTGGCCTGCTCCTGGGTGATGTCGCCCTGGAGCGGCCGGAACAGGGACGGCGGCAGCTTGAGCGCGGTCGTCGGCTGGTCGACGGGCCGGGGCTTCGGCGTCTCCGCCGCCGCGGGCCCCGACTTGGACCCGGCCTCGGTCCCGGACTTCGGCTCGGCCTCGGTCCCGGCTGCGGGCCCGGCCTCGGTCCCGGACTTCGGCTCGGCCTCGGGCCCGGCCTCGGGCCCGGAATTCGGCGCGGCTGCCTCGGCCCGGGCCTTCGGCTCCTCGGCGGGCTTGAAGGCCTTGAAGACCGCGGTCGGCTGATCGACCGGCCCGGCCGCGGGCCGGGCCGCCTCGGGCTCGTCGGGCCGCTTCGCCGACGGCTCCTCGGGCTTCGGCTCGTCGTCGGCCGCGGCCTCCGGCTCCTCCTCCGCCCGGGGCGCGGCGGGCTTGCGCGCGGCGAACCACGACTCGGCCGGAGCCGCGGACTTGGCGGCGGCAGCGGGCTTGGCCGCGGCTGCGGCCTCGTCCGTCGCGTCGCCCCGCGCCTCGCTCTTGGCCTCGTCGTCCGCCACTGCGTCAGCGGCCGGCTCGGCGTCGGCGGCCGGCTCGGCGTCGGCGGCCGGCTCGGCGTCCGCCTGCGCCTGGGACTCCGCCTCCAGCGCCTCCGGCTCCGTCTCGGACGCCGTCTCCGCCTCGGTCGCCTCCGCGACCGCCTCCGCAACCGGCTCCGCCTCGGACGCGTCCTCCGTCACGGAAGACTCGGCCGACGGCGACTCCGTCTCCGAAGGCGCCGGGGACTCCGACCGCTCAGCGGCCCGTACGGGCGCCGGCTCCGCCGGCTCCCCGGGCTCGTCCTCCGGCGCCGTCCGCGGTGCCAGGGCCCGGAAGACGGCCGTCGGCTCGTCGACCCGGTCCCGGAGGACGGACAGTCGCGGGTCCTTGCCGTCGCCGCCGACCGCGCTCTCCCGCTGCTCCGCCTTGTCGGGGGACTCGCCCGCCACCGTGCCTCCTCCATCGCTCATGCGTACGTCCGAACCATCTACCAGTGTCCTGTGTGAACCC
The DNA here is from genome assembly GCF_042722475.1 of Streptomyces sp. NPDC127092. NCBI lineage: Bacteria > Bacillati > Actinomycetota > Actinomycetes > Kitasatosporales > Streptomycetaceae > Streptomyces > Streptomyces sp. NPDC127092. The sequence continues at coordinate 52,557 of NZ_JBHXFE010000048.1, forward strand.
CTTGGCCCCCGTGCTAGACGAGAACGACATACCTGCCGGTTCCCGTACGAACCACCCAGGCACTCTCGACAGATGAATGTGAGAGGGGTCACCCTGTCATTCATCCACGCGGGGAGGCATGGATGGGCAGGAGCCGCAGAACTATTCCGGAGGAGCTTCTGCTGCTCGCTCTGGACCCGGCCACGGGTACCACAGCGCAGCCGCAGTCGCTCGACCTCGGCCTGGCCGGAGCACAGCTAGTGGAGCTGGCTCTGGCAGGACGGATAGCCCCTGACGGGGATCGTATCGCCGTGGTGATGCCACGGCCGACCGGAGATCCGACTCTGGACTCCGCACTGGAACTGCTGCGCAGGCGCGGCAGTCCGGTCCGGGCCGTCCACTGGATCGGCGGGCCCCGACTGGGGCTCCGCCAGACGTATCTCTCGCATCTGGAGCGCTGCGGCATGGTGCATGCCGTGGAGGGCCAGATGTGCGGGGTGCTGCCGACGACTCGCTACCAGGCGACGGACACGGCCATCAGCCGGGAGATCAGGGCCCGGCTGGACAGTGCGATCCGCACCGGCGTACCGCCGGACCCGCGGACCGCGGCGCTCGCCGCGCTGGCCCACGCGGTCGGTCTCGGCAAGCACCTGTACCCGGGCAACGAAGGACGGTCGTCGCGGTCCCGGCTGCGCGACCTGATCCGGCACGACCCCATGGGCGGTCTCGTGGCGCACGCCGTGATGGACGTCCAGAACGGCGTGGGCGCCCAGCCCCGCCGGAGCGCCACGGCCGGCGGGGTGCCGTCCCAGCCGCGCCGCGGCACCATGGCGCGCGCCGCCATGTGACCGCCTCCGTGTGCGGGCGGGCCGTGCTCACGGCCCGCCCGCGCACGTCGCGTTGTGGTCATTTCCCAGCGCACACCACACCTTTGGTGGCAGTCTGCCAAGCGGTAGATACTCACAGCTACGCAGCAGACAGCCGGAGGTGCAGTTTCCGTGGCGTCCAATGTCAACCCCACCGTCAGGCGACGCCGATTGGGTCAGGAGCTGCGTCGGCTCCGGGAGGCGAAGGGCATGACGGCCGAGCAGGTGGCCGACCGCCTGCTGGTCTCCCAGTCCAAGATCAGCCGTCTCGAGAACGGCCGGCGCTCGATCAGCCAGCGTGACGTCCGTGACCTGTGCGGGGTGTACGAGGTCGAGGACGACCGCGTGGTCGACTCGCTCATGCAGATGGCCAAGGACTCGCGCCAGCAGGGCTGGTGGCACGCCTTCGGCGACATCCCGTACAGCGTCTACATCGGCCTGGAGACGGACGCGGAGAGCCTGCGCGTCTACGAGCCGCAGATCATTCCGGGACTGCTGCAGACCCACGGCTACGCGGAGGCCGTGATCGCCGGCGCGCTGCCCGAGTCCACTCCGGCCGACATCGAGAAGCGGGTCACGGTCCGCACCCGCCGCCAGGACCGCATCAAGGACGACGAGCGTCCGCTGCGGCTGTGGGCGGTCATCGACGAGGGCGCGCTGCGCCGGCTGGTCGGCAACCGGCAGCTGATGGTGGAGCAGTTGGAGCACCTGATCGAGCAGTCGCACCTGCCGCACGTGACGGTGCAGGTGCTGCCGTTCCACATGGGCGCGCATCCGGGCATCAGCGGGCATTACGCGATTCTGGAATTCCCGGACACGTCCGACTCCTCCGTGGTCTACATCGAGGGCGTGACGAGCGACCTCTATCTGGAGAAGGCACAGGACGTCGCGAAGTACAGCGTGATGTACGAGCACCTTCGGGCGCAGGCGCTGAATGTCGAGGACACCCGGGAGTTCGTGACGGAGATTGCGAAGCAGTACGCCGCCGGAAAATAGGGGCGTCGCGGGCTGAATGCCGACATTCGGCGGGGGCGCGGGGGAAGAGGCCGGTACGGTACACCCCCGACTCGCTCCTGCGGAAGGCCACTTGGAATATGCCATCCGGTCGGGTGAACGCCGGTCCCACACGACGGGGCCGGGCGCTAGCGTCGATCACGCCAGAGCACACAGCAACGTTGGCGTGACTCCTACTGGCAGCACCCAGCACTCGAGGAAACCGGAGCAGAGAACAATGGCGATTATTCAGGGTGGCACGGACAGCTGGACGAAGTCCTCGTATTCCGGTGGCAACGGCGCCTGCGTCGAGGTCAAGTCGCCGGTCGTGAACGCGATCGCGGTGCGGGACTCGAAGGCTCCCGAGGGCCCTTCCCTCTCTTTCGGACCGGGCACGTGGAACACGTTCGTGGGCGAGGTGAGCGCCGGGGCCCTGTGACCCCGCGCGCGTTTCTCACCGCTTCAAGGAATGAGCCCTCTCGACCGGTCCGCCGTCCTGGCCGAGGGGGCTCGGCCTTGCCCGCGTACGGACTCGCGTACGGGCCTCAGCGCAGCTCGTCCACGTAGCGGTCCGTACCGGGCACCGTCGGGACGAAGGGCGCCGCCAGTTCGAGCTTCCCGCCCCACTCCCCCGCCGCCGTCTCCAGGTCGGCGAAGTGCGCCGCCCAGCACTCGCGCGGGTCGCGCTCCAGGAACCACAGCAGGGTGAGGCGCGTGTCGACGCCCTCGACCTGCTTCACGTAGGTCATCCGGTCGCCGGGCAGCGGCGTGGGCCGGAAGACCGTCACCATCGCCGCGGGCGAGCCGGCGAGCCGCCGCGGCAGTTCGCGCGAGCGCAGCCGCTCGACGAGCGCCGCCCGCGCCTCCGGGCCCTCGGCGTCGACGACCTGGAGGACCAGGCCCGCGTAGGGGTGGTCGAGCGCGTGGAGGTCCCGGGGCCCGGCGGCCCCGTCGCGGTAGACGGTCACCTCGTGGTCCTGGAAGGACGTGAAGACGTGCGTCCGGTCGTGGTAGACCCGGGCGTCGCGGTTGAGCCGCCTGTTGATGGCGACGGTCCACTTCATGTGGTCGTCGTAGCGGCCGTCGGTGATCCAGTAGGTGGAGAGGTAGCAGCCGGCGGTGACCGGCCGGGCGACGGCGGACTTCTCCGGGGCGCGCAGCTCCTGGAGGTCGCGGGTGGCGACCCAGCGGCGGCCGGCGAACATCCAGGGCATGGCCATGGCCCCGGCGTAGTAGTGGTCGTCCTCGTACCAGCGGTTGTAGGCGTACTCGTGGCCCGGGTGCGGTTCCACCATGGTGATCAGGGCGTGGCCGGGACGCGTGCCGTACGGGCCGACCGCGGCCAGCTCCGCGTAGGTGTCGCTCCTCGTCTCCTCGCTCATGCTCGTTCCCCTTCCCTTGTGGTTGACCCGGCCCTACTCTGACGGCCCGTCAGATCAATGGCCAGGGTCAGGGAGGCGTCGGATGGCATTCCAGGGGCTGCTCCACGGGAAGACGGTCGTCGTGTCGGGCGTGGGCGCCGGGCTGGGCCACCGGGTCGCCGAGACGGTGGTGCGGGACGGGGGCCGGGCGGTCCTCGGGGCGCGCACCGAGGCCAACCTCGCGAAGTCGGCGGCCGAGATCGACCCGGACGGGACGAGGACCGCCTTCCGGGCCACGGACATCACCGACGAGGCGCAGTGCGAGGCGCTCGCCGCGCTCGCGGCGGAGCGCTTCGGCGGGATCGACGCGGTGGTCCACGTGGCCGCCTGGGACTCGTACTTCGGCGGTCTGGAGGACGCGGACTTCGCGACCTGGCAGGGCGTGCTCGACGTGAACCTGCTCGGCACGCTGCGGATGACCCGGGCCTGCCTGCCGGCGCTGAAGGAGCGGGGCGGTTCGGTCGTCCTGATCGGCACCCAGTCGGCGGTCGCCGCGCCCTCGCAGGTGCGGCAGGCGGCGTACGCGGCGTCGAAGGGAGCGCTGACCTCGGCGATGTACTCGCTGGCGCGTGAGCTCGGCCCGTACCGGATCCGGGTCAACACGGTGCTGCCCGGCTGGATGTGGGGGCCGCCGGTGCAGGCGTACGTGCAGTTCACGGCGCACACCGAGCAGGTGCCGGAGGAGCGGGTCCTGGCCCGGCTGACGGAGCGGATGGCGCTGCCCGAGCTCGCGACGGACGGCGACGTGGCGGAGGCGGCGGCCTTCCTCGCCTCGGACCGGGCGCGGGCGATCACGGGGCAGTCGCTGCTCGTCAACGCGGGCGAGCTGATGCGCTGACCATCTTCCCAGCACCCACCGACGTTCACAACCATGAACAAGGGTCAGTAAACAGAACGATTTTACTGGCCCTTGACCCTCCATTGCCTTGTCCCTGCCTTTCAACTCCCCAGACGATGAACGGCGTTCACAAGGCGGACCGGGACCCCATGGAGGGGACGCAATGAACAGTCTCGACTGGGCCGTGCTCATCGGCTACTTCGGTGTCATGGTCGCGATCGGCGTCTGGTCCCACAAGCGCGTGGACGACGTCTCGGACTTCTTCACCGCGGGCGGCCGCATGCCCTGGTGGCTCTCCGGGATCTCGCACCACATGTCCGGCTACAGCGCGGTCATGTTCACCGGATACGCGGGCATCGCCTACACCTACGGCGTCACCTCCTACGTCACCTGGTCCTTCCCCATCGCCATCGGCATCGCCGTCGGCGCCCACCTCTTCGCGCCCCGCCTCAACCGGCTCCGCTCACGGCTCCACGTGGCCTCCCCGCTCGAATACCTGAAGAGCCGCTACAACCTGCCCACCCAGCAGGCCCTCGCCTGGTCCGGCGTGCTCCTGAAGATCGTGGACGTCGGCGCGAAGTGGGCGGCCATCGCCACCCTGCTCTCCGTCTTCACCGGGATCTCCCTCAACCAGGGCATCCTCATCACCGGCGTCATCACCGGCGTCTACTGCACCGTCGGCGGCCTGTGGGCCGACGCGCTGACCGAACTGGGCCAGTTCGTCATCCAGTTCCTCGCCGGCATCGCCATGCTCGTCGCCGTCCTCGGCAAGCTCGGCGGCGTCGGCGCGCTGTGGACGGTGTGGGACCGGCCCGAGCTCCAGGGCCACACCGCGCCGACGGCCGGCCCGTACACGCTGACCTTCCTCCTCGCGTACCTCTTCATCAAGACCTTCGAGTACAGCGGCGGCATGTGGAACCAGGCCCAGCGCTACATGGCGACCCCGACCGCCCGCGAGGCCACCCGCTCCGGCCGGCTCTCCGCCGCCCTGTGGCTGATCTGGCCGCTCGTCCTCTTCTTCCCCATGTGGGTCGCGCCGCTGCTCGTCGAGCCGAAGAAGGCCGACGCCTCCGACGCGTACGCCCTGATGACCGAACAGCTGCTGCCCCACGGACTGCTCGGCCTCGTCATCGTCGGCTTCTTCTCGCACACCATGGCCATGTGCTCCTCGGACGCCAACGCCATCGCGGCGGTCTTCACCCGCGACATCGCGCCCGCCCTCAGCAAGGCCGCCAGGGGCTGGACCCAGCGGGCCGGGCTGGTCGCCGCCCGCTGGTCGACGATCGCCTTCCTCGGCCTGTCGATGGCGGTCGCCACCCAGGTCAACTCCCCCACCTTCAAGGACATCATCACCGTCGTCATCAAGTGGGTGGCCGGGCTGATGGGTCCGATCGCCATCCCGTTCATGCTCGGTCTGCTGCGCACCTTCCGGAAGTCGGGCCCCACGGCGGCCCTCGTCTCGTGGGCGGCCGGTCTCTTCGCCTTCTGGCTCACCAACTACGGCCTCGACGGCGTCGAGCTGCAGATCCAGATCGTCGCGCCGCTCGCCACCTCGCTCGTGCTGTACGTCCTGATCGGCTGGGTGAAGCCCGAGGACACGCCGGAGCGCGACGCGATCCTGGCCAGCCTGGACGGCGACGGTGGCGGCGAAGGTGGCGGCGCCTCGGCCGTGCCCGCCCAGGCGGACCGGGCCGGCCGGGACCGCACGGGCCGGAACCGGACGGGGCAGCCCCTGGGCTAATGGCTCAGGCCGTCCGGCAGCAGCTCAGGCCCTCGGGTAGCGGCTCAGCCAGCCCGAGGCCAGATCCGCGGGGCCGTGCAGCGCGGCCCCCTGGGTCATCTCCATCGCGAAGTCGTCCGCGAGCTCCAGGACCGTCGAACGGCCCTCCAGTTCGGCCACCCAGGCCGGCGGGAGGGCCGTCTCGCCGTGCAGGGCGCCGAGCAGCGCCCCGGTGAGCGTGCCGGTCGCCGCCGACGGGCCGTCGTGGTTGACCGCGAGGCGCAGCCCGTGCCGGATGTCCTCGCCGACCAGCGCGCAGTACAGGGCGGCCGCCAGCTGTCCCTCGGCCCGGTCCTCGGCCGCCCCGAGCGCCGTCACCCGCTCGGCGTCCGGCACGCCCTGCCGTACGGCGGCGAGCGCGGCCTCCAGGGCCCCGGTCACCGGCTCGTGGCCCGGGCGCGGGGCGAGCTGCTCGACGGCGACGCGGACGGCGGCCTCGATGCCGCCGCCGCGGGCCAGGCCGTGCACGACGACCGCGAGCGCGCCGGCCGCGAGGTACGCGGCGGGAGCGCCGTGCGTCTGCGCCGCGCACTCGACCGCGAGCTGGCAGACGAGCTGGGGCTCCCAGCCGACGAGCAGCCCGAAGGGCGCCGAGCGGACGAGGGCGCCGCTGTCGGCGGCCTGCGGGTTCTTGGGCCGTTCCGGGGTGCCCAGGATCTCGTCGCCGAAGCCCGTGAGACAGGCCCGGGCCGGGTCCCGGCGTGCGTACAGCCACTCCTGACGGGCCAGCCAGCCGAGGTCCGCCCGCCGCTCGTCGGGGCCCCAGTCGCGCTGGGTGGCCGCCCAGCGCAGATGGGCCCGGTGGACGTCGGTGGGCGGGTGCCAGGCGCCGGTGTCGCGGCGGACCTGGGCGCGGATGAGGCCGTCCACGGTGAACAGGGACATCTGGGTGGCGGCGGTGACGGCGCCCCGGCGGCCGTAGGCGGGCGCCAGGTCGGTCAGGCCCTCGGGGCCGTGGGCCTCGCGCAGTGCCGCGAGGCCGCGGCCGGCCGCCGCGGCGCCGAGGGCGTCGCCGACCGCGCCGCCGAGCAGACAGCCGCGGACGCGCGAACGGAAGTCCTGCTGTTCGGTGCGGCCCCACACGGCCGCGGCTGTGGTGGTCACGACGTGCCTCCCCCGGTCAGCAGCTCCTGGTCCAGCACTGTAATAGACCGGATGCGCTCATTCGGGGGACGGAACGTTATGTGATCCGACGCCCTTCAGGCGGTTTTTGACCGCAGTTCGCCCGGGGTTCAGTCCTGGACGATCGGCAGCAGTTCCGGCAGGTGACCGTCCGAGGCGCGGGCCGCGCGCTGCCGCTCCTCCGGGACCTCGCCGTACAGGGTGGTCCGGGGCCGGGCCGGGCGGCCCGCCGCCGCGGCGATGGCCTCCAGGTCACGGATCGAGCGGTACGAGCCGTAACTCGAACCGGCCATACGGGAGATGGTCTCCTCCATCAGGGTGCCGCCGAGGTCGTTGGCGCCCGAGCGGAGCATCTCGGCGGCGCCCTCCGCACCCAGCTTCACCCAGCTGGTCTGGATGTTGGGGATGTGCGGGTGCAGGAGGACCCGGGCCATCGCCGTCACGGCCCGGTTGTCGCGGACGGTCGGGCCCGGGCGGGCGATGCCCGCGAGGTAGACCGGCGCGTTGGTGTGGATGAACGGCAGCGTCACGAACTCGGTGAAGCCTCCCGTCTCCTGCTGGATCCGGGCCAGGGTGCGGAAGTGGCCGAGCCAGTGCCGGGGCTGGTCCACGTGCCCGTACATCATGGTCGACGAGGACCGGATGCCCAGCTCGTGCGCGGTGGTGACCACCTCGATCCAGGTGGCGGTGGGCAGCTTGCCCTTCGTCAGGACCCAGCGGACCTCGTCGTCGAGGATCTCGGCGGCGGTGCCGGGGATCGAGTCAAGACCGGCCTCCCTGGCCGCCGTCAGCCACTCGCGGATCGACAGTCCGGTGCGGGAGGCCCCGTTGACGACCTCCATCGGCGAGAAGGCGTGCACGTGCATGCCGGGGACGCGTTCCTTCACCGCCCTGGCGATGTCGAAGTACGCCGTGCCCGGCAGGTCCGGGTGGATGCCGCCCTGCATGCAGACCTCGACGGCGCCGACCTCCCAGGCCTGCTGGGCGCGGTCGGCGACCTGGTCCAGGGACAGGGTGTAGGCGTCGGCGTCGGTGCGGCGCTGGGCGAAGGCACAGAAGCGGCAGCCGGTGTAGCAGACGTTGGTGAAGTTGATGTTCCGGGTGACGACGTACGTGACGTCGTCGCCGTTCACCGTCCTGCGGATGTCGTCGGCGACCCGGCACAGGGCGTCGAGGGCCGGGCCGTCGGCGTGCAGCAGGGCGAGGGCCTGCGGGTCGGTGAGCCTCGTCGGGTCGTCGGCGGCCACCGCGAGGGCCTCGCGCACGTCGGCGTCGATCCGCTCCGGCGCCATTCCGGGCGCGGCGGCCTCGCGCAGCGCCTCCCAGTCGCCGTACACCTCGTCGAAGTCGGCGCGGCGGTCGCCGGTGCGGCCTTCGGTGTCGATGGTGCGGTGCAGGTCGGTGCGGCCGGTGCCGCCCGCGGCGGCGAAGGTCTCGTCCGGCTCCTGCCAGGGCAGTCCGCGCACCGGCGCGTCCGGGTTCGCGAGACCCGTCTCGGGGTCGGCGAGGGCCCGGACGTGCGGCAGCAGCCGCGGGTCCAGCCAGGGCTCGCCGCGCCGGACGAACTCGGGATACACGCAGAGCCGTTCGCGCAGCTCGAAGCCGGCGGCGCGGGAGCGGGCGGCCAGTTCGTCGATCTGCGGCCAGGGCCGCTCCGGGTTGACGTGGTCGATGGTGAGCGGCGAGACGCCGCCCCAGTCGTCGATGCCGGCGGCGATCAGCCGCTCGTACTCGGAGTCGACGAGGTTCGGCGGGGCCTGGAGGCAGGCGCTCGGGCCCATGATGAGCCGGGCGACGGCGACCGTGGCGACCAGGTCGTCGAGCTCGGCGTCCGGCATGCCGCGCATGGCCGTGTCCGGCTTGGCGCGGAAGTTCTGGATGATCAGCTCCTGGATGCCGTGGTAGGCCCGGGCGGTCCGGCGCAGCGCGAACAGCGACTCGGCGCGCTCCTCGGGCGTCTCGCCGATCCCGAGCAGCAGCCCGCTGGTGAACGGCACGGAGGAGCGCCCGGCGTCCTCCAGGACCCGCAGGCGTACGGCGGGCTCCTTGTCGGGCGAGCCGTGGTGCGGGCCGCCGGGCTCGGACCAGAGCCGGGTGGCGGTCGTCTCCAGCATCATGCCCATGCTCGGCGCGACGGGCTTGAGCCGCTGGAAGTCCGTCCAGGACATCACGCCGGGGTTGAGGTGCGGGAGCAGCCCCGTCTCCTCCAGGATGCGGATCGCCATGGCCCGCACGTACGCGATGGTGTCGTCGTAGCCGTGCGCGTCCAGCCACTCGCGGGCCTCGGGCCAGCGGTCCTCGGGCTTGTCGCCGAGGGTGATCAGCGCTTCCTTGCAGCCGAGTGCGGCACCGCGGCGGGCGATGTCGAGGACCTCGTCCGGCGACATGAACATCCCGTGGCCCGCGCGGCGGAGCTTGCCGGGCACGGTCGCGAAGGTGCAGTAGTGGCACTTGTCCCGGCAGAGCCGCGTGAGCGGTATGAACACGCTCTTCGAGTAGGTGATGACACCCGGCCGCCCGGCCGCCTCGAGCCCCGCGTCCCGCACCCGCCCGGCCGTCGCGACCAGGTCCGCCAGATCGTCCCCGCGCGCCCGCAGCAGCACGGCGGCCTCACCGACGTCGAGCGCGACCCCGTCCCTGGCCCGCCTGAGCGCGCGTCGCATGGCGTTCTCGGTGGGCGCGGAGACGCGGTTTTCCTGGTGATCCGTCATGGACCGAGCATACGAGCGGCCGAGCCCGCCGGGCCCGGGCCCTCCACAGACGGACCGTTCAGTCGGTTTCCGGGGCTCACAGATACCCCGCGTACTCGTCGAGGACCCGCAGCACCCCGGTCTCCGGCTCCGGCGGCAGCTGGAGGACGACCTCCTCGCAGCCGAGTTCCTCGTAGTGGGCGAGCTTGCCCGGGCTCGGGAGGACGGCGTACGGGACGACCTGGAGGGCCTTCGGGTCGCGGCCCGCCCGTTCCCAGACCTCCCGCAGGGCCGGGATCGTCTCCGTCAGGCCGCGGCCGCCGATGGGCATCCAGCCGTCGGCGTAGTCGGCGACGTGGTCGAAGAGCCGGGGGCCCGCGGCGCCGCCGACGAGGGTGCGGGGGGCGCCGGCGGCGGGCTTCGGCCAGGCGTGGGAGGCGCGGACGGAGTGGCCGAAGGCGCCCTCGTACGCGGTGGGTTCGGCGGCCCACAGGGCGCGCATCAGGTGCACGGCGTCGCGGGTGCGTGCGCGGCGGGTGCGCCAGTCGACGCCGTGGTCGGCGGCCTCCTCGCGGTTCCAGCCGAAGCCGACGCCGAGGGTGAAGCGGCCGCCGGAGAGGTGGTCGAGCGTCGCGATCTGCTTGGCGAGGGCGATCGGGTCGTGCTCGGCGACCAGCGTGATGCCCGTGCCGAGGCGGAGCCGCTCGGTGACGGCGGCGGCCTGGCCGAGGGCCACGAAGGGGTCGAGCGTGCGGCCGTACTCGCGGGGCAGCTCGCCGCGGCCGGCCGGGTCGGGCGTGTCACGGGACACGGGGATGTGGGTGTGCTCGGGCAGGTAGAGCCCGGCAAAGCCGCGCTGTTCGAGTTCGCGGGCGAGCCGCACGGGGCCGATGGTCTCGTCGGTCAGGAAGATCGTGGTCGAGATCCGCATAGGCGGCACGGTAGGGGGTGCGGCGTGGATTTCCGAGGGGTGCGGCAGACGGTCCGTCCGGCAGGCGTTGTTCCGTCGTTCACGGGCGGCGGGAAGAGTCGTGGACATGACCGACGCGACGAACCACGCCGTGAACGACGCCAGGAACCACGCCACCCGGCGCGCGCTGCTCCTGACCGGTGCCGCGACCGCGCTTACCTTGGGGACCGTGAGCTTCGCACAGGCCGCCGACGGGTCCGGAGGGTCCTCGGCCGACGTCCTCACCCGCACCGTGAGCGGCACCCTGCCGCCCGGCTGCCCCGACTTCGTGTACCTGCCGGTGGAGCTGCCGCACGGCGTGCGCGAGCTGCACGTCGCCTACGCCTACGAGCGGCCCGCCGTCCCCGCCGGCACCCAGGGCAACGCCCTCGACATCGGGCTCTTCGACCAGCGCGGCACGGCCCTCGGCGGCCGGGGCTTCCGCGGCTGGTCGGGCGGCGCCCGCAAGGAGTTCTTCGTGCGCGCCGACGACGCCACGCCCGGCTACGTCGCCGGGCCGCTGCGCGCCGGGACCTGGTACGTCGCCCTCGGCCCGTACACCGTGGCGCCGCAGGGCCTGGCGTACACCGTGACGATCACCCTGCGGCTCGGCCCGTCCGCGCCCGCCGTCCGCCCGGCGTACCCGCCCGAGCGGGCGCGGGGCCGCGGCCGGGCCTGGTACCGGGGCGACTGCCACCTGCACACCGTGTACTCCGACGGCCGCCGCACGCCCGCCGAGGTCGCCGCGCTCGCCCGGGCCGCCGGGCTCGACTTCATCACCGGCACCGAGCACAACACCCACGCCGGGCACGGCGCCTGGGCCGCGAGCGCGGGCGACGACCTGCTGATCCTGCTCGGCGAGGAGGTCACGACCCGCAACGGCCACGTCCTCGCCCTCGGCACCGACCCGGGCACGTTCGTCGACTGGCGCTACCGGGCGCGGGAGAACCGGTTCGGGCACTTCGCCCGCGAGATCCGCCGCTCCGGCGGCCTGGTCGTGCCCGCGCACCCGCAGGCCACCTGCATCGGCTGCGCCTGGAAGTTCGGCTTCGGCGACGCGGACGCGGTCGAGGTCTGGAACGGCCCCTACACGCCGGACGACGAAGTCGCGCTCGCCGGCTGGGACGCGGCACTGGCCAGGGGACGCTGGACCCCGGCCATGGGCAACAGCGACGCGCACCGGGACCCGGACCGCGTCGGCGGGCCGCAGACGGTGGTCCTCGCCGAGGAGCTGAGCCGGGCGGCGATCCTGGACGGACTGCGGGCCGGGCGCGCGTACATCGCCGAATCCTCCGCCGTGTCCGTGGAGTTCACGCTCGCCGACACCCACGGCCGCTCGGCCGGGCTCGGCGAGCGCCTGCCCGTCCACGCCGACGAGCCGGTCACCGCCCGGCTCCGCGTCACCGGCGCCCCGCAGGGCGGCACCCTCCGCCTCGTGACGGACCAGGGCGTGCTGCACACGGTCCCGGCGTCGGCGGAACCGGTGGAGTGGACGACGTCGGCCGCCCGCTCCGCGTACGTACGGGCGGAAGTCCGCCACCCTGCCACCACGCCACCCCTGCCGGGCGCCCTGGCGG